>JAZUDQ010000045.1:0-37124 GCA_045639745.1 Lachnospiraceae bacterium | reverse complement strand
AACGAAGCTGATTTTGATGAATAAAACGTAAAAAACAAGAAATAAAACTTTTTGTACTCATTTTGTACTCAAAAAGGGCATAAAATAACCGAGAACCCAGTAAATTAAGGGCTCTCGGTTTTGCTTTTTCTATTCCCACTCAATTGTAGCAACGGGTTTTTCCGAAATATCCCATAATACTCTGTTGATTCCGGGAATCTTTACAATTTCATCTCTCATCTTGCAAAGAACATCGAAAGGAATTTCAGGAACTGTTACCTTAACTGCATCGGTTGTATTAACGGCACGAATTACACATGCCCAACCCATATATCTCTGGCCTTCGCCATTAACATATTTGATACCTGTTGACTGCATATCAGGTATAGCGCAGAAATACTGCCAAGGTGTTTCGGGAAGTTTTTCGATTTCTTCACGTACAATTGCATCAGCTTCTCTAAGTGCTTCAAGACGATCTCTTGTGATAGCACCTACACAACGAACACCGAGTCCCGGTCCGGGGAAAGGCTGACGATAAACCATGTTATCAGGGAGTCCAAGTTCCTTACCAACCATACGTACTTCATCTTTGTAAAGGAATTTAACCGGCTCAACAAGTTCAAACTGAAGGCCTTCCGGAAGTCCTCCTACGTTGTGATGTGCCTTAACACCCTTAGATTCGGTAATATCGGGATAAATCGTTCCCTGAGCAAGGAATTCAATACCTTCCTGCTTTGCTGCTTCTTCAGCGAATACATTGATGAACTCTGCACCGATTATTTTTCTCTTTGTCTCGGGATCAGATACACCGGCAAGCTTATCAAGAAATCTGTCTACCGCATCAACATATATTAAATTGGCATCCATCTGATTTTTAAATACTTCCACAACCTGTTCCGGCTCACCTTTTCTAAGTAAACCATGATTAACATGAACACATACAAGCTGCTTACCGATTGCTTTAATTAATAAAGCTGCAACTACCGATGAATCTACACCGCCCGAAAGTGCAAGTAATACTTTCTTATCTCCAACCTGTGCCTTAATCTCTGCAATCTGCTCCTCAATAAATGCTTTTGCAAGAGCGGGTGTTGTGATTCTTTCCATTGACTGTGGTCTAATGTCTGCCATTATTTATCCTCCTAAATTATTATATTAACCGTATTTTACGGTTTACAAACTTAATTAATCAGCACATCGAATACTGAAACATTTCATATTTGAGAGAACTGCCTTCCGTAATCTGAGCCGGAAGAAGAGCCATTGCAACACACTTTTCTTCATCTGATTCAATATCTGTTCTTACAAGATATGCATAATCACCATCAATGCTATTAACCCTGTAATACCACGTTTCCATCAATTTTGTTCTCCCTACCAATAATAAAAAAACACGTTTATTTTAATTCATAGATTCAATGATAGCAATATTTTTTTTGCATAAAATAAAGAAAATATCGGTTAAATCTTTTTAATGTTTACATAAATGTCAAATTCCTCTTATAATATGATATAAGTGTCAAAAGCATAAAATTGCGATTGAGCTTGCTCAAATGAGCAATTTTATAATGAGGGGGCACTCACATCGTAATATAAAGAAAACATTAATCGATTTCGTGAGAAAAATAATGAATATTAATTTTAAAACATCAAATAATGAAAATATTTTTTCTGTAAAAACATTTAACGGTCCGGAATACTCCCTTCCGCTTCTTACCTTCAACCGACTTAACAGTATTCCGTTTATCACACATTGTTTTTCAACACGACTTGGCGGAACCAGTGAAGGCATCTTCAGTTCATTGAATCTGAGTTCAAGTCGCGGTGACAATCCCGATAATGTCCGTACTAACTACACACGAATTGCTGCAGCCCTTGATGCCGATTTATCTGATTTGGTCTTTTCCAGACAGACACACACTACCAATGTACTTCGTGTTGACCAAGATACACCTGTTAATAATATGGAAAATCCGACTCTTCTTAATGATATTGACGGATTAATTACCAATGTTCCCGGCCTTGTTCTTACAACCTTTTATGCCGACTGTGTTCCACTGTTCTTTGTTGACACCAAACAAAAAGCCATAGGTCTTTCTCATTCCGGTTGGCGCGGAACGGCTGCTCGTATGGGTTTGGTCACAATAAAACGTATGTACGAAGAATACAAATCCGAACCTGAAAATATAATTTGTGCCATCGGTCCTTCAATATGCGGCAATTGTTACGAGATAAGTTCTGATGTTGCCGAAGTATTTTATGAAAATTTTAAGCATTCTCCTTATTTTAGTGATATTCTGAAAAAGAAAAACAAAACAAAATATATGCTTAATCTGCAGATTGCCAATAAGTCGGTGCTTATCGAAGCAGGAATTTCGGAAGAAAACATAGTCGTTTCAAATATATGTACGGCATGCAATTCGGATTTACTGTTCTCTCACAGAGCTTCAGCCGGTAAACGCGGTAATCTGGGTGCTTTTATGAAAATTAATACTGTTTAGATTATTATCGAATAATTTATTATCGTATAATAAAGCAGAAAACCCACACTTTCGTGTGGGTCATCAAAAAGTATAAAAGGGGGGGAATTAGTCTTACTTATGTTTGAAGATTAACATATCACCCTTAACAAAAACTAAACAATTATGAATTTTTAAAATTTTTAATAAATTTTAATAGAAATGAGGTTTTAAATGTATAAAATAATAGCAGTTGACGATGAGCTTCTTGCATTAAAACGATTTGAATATATTATCAGAAACGAGAAAAGGGTCGAGTTGGTTGCAACATTTTCAGATCCACTTGAAGCTCTTGAATATGTTAAAAATAATACTGTAGATTTAGCATTTCTCGATATAGAAATGCCTTCCCTCAACGGCCTTGAATTGGCAGAGCGCCTCTTAGAAGTCGATCCGTACATCAGTATTGTATTTATTACTGCTTTTGATCAGTATGCACTTCAAGCATTCCAGGCCCACGCTATCGGATATCTCCTTAAACCGTTAAGCAGCGAGGATTTTGCCGATCAGATTCAGATTATTTCCCACTCAAAACAACCCCGGGTTGATTCTAAAGTAACTGCGGCTGCAAAAGAAGAACCGAAGCTCACCGTGAAGTGCATCGGTCAGTTCACATGTTATACCGGAAATGACGAATTACATCCGATATCCTTCAGAACCAACAAAACCATGGAGCTTTTTGCACTGCTTGTTCATCACTATTCAACTCCGTTATCAAAATATACCATTTTGGATGCTTTATTCCCTGACATCGACGATGAAAAAGCTAATAAACTCTTTTATGTAAGCTGCTCCTACCTTAGAAGTTCATTTGCAAAACTTAATCTGACGGAGATTCTTATCAGAGAAAACGATACATACAGACTTAATACCGATCAAATAGATTGTGACTATATTAAACTTATGGAAGGTTCATCAAAATTACAGGATCTCGAGTTAAAAGAGCTTGAGGAATTATCAAAGTTGATTACCGGAGAATACCTTATGGGCAAGGCTTATGAATGGGCATTTGAAACAAAAGCCTATATAGAATCTCTCTCAATGCGAATCCTTCGTACACTTTCAACAGAATATGATAAAGCAGGTGACGAACTTGATTCTACCATGACTTTGGAAAAATACCTTATTATAGACCCCTGCAATGACAGCATTGTAGAAGAACTTATAAAAAAATATCTGAAAAACGGTCAACAGGCCAAAGCAAAAATTGTCTACTCAACTTATGCCGACAAATTACAGACGCTTCAAGGTCTCACTCCGTCTTCATCAATTAAGGCACTTATAAAATAATATAAATGAAAACATCTATCGGTATATTTAATTTCATACTGGCGTTATTACTTGTCACTGTTTTGGCAATTCTTTTTATATGCCACAGGCCTGCCAACTCACTTCCGGAAGGACACCAGATTCATCTTCTGACCTCCGAACAACTCAATGACGATGATCCCTATTATATCGGTGACGCCTTTATAATGACACTCCGTTCCACAGTCGACAGTTATACCGAATATTCCCTCGGTTTAATTCTGCCGGAAAATGAACATGACATTTCAATCATGCTGCCTTCTTCATTTTCCTATTATCAATTCAAAATAAACGGCGAAAGTCTTAGGGTTAACAACGATTATACAACATCCTCAATTCTTCCATCCCCCGATATAATTAATTATCACGCCAATGACCGATACATAAGTATTACCCTTTATCTTCCCAAAAACGATCAGTCAGTGATCTCTCCTTACTTCAACCTTCTCATAAACACGGAATTTCGTATAGGAACGCCGGATACAATAGCTCAATACTCGTTATTTCTGAAAATAGTATCCTTTATTCTTATTGTTTTCTTTCTGACAACTATGTTTTTCAGTATCCTTTCCTTTTTTAACAGACACCGTGATATGGCCCATATAGGATTAGTATTTCTCTCGCTTTCTTCAATTATTACATTGCTTATCTCCGGACGTTTTAATAACCTTTTACAGCAGTTTAATATTTCCCTTTTTCTGGCGGTCAAATTAACTATTTTTTCATATGCACTTAGAATCTACGGTTTTATTATACTTATTTCCACACTGTTTAATCAGAAGCAGTCAACCGGCGCCCTTCGTACCACTTCCATTATGAACGGTTTCCTGCTTCTTGTATTCCTTTTCCTTCCTATCGAATCCTTTCCTTTTATTGTACCTGCTTATTTTATTTTTTCTTTTCTTTGTATCCTTTCCGCATTTGTATACGGAGTAATTCTTTTTCACAAAACCAAAAACGAATATTTTTGTTATTACACCTGCGGTTTCCTTATATTACTTCTTGCTGTCTTCTCAGAATTTATGTATTCAATAAACTGGACGACACTTACCCCCCTTTACAATGTTACCCTTCTTGTATATATAGTCATTCTTACTAACATCCTGATGAAACGATATAATGCATCGCTTCGAAATAATAAAAAACTGACACTGCTCCTCAAAGAAAAAGTATTTGAACTTCAAACCAACAAGAGTACTTACATCAGTGCCCATATCAAACCTGACTACCTTTATGAGACATTGGATGCAATCGAATCTTATATCGGTGTCAATCAAGCCAAAGTCGATTCCCTGATTCAGTCGCTTGCCACTTATCTAAGACAAACACTTGATTTTTCGGATGATAATTTTTATCACACAATAAACGAAGAAATTAAATATTGCCGCGCATTTATAACACTTACAAAGGAATTCCATCCCGAAATAACATTTATTATTAATATAGACAACAACCTTCCTGTCGCCAGGGTCCCCAAATATTCAATTCAGGCAATTTTGGAAAATTCAATAAAATATGCATTTAAAACTACTATGCATCCGATTGTAACCCTGTCAATTACAAAATATGACGGGTATTTAAATGTGTATATAATCGATAACGGTTGCGGAATGACGCCCTCGGAAATTGAATTTGCTCTTGATAAGCCCACAGGAAATCTGGACATGGGGTTATATCATATTAATCAGCTGTTGAAAGATGAACTTAATTCGTCCTTGCACATAGAAAGTGTTCTAAACAAATCTACAAAAGTAGAATTTAACATTGATTATTCGGAGGTGGAGACAGATGAATCGGAAATCTCTTAATCTGCCTATACATATCGCATTCTTTATAATGCTGTTATACTCAACGGTATTGTATCGTTATATTTTTGTTAACCCTTATGATAAAGGAATAATCACACAGGGTGTTATTGATCTGTCTTCAATTAATAACGCCTCCGATCTTCTTGTATCTCTTGACGGCAATTGGAAGATAACAAAAGGTGCGGATTCAGGAAGAACAGTATCCGTCCCGGAAGTTTTTTCTTCTTATAATAAAGGAAATAACATATATTCCGCTTATATTTACCTACCTGAGGGCGATCGTTTCTATTCGTTAATTGTCCCAAGAATTAATTCGGAATACACTATTTCCATTAATGATAAAATAATATACGACAGTGTTGCCGAACATGGCCCCCGTTCTATTGAACATCTGCAAAGAATAGTTTTTTATGCGGAAAGTAAAGCCGTTACACTATCCATTCATCCGTACAATCACTATGACTATATAACCGAACCTCTTCCCATACTTCTCGGTTCTCTTGAAAAAGCTGAAAACTATTATTATAAGGCAATTGCGGTTGACTTCTTTTTCGCGGTAATTGTATTCTGTTCCGGCATTTTTTTCTTTATTCAGTCAACCAAAGAAAAGAAGAGCCATGTATATTTTTCATTTTCAATTATCTGTCTCGTATGCCTTATAAGGTTACTCTGTATGAATTCCGCTTTAATAGGAATCATATTTCCATATGCGGAAAGGAATTTAGTTCTGTATTTAGCCCGTATTCTGCCGCCGATAATAGTCATCTCCATATTAATATACAGCAAAGAACAATTTCCGGATGTCGCGCCGGTCAAGCTGTCACGTTTTATAACAATAGGTGCTTTTGTCTATATGATTCTTAATCTGCTTTTACCAAAAAAAATATCAGAATATCTGATATTCATATATGCCATTCTTCTTATTTTATCTATGGGAACCATCATATATATCTCATATGTGTTAATTAGACGTAGAGACCTTTCCGCCTGCTCGTATACTATGAGTTCACTGGTTTTATTTGTTTCGACAGCCTTTGATTCAATCAGAAAATTAAATAACATATATTACGGATATGCCCTTACCAGTGGATTTATATTTTTTATAATCATTCAAATCATTATGTTATTGGGTAAAAATCGAGTAACTTACGATGAAGAATTAAAATTATCCGATTCATATCAGATTTCCCTTAAAAATCTTGAACACGAAGAAGCGAACTTTCTTTCCGCTCATTTAAAAGCACATTTTCTGTTTAATGCTCTTAATATCATATCCGGTTACGCTCTTTTTGAGGCTGAAACTGCCAAAAAGATAACACGCGCCTTAACCACCTATCTGACACAGATTTTTGAACAGGAAACAATCAATGAAATGGGCACTCTCAAAAACGAGATAGATCTTGTTCGTGCTTTTGGTTATATAGAATCAGAACGTTTCCCCAATATTGATTTCATATATGATATCCCAAAGGAAATCCCGGATATTACCATGCCATCTCTGTTCCTTCAGCCGCTTCTGGAAAATGCGGTTAATCACGGAATCAGGAAAAAAGCCGCCGGAAGCAAAGGCAGAATTATAGTATCTGTTCATCTTACAAAATACCACGTTCAGTTCTGCATAAAGGACGACGGTGTAGGTTTTCCGGAGGAAGCAATTAAAAAAGCCCTTCAAGAGCCTTCAGATGGCAGCTATCACAGTTTATACCACCTTCAGTATCAACTTAAAAGACTTTATAATGAATCACTTGTTATAAGAAGTGCTCCCAATGTAGGAACTATTGTAACTTTTAAAATTCCATCATGACAGATTGGCGCCTATTTTCTTAACCTCATCCCGAGCCTTTTCAAATTCAAAATCCTCGAGAAGATCGCTAATTATACCCAGTTTTACCTTTATTGTGTCTTCTCTTTCCTCTTTTAACCATGTTTTAATCACGCCTTTTCCTGCTTTTCTGTCGTAATCCTCAACAAATTTAAGAAGCTGGTTAACATATTTCTGCCTGCTTTCTTCTTTTTGAGCAATAGTCCTTACAGGTTCCTTTTCGGAGATGGTATCATTTCCTATTTCTATCTTTAATGATGAATTCGTCAGCATTTTTTGGATATCGGAAATAAGCTGCTTCACACCTTCCAAAACCAAGTCCATCTCTTTGAACAGATTGTCATAATTATCATTTACAAATACAGCATCACTGTTTTTGGCAGCCATTTCATGCTTCAAAGCAGCATCTGCCAGACCAAATGCTCCGATTCCCTTGGCATTACTTTTTAAAGCATGAACTTCTATTGCATATGCATCCATATCAGTTGAGTTAAAAGCTTTTTCGATTTTTTCTCTTCGCGATACCTCAAATTTAATATATGCTTCCAACATTGTACAGTATTTAGAATACGACGACATTGAGAATTTCAGTCCTTCATCAATATTAATCGTATATTTATCATTAAAGAACTGCTTATCCACTACAAATACATAATTATTATCATCTTCCTTTTCCGAAGAGACTTTTGACATTTTTCTCATCTCTGCTTCTGTCTTATCAAGAATCAAACCTGAAGGTATATATTTTCTCAGAACACTTTCCAATTCAAATATATCAATCGGCTTCACAAGATAATCCTGGAATCCACAGGACAGATACATTTCACGAGCCCCTGAAATTGCGTTGGCAGTCAGAGCGATAATAGGTAAATCGGGTTTTACGCCACGCATTCTCTTAAGAGTCTCTATTCCATCCATTCCCGGCATCATATGATCCAAAAGAACCAGATTATAATCGGCATTTCTTACAAGTTCCAATGCTTTTGCTCCGCGATCCGCCACCGTAATCTGCATCTTTGTCTCTTTAAGCAATCCCTGTATTACTTCGAGATTCATCTCGTTATCATCTACCACAAGAATATGAGCATCGGGAGCAATAAATTTGCTATGAACGGAAATATCTTTTACGTCGGATATTTTTGTTGCTTGATTAAAATCACCAATCGGACTGTCATCAATTATAGCCTGTTTGATTTCAAACCAGAATTCGGAACCCTTACCATATGTACTCTCAACATTTAATCGACTGTCCATAAGCTTTAGGAATGAATTGGTTATACACATTCCGAGACCGGTTCCCTCTACGCTGTGATTAGCCTTTTCATCGAGTCTTCTGAAGGACTCAAAAAGGGTCTCCATATCCTCCTGCTTTATTCCTATACCGGTATCCTTAACGGAATACCGAAGTACAATATGTTCGGTATCATTTTGTTCGTATCTGCATTCAACTTTAAATCGAATACTTCCCTGTCTCGTATATTTGACGGCATTGGAAAGAATATTGGTAAGGACCTGCCGTATTCTCACATCATCACCAAAAAGCTTCGTGGGAATATTCTCTGATATATCGAGAATAAATTCTATATTTTTATCACCAAGTTTGGTTTTTGCCATATTTACGACATCATAAAGAACGGGAACAATTTCATATTCCGAATTAAACAATTCCATTTTTCCCGACTCGATCTTAGAAAAATCAAGAATATCATTGACAAGGCTGAGCAATATATTGCTTGCATTTTTTACTTTATTGGCATATTTTCTTATGCTGTCCGATTCAGTCTCTCGAAGAATCATCTCATTCATTCCGATTACCGCATTTATCGGAGTTCTTATTTCATGAGACATATTTGCAAGGAAATCACTTTTGGCTTTATTGGAATTCTCCGCATCCTTTCTTGCTTTCTCTATCTCAATCCAATTCTTTATATTTCCCGAGCATATAATGATAACCATAAGATATGCCCCGACATAAATAATATCATCCTCATGACCTGAATTTATGCCAAATCCCAATTTGATAATATTATTGAGAATTACCGAGAAAACAAAAAGTCCTATTCCCCAATAAAATTCCTTATTAAAATAAGTCTCTCCCTTTTTATGCGACATTAACAAAATAAACACTATATAAACCGCATAAAATGCAATCATATAAGGATTAATTGAACTTAAAATACTGATATCCACAAATTTGAACAGATCCAATACTACCTCAGTCAAAACGGTTAATACCTGTAAAAATATTAAACCTGCCGTAATTCTTTTGTATTTTCGGTTAAGTCTTACACCGACAAACTGTAATATCGGTATGATCAATCCACCCCGAAGAATATAACTTGCCTTTTCGGCAAATAATATATCACTTACAATCAGCTGCCTTCCGGTACAGGAGAAAATAATATAAAATCCCATCATTATACCAAAGTAGCCTAAGTAATTAATATCCGTAAACTTTTTGTACATATAATACAGTACAAAATAAATGACAAAAAGAAGAGTTCCGCCCACTATAAACATGGCTCCCAATATGATATCAGTCATAAAACTGTCTCTCATAAATGAAAGGAACTGCGAATAACTACCGAAATATACATTTTTAATTATGAATCTGTATTCCTGATAATAAGAATTATAATGAATTTCTATTGTCTTTCCCGCATCAGCCTCTGTAAGTTTTATCGGCATGTAACCCAGAGGCGACACTTTTCCGAATTCCAAATTTTCGAATTTACCGTAAGAATCACGAAAGACACCGTCTATATACACTTCAATATTCTGATGATTACTCTGCAGAAAAATAAAACTGCCTTCGGTATTTAAAGGCAAAGTATTAGAAATGACCAATCCTTCTTCCGATATTTCTTCATCTATCTTACAAGGACAAGTCATTTCATCTGTATGCGTTACACCTTCCGAATCTTTGAATGTAACTCTCCACCCCTCACATAAACTTTCCAATCCGGGTTCATACAGCCTTTCCGAATATTCACTGACATAAGCAATAACCATCAGCGAAATAAACAATGCAATAAAAAGCCTCAGACTGTAACTCCTGGTTTTGTCTCTTTTCTGCCCCAATACTACTCCTTACTATCCCCTTTTATTCCTTGCCGTTCCAGCAGTAAGTACACAATTTACTTCTATCGATTCCTACTGCATCAAGCATATCGTCAAGTCTGTTAAATCTTAAGGATGTGAAATTCAATTTCTTTCTGATTGCCTCGACCATATTTTGATATTCTTCAGTATCCGGATTAGCATAAAGATCCAATTTTTCACGACTGACGTCAGGTCCTTCGAGTTCTTTTATTACACATCTTGTAATAAGTTCCATCTCAGACTTCGATCTTGAAAAATTAAGATATTTACATCCGTATAACAACGGCGGACATGCAGGTCTTATATGTACCGCTGTTGCACCGCTCTCATACAAAAACTGTGTTGTCTCACCAAGTTGTGTTCCTCTTACAATTGAATCATCAATAAGCAAAAGACTTCTGTTTTTAATTAAATCTTCGACCGCTATCAACTTCATCTTAGCTATCAAAGATCGTTTACTCTGAATGGTCGGCATAAACGATCTTGGCCAGGTCGGAGTATATTTAATAAACGGTCTTTCAAAAGGATAACCTGATTTATTGGCATAGCCTATTGCATGAGCTGTTCCGGAATCAGGCACGCCCGCTACTATATCCGGCGACACATTATCTCTGGAAGCTATACTTGAACCGCAATTGTATCGCATCTTCTCAACACTGATACCTTCAAAAGTTGACGAGGGATAGCCGTAATACACCCACAGAAAAGTACAGATTTTCATCTTATCTCCGGGTTCGCATAATACCCTGACTTCATTTTCGTTCATAACAACTATTTCGCCGGGCCCCAGTTCCTTATAAAGCGAATAGCCAAGATTGAGAAATGAAGTGTTTTCAAAACAAACGCAGTGAGCACCGTCTTTCTTACCGATAATAACCGGTGTTCTGCCGAGACGATCTCTTGCCGCATAAATACCCTTTGGTGTAAGAATCAACATACTCATGGAGCCTTCAATAATCTCCTGAGCATATTTTATTCCGTCAATAAAATTATCCTTCTGATTAATAATGGCCGCTACCAGCTCTGTCTGACTGATTTCGCCACCGCTCATCTCAAAGAAATGAACATTGTCTTTTAATATTTGATCAACAATCTCATCCGAATTATTAATCTTTCCAACTGTAACTATTGCAAATGTTCCATGATGACTTCTTACAAGTACCGGCTGACCTTCATAGTCCGAAATACTTCCTATTCCGTAATTGCCCTTCATGGAATTGGCTTCTTTTTCAAATTTGGTTCTGAAAGGAGAATTCTCGATACTATGTATTGCCCTGTCAAATCTCTCCCCGTCATAAACGCACATTCCCGCACGTCTTGTTCCGAGGTGTGAATGATAATCTGTTCCAAAAAACAAATCAAATACACAGTCCTCTTTTGAGGTTACTCCAAAAAATCCGCCCATTAGCTTAACGCCTCCTGTATATTAAATAAAAAATATCGATTATTGATTATTGATCATTCAGACCCGGAAGTGCACTGCACCATGCTACATCTTCTGATGAATAATGAAATCTTTTCATCTTTTCCATATCAATATAGCCATCTTGCATACATCCTGCGTACATTCTGAAATATCCGCCTCTTTTATATGCACCTCTTAAAAGTTTCTTTTTCATCTGTTCGTCTTCGAGTCTGTTGAGATGATATGCAAATCTGAGAACTATACCCTTCTCATTGCTGGCTTTTTTATTATTTAAATAATATTGGCACAATGCAAGATCCGAGCAATCAAATCTCAGAGAATATTCTTTTACAAAATCTTTTGTAAGTTTTTCTTCATAGTTAATGGATATTCGTAATATTTTATCGAGAGTCTTCTGCGAAATAACAATATTCTTCGGCACCTTAAAAGTCTGACAGAATAATAACTTACTCGTAAAAAAGACCTCTTTGGCTTCAAATACATTATCCGTAAGAGTTTTTATCTGTGACTGATCGTCATATACAAATTTCTTTCTGCATTTGGCTACCAAACGAATGGCACCTGTAATATTCTCTTTATTTTCGTTGGAAATAATGATACCAAAAAATGTTAACAACCGACTGACGGACATCTGCTTATAAAGAATACTAAGAATATCCGCTCGTCCGATGATCTCATTATACAGAAGTGTTTCAATCTGATACAGATTAATGAAATGAGCTGCTATATTGGCTCTTTTTGTGTCACATTCGTGAACGATTTCTCTGCAGCTTTCCTCATCAGGTAAAAGACGCACAGGTAATTTAAATGATGTATAAAGTTGGAGTTTAAGACAAGCCGGCACATCGCTCTTTACTACTTGTTCAACAGCTTTACTTATCTCTTCAGTAATACTGCCTTCAAAATATTTGCCGTCTTCATATACTCTTGATAGAACACTCCAAAGTTTCTTATCAAGACCATCCTCTGCAAGTTTGCCACACAAACAAAGAAGCTCCGACGCTTCTTTTGTCGCAGTAAGCTTTCTTATCTGTGCTGTTCCGGGAATCTCATATTCTTCCATAAAATCTTCTCCATAAAACCTTCAGATGATATTTTATCATATATTAATTACCGATAAATAGAAAATTTCGGCATATTTTTTCTTATCACACACCATTTTTTTGTGTATGATATTCAGTACAATAACGAGGTACAGAGAAATGACAAAAAATAACAAATACGAAATGGACATGACTAAAGGTTCTCTTCTTCCCCAAATACTGATTTATTCTCTTCCGCTTATTCTTTCGGGCATACTTCAATTGCTCTTTAATGCGGCCGACTTAATCGTAGTTGGGCACTCGGACGAGCCTAATGCACTTGCAGGAATCGGTGCCACTTCCGCACTTATCAATTTTTTTACAAACCTTATTATCGGTGTATCAGTTGGTTCTAATGTCGTAGTTGCAAGATTCTTCGGTGCAGGCAAAGAAAAAGATGTTCATGATGCCGTTCACACCTCGATATCGGTTTCTCTTATTCTGGGCATAATAATCGGCGGCATAGGTATTATTTTTTCCGGTCCGATTCTTCAATACATGCAGACCCCTTCCAATGTAATTAATCTTTCAACTTTATATATTCATATATATTTTGCTGGATTACCGTTTATGGTTCTCTATAACTTCGGAAGCGCCATATTGAGAGCCATCGGCGACACCAGACGTCCTCTTATATTTCTCTTTATTGCCGGAATAATAAACATAATACTCAACATATTCTTTGTAAAATTCTTACACATGGATGTTGAGGGTGTTGCTTTTGCTACCGTCATTTCACAAGCCGTATCGGCCTTCCTTGTCATACTTTGTCTTATGCGTACGGAATCCTGTTATAAACTTATTCTTAAGGATTTGAAAATAGACAAAAAAATTTTCATCCTTATACTTCGAGTAGGCCTTCCCGCCGGAGTTCAGGGCATGCTTTTCTCAATATCCAATATGTTGATTCAGTCATCGGTAAATTTTTTCGGCAGTACAGCCATGAACGGTAACACAGCCTGCCAGAATATCGAAGGCTTTGTATATACATCTATGAACGCCGTATATCAGACTGCTCTCTGTTTCGTAAGTCAGAACTACGGTGTCGGTAATTATAAACGAATTAAAAAAATAATGTTTGAATGCCTTGGTCTGGTGACCGTTGTCGGTCTTCTCATGGGAAATTTAGCATACTTTTTCGGCCGTGAATTACTGTCTATGTATACATCAAGCGGAACATCCATTTACTTCGGCCTTTTAAGAATGAAAATCATCTGCACAATATATTTTCTGTGTGGATTAATGGACGTCCTTGTAGGTATTCTCAGAGGACTCGGATACGGAATTCTTCCGATGATAATCTCTCTGATCGGAGCATGCGGACTAAGAATAATATGGATATTCACGATATTTCAGAAGTACCATACGCTGGATGTGCTGTTTTATTCATATCCGTTTACCTGGACTGCCACAGCTCTGGCTCATACCATTTGTCTTGTAATAATCTTTAAAAATATACAGAAAAAAACTACATAATCTGCGGAAGAACATTGTAGACATTGTCGTGGATTACAACATCTGCACATTTGTCCATATAATGTTCTTCTTTTGTAATAAGTACCAGCTTGCTTCCGTTATAAAATCCGGTACAGAACTTAACCATATTGTCATACATATTTGTTCCGAGAATCAATATCAAATCAGCCTTCTCACAAGCATTTACGGCCTCAGTCATAAGTCCGTTTTCAATATTTTCTCCGTATAATCTTATACCGGGTCTGATTGGAGCAAAACATTTATCACACAACGGGACATTAACAGACTTTCTGATGTAATCAAGATCAAAAGCTTTTCCACAGTGCGGACACCAGTTTTTATTAATATTTCCGTGTAATTCCAACACATCTTTAAGACCTGCCATGGTATGCAGGCCATCAATATTTTGAGTTATTATTCTTTTAATCTTTCCCGTCTTCTGCAATCTGACAATATCACTATACAGTGATGAAGGTTTTAAATCTTTGGAAATAATTTCATTTTTGTAGAATTCAAAAAATTTGTCTCTTCTGGCACTGTAAAAGCCAACCGACATCATTTCATCGGGCGATTTATGATATCTGTCTTCCATATAGTAACACACTCTCGAAGACCATAGATTATCTCCGCCACTCTCTATGTATGTTCCCACTCCCAAAAGAATCACTATTCTTTGTGATTCATTTACCATTCTCTTTACGCGTTCTATAACCTGTTCTGTATTCTTCAAACTAATCCCTCATTCCGGAGAATTATTTCACTCCTAGTCTATGCTTTTATTTTATCATACTATTTCTCTAATCTCAAAGCCACGAACAACAAATCTGTTTTTTAAAAGCGTTTTAATTTATTCCTGTTTCTTGAGAATACTCAACAATAATCGAATCAATAGTGCCGTCGTTTAAAAATTTTTCAAGTGATGCATTTATCATGTCAAGGAGTACATCATTCCCCTTCTTTACCGCAATTGCATACTCTTCTTTCTCAAAAACGCTCTCATCCGTTACAATCTTTAATCCGGGATTACTGTTGACAAAGTATAAAGCTGTTAAAGAATCGAGGACAACCACTTCGCATTTTCCATTCATAAGCTCAGTTATACATTCATTGGCTTTCTTAAATGTCTCATACTCGTACCCAAGTTTTTGAACACATTTTTCTCCGGTATATCCCTGCACAACGGCAATATTTCTGCCATCCATATCTGCAGCACACGTAATATCAGAATCTTCCAATACAATCATAACCTGAGAAGCAGTGAAATATGAAATCGAAAAATCCACAGATTCTTTTCGTTCCTCGGTAATACTGAGGCCTGAAATTACAGCATCCACAGTTCCGTTCTGCAAAGCAAGAAGAAGGGAATCAAATTCCATTCCTTCAATGGACATCTCCAGTTTATTGTCTTCGGCTATCGCCGTTGCTATGGCAATATCGATTCCTTCATAATGATCCGTTTCGCCATCCTCACTTTTGTATTCAAAAGGCGCAAAATTAGGATTGGTAGCAAATCTGATTTCGCTTGTCTTCTTATCATTTCCACATGCCGTCATGGAAAATACCAAAGATAACACTATCCCAAATATAATCAATTTTCCCAATTTACTTTTCATATGAAATCCCTTCATTTCCGATTACATTATCCTTTTAAAAGCATCCAACCTCATCTTATAATTACAATTATCCGTAAACGGCCATCGTACACTCTTCGAATCTATTAAATTTATTATCCCTTTATCGCATAAACTTTCCAGATTGAACAATGCCTGATATGCTCCTTCAACAGCCCCTTTTCCCTCTCGCTCTGTTTCAAGGGCAGTTATCAACATTCCGTTATTCTTTAGATATTTTAACAGAATGTTATTAAATTCCTTAATTATTCCATCGTTATAAATCTTCAAACGATTGAACACATCAGATCCGTCAATTCCTATTCTCGTCGAAAACACATCCCATATCAATCCAAGATTACCGATTAACTGAGAGTGAACCGCTGCCGCAACCACTATATCATATTTTTCCGTTATTTCTACAGATGGCACTGCATTAGTTAACAGTCTTTCCGCATTTTCCAAAAATACCGAATCAAACTCATTAATACTGCCGCCGCTTCTTAAATAACCCCGAAGTAATTCTACCAATATGCTGTAATCCTCATCGGTTATTCCTACATAATCCGAATAAACAATCTCAATCTCAGCCTTGGGAAATTTATCTTCACAAGCCTGTCTGACGATCCTTAAATCTCTGTCCGTAAGAACGACCTTCGATATTTTATCCGCTATTCTCATTATATCTATATCGTTACAGGCTCCTGCTCCGACTATTAATATTTTTTCGCAATTAACCGAATTGTTCAAAATAAAATTCGTAAGTATATTCCTGTATTCTGCCCAATTTTTCTCCGCATTCGGAATAACATGCAGCTTCATCAATTCATCAAAAAGCATTCTGCCACACTCCTAATAATATAGTATAATTATATCATTAAATCTTTCAAACAAAATCCTATAATAGGGGGTCACATGGAAAATATTTATATTACCGGGCACAGAAATCCCGATCTCGACAGTTTATGCAGCGCTCTTGCATATTCCAAACTCAAATCGCAATTGGATCCTTACAATACATACATTCCCGTACGATGCGGTCATTTGAATAACAGCTGTGAAAAAATACTTGAAGCATTATCAATTGATCCCCCGGAATATATGCCCAATGTATTTCCCAAAGTCAGTGATGTCTGCCTTGATACTCAAGAGCATATTGATATCGATCAGCCTCTCACTCTTCTGGCCCAAAGTTACAAAGAAACAAATCCTTCAGCGGTTCCGGTCTTTGATAACAATTCTTTTGCCGGATTAGTTTCAATTGATGATATTACCGATTGGTTTATGAAGAAATTGTCCGCAAACGGCAATGCCGACTATGTTCCTACGATACGAGAAGTAATGCGCGAACAGGAGCCGCCTCTTGACAGTTCGGATTTGTTTGAAGAAGCCAAACTCGCTCTGTCAACCTCCAAAAAAAGAGGTCTTGCGGTATTCGAAAACGGTTCTTATATCGGCTTTGTAACAAGAAGATGTTTTCTAAAAATACCAAGATACAATGTCATTTTGGTAGATCACAACGAACCAAAACAATCCATAAAAGGTATAGAAGAAGCCAATATAACCGAGATTGTAGACCATCACAGACTCGATGCCTTAAAAACCAACCTCCCGATATTTATTGATTCCGAACCACTCGGAAGTACATGTACCATTGTCTATCAGCTTTATCTTCGTAATAAGCTTGTTCCTGACAAGGAGACTGCCAAAATACTTCTGACAGGAATGATGGCTGATACTCTTATCCTAAAAAGCCCGACAACTACAAAGGTTGACATTGATTCCGCATCAGCACTGGCTTCGATTCTTGATGTACAAATAGATGAATTCGGTCAAAATATGTTTAGCCACATTGAAAGTCTTGCGGCAATGAATCCCGAAACGGCAATACTTGCCGATTTCAAACGCTATTCGGAAAAAGGAATTAATTTCGGCATAGGTCAATGTGAAGTTACCACTATGCATGATTTGGATGAATACAAGAATAAATTCAGAAAAGCCCTTTTTGACATATGTGAAAAAAATGCACTGGATTGGGCTGTTGTTATGATTACAAATGTAAAAAACGAAAACAGTATATTGCTTACTACCGACTACAGAGCTGTCCGTCACCTTCCTTACAATCAGATAGAAGAAGGTGTTCTTGATATGCCCGGCGTAATGAGCCGTAAAAAACAATTGTTGCCGGAGATGATATTCGCTATCTGACCGGCAACAATTGGAAAATTTTTGTTTTATGTAATTATCAAATATCGAGTTTCATATCTCCGCTCTTAATCCATTTCAATTTATACATAAGCTTCGCGAAGATCCATGTAAGCAATCCGGGTAAAATAAAATGCATTACGGCAATCTCTGCCATAACTACCCAAAATGCAGTTGTCTCAGTCATTGTCTGAAGCACTGCAATCTGCCCTACGAGTCCGCAAGAACCCATACCTGATCCGACCGGAGTAGATGCCATATTAAGGATACAACTTGAGATAGGCGCAAGAATTGCACTTGATAAGATAGAAGGTATCCATATCAGAGGATTTTTAATAATATTCGGAACCTGCAACATACTTGTACCAAGGCCCTGTGCAACCAAACCACCTGTCTTATTTTCTTTAAAGCTTGCTACCGCAAAACCTACCATCTGGCAACAGCATCCTATCGTAGCCGCACCAGCAGCAATACCGGTTATTCCCATTGAAATACCTATGGCAGCCGAACTTATCGGAAGTGTAAGAATCATACCCATTAATACAGCTATTATTATTCCGCCAATAAAAGGATGCGCCTCAACATTAACGTTAACGATTCCTCCGAGCCATGTCATAAACTGTGAAATATACGGTCCTACAAAAATGCCTGCCACTGCACCTGAACATATTGATAATATTGGCGTAATAAGAATATCTACAGGTGTCTTTCCCGCAACAAGTCTTCCTATCTCAATTGCTACCAATGCCGCAACAAAAGCTCCCAAA
This sequence comes from Lachnospiraceae bacterium, assembly GCA_045639745.1. Classification (GTDB taxonomy): domain Bacteria; phylum Bacillota; class Clostridia; order Lachnospirales; family Lachnospiraceae; genus NK4A136. The sequence continues at coordinate 18,020 of JAZUDQ010000045.1, read as the reverse complement.
GGCTCCCCGCCTTTACCGAAAGCATAATTTTCAATAGCGGTTACACTTGGAAATGCACCAATCATACCACATACCGCAGCCGAAACCGTAACGAGGGGTCCCTGTTTTAGTTTTGCGGCAACACCTACACCGATACCGGCTCCGGTAATCGTCTTTGCCACATTTGATACCGCTACAATATATAATCCCAAATCGCTATGAATAAACTGACCTATCTGTCCGAGAATAGTTCCCACAAGAAGTGTTGAGAACAATCCCAGCGCCATTCCTGATAATCCGTCTATAAAAATTTCATTTAAAATTCCTTTTATTTTTTTCATTTTCCCATTCCTCTGTTTTCTATTATTATTTATTTATAATCAAATCTCTTAATTCCTTTGAAAGGCTGTAGCTTTCTGTATGACCTGCACCTTCCACAATAAAAAGTTTCTTGTCCTTTGAAGGGCATGCATCATATATTGCGTAAGCATTTTCAACCGATATTACCGAGTCTTCCGAGCCATGAGCAATAATTACCGGTAATTCGCATTTCTCCATACTTTCTATAGGATTAACGGCATTGGGTTCATATATGCTATGCATAAAACATGCCATTCCATAACAGAAATATGCAACTTTCGAAGGTATCTTTAACGATTTAAATGTGTCGGTAAGCTGCGTCTTTACCGAGGAATATCCGCAATCGGCAACAAGGTATTTGACATTTGACGGAAGTCTGTAATCATTAAGAAGCATAACAGATGCGCTGCCCATACTGATTCCGTATATAAATATATCTGTCTTTTTTCCCCACTTCTCATTTATAAATCCAAGCCATCTGTAACAATCATCCGCTTCTTTTCTGCCGTAGGTCACATATTTTCCTTCACTCTTACCGCAACCTCTCTGATCTATAAGAAACGTACCTATTGAATTCTCATAAAAATCTTTGGCCTGTATGCAAAATTCCCTTTTTCCGTAACTCTTGATTCCATGAACACATAATGCTATTTTTTTTAATTTTCCTTTTGGAGGAATATATGTTGCATGAAGCCGAATGCCGTCCCTGCTTTCAATATACAACTCTTCTGACTCCACGGTATCAAACCACTTTAAGGACTCTTTAATCAGCATTTCGCGTTTTTCGCTTTTTGCATCCGGCTTGGACTTAATAACAAAATCCAAATTAGCTCTCGAATCAGAAACCAGATAAAGCATTATTTCCGATGCTGCCACTCCAAGCGCCGTAATTATGCCAAACGATGTCATCACTTTAGTAACATTTTTCAATACCGTATTCCTCCAACAGACTAATCAACCTATATAGAATGTGCTACCATTGTGTTTCTTAAATTATATGTATTATAGCACTTGATTGTAATTTGAAAATGTTCACATTAACATAGAAACTTTACAAAAATCAGTTTTCTTTATGATATAATGATAAAATATCATTGAATCAAAAGATAAACGGAGGTTATATAAATTGAACGATGTACATTTAACACACTTAGGACCTGCCGAATGTTCAATAGATCTTGGTGACGGAAGTGAACGTGGTGAATATGTTAATCAGGATTACATATTAAATTCTCTATGTCGTCCAATGCGAGGAATCTCCCTTATGACAAGCTACTATCCTTTGGATGATTCTTTTCCCCAACGCGCCCATGATGCTTTTTCCGATAAGGAAATTTCTTTTCAATGGGATTACCCTTATGACGATTATGAAACATACAAGGGTGGTTTAATAGGATTAAAAGAACTTGAACCGTTTAACTGGATGAGAGATGTCAGAAGACATGGTCAGGATGTTCTTCTGACAATTACCGTCGATCCGCATGTCGGCGACGATCATATTATTGCAATTGCAAAAGATTTATCTACTTTCGGAAGGTTACTACTAAGAGTTAATCACGAAGCCACCGGTAATTGGTTCTCATTTAATAAACGGGCTGACTATCCGGAAGTTGCATCATTTTTTGCTCATTTCTGCGATATTATTCACAGAGAAGCCCCGAATGTTAAAATGATTATCTGTCTCGACGGCTACAAAGATCTTGAAGAAGAAAAAATGCTCATGGAAGATTGTTTTCTTCCTGCCATAAAAAATGCGGATATTTTTTCATGTGACACATATCTCTCTCTCCATTGGGGCTGGCCCTATGACATTGCCGAAAAGGGCGGTACATCTTTCAAACGTTCACCTATAGACGAAATATACGCCATCTCCAAAAGAAGCTGTAATCGATACAAATTTCTTGCGGGTGAAGAAAGACCCTTTGTTCTTTCGGAATTTAATGCCGACGGAGATGTTACGGGACCTTACGAACAGGCAGAAATGGTTGAGGCCTTTTGTTCAAAGCTAAAAGAAGATAAGGACAATTGGCTTGATGCCATAACAATGTACCAATTCAGAGACAGAGGTCGTCTCGGCCTTGAGATTGAAGACCCCAACAACAAAGATGTCGGTATTCCTCTGCCTATACTCGATTCTTTTAAAAAAATAATATACGAAGATAAATTCTATCCGAAAATTAACGATGAAAATGAAAATATAACTCTTCCGATTACACTAAGATGGGGCGGTTCGGAGGATGCCGACGGCATCGGAATAAATGTTCATTTTGAGCAAAATCCCGTTTTTTCGGAACTGTATTTTGATGAAAATAATATTGATGCCAATCTTATGATTGAAATAAATAAACACTGGTTTTATAAAGCTCCCGGTGTAAAATGCGTAGATTTAATGCCGGCCTTTTTCAAATCTCCCATAACCGATTCCTGTGATATGGTAATAAGAATTTTTGCTCCTCCCGCAACGGGAGAGAACGATCCGTCCCAGGGAGCTGACTGGCAAACCAATTATTATTACACGCTCAAATCACTTCCCACAATCAGGATAAGAACATCTGCAATTATGTAATGTAAAAAATAACCCGTAGAATTTATTGAGGTAACTACCTTCAATTCGTTCCGCAGGTTATTTTTATTAATCTTTTATCTAATTATTCCGACATTCACATCATTTCGTAATAAACGTATTATAAATTGCCTTTATTGCAGCTTCAAAATCACTGTTCTTTACGCCAATGATAATATTAAGTTCCGAAGAACCCTGATCAATCATTCTGATGTTGATTCCTTCTTTGGCAAGTGCGCTGAAAAGCTTACCCGCAGTACCGCTTGCCGACTTCATACCACGACCTACAACTGCTATAAGAGCAAGTCCTGATTCAATCTCAATACTGTCCGGTTCTGCATTACGATGAATTGCCGATACAACACTTTGTTCTTTATCCATAAATTCATCTTGATGTACTACAACTGTCATTGTATCTATTCCCGAAGGCATATGCTCAATTGAAATATCATTCTCTTCAAATGCCTGAAGTACTTTTCGGCAGAAACCTATTTCAGCATTCATCATTGCCTTAGTAATAAATACAGTACAGAAATCCTTCTTTCCGGCAATACCCGTAATAATGTAATCCTGTTTCTGACATGTACTTTCAACAATCCATGTTCCCTCATCATCAGGAGCATTGGTATTCTTGATATTAATGGGAATACCACTGTGTCTTACAGGGAAAATAGCATCTTCGTGAAGAACCGATGCTCCCATGTATGAAAGTTCCCTAAGTTCTCTATATGTAATGTATCTGATACCCTTTGGATTGGGAACAATTCTGGGGTCTGTTACGAGGAAGCCTGAAACATCCGTCCAGTTCTCGTAAACATCCGCTTTTGAAGCAGCTGCAACAAGTGAACCTGTTACATCAGAACCTCCACGGCTAAATGTCTTAATCTTTCCGTCTTTGCCCATTCCGTAAAATCCGGGAACAACTGCTTTGCCGGCCTTTTCAAGTCTTTGAGCAAGAGCTTTGTCAGTCTTATAGGTATTAAGATTACCTTCTTCATTAAAGAAAATAACATCTGCCGCATCTACAAATTCTATACCAAGATATGCGGCCATAATCTTTCCGTTTAAATACTCGCCTCGTGAAGCAGCATAATCTCTCTCGGGAGTCGCCTTCATATAATCGGAAATAATCTTGAAATCCTCTTCAAGCGAAAATTTCTTAAGTCCGAGACCTTCAATAATCTCATTATATCTTGCCTTAATTGCATCTATCTCTGCATCAAAGTTCTCACCCTTCTTAGCAGTCTCATACATATGAAGAAGCATATCTGTAACCTTGGTATCATCTGATGTCCTCTTACCGGGAGCCGAAGGTACAACAAATACTCTTGCTTCATCTGCTTTAATAATTTTCTCAACTTTTTTAAACTGTTCTGCACTTGCCAATGAACTGCCACCGAACTTAACAACTTTTTTCATCACATTCCTCCGTTTGCGCGAAATCACTTTATATATACAAATACCATTATGATTAATACTAATTATTATTAAGCAAAATAGCACCACACATTTTTAACAAATCCGCAATACATATTTAGTATTTCGTTATCCAATATTCATCACAATTACATAAAAAAGTGAAAGCAACAGCTTTCACTTTTCATTATTTCAAATAAATTTAAATTTCATTGTATCGAAATCCGCTCGTGATTTTCAAAATTTATTCAATCGTAAGGGTTCCATGGTTTGTCGGACTATATGCAACATAAATTTTACCTGTATTAAGCTCAAGCGGATTACCGTTTGTATCAGTAAAATATGTTATTCCTGACTCTCCCTGCTTTGACCAATTTATGGGAATACATTCTCCGTTTGTTAAATAATATCCCGAACCTGATACGTTCTGAATTGCGTAACACATATAACCGTTGGAATCCAATTCATAAACTTCAGCCTCAACAATAATAACATTTTTAAAAGTAAGAATATTATTATCATCAAGAGGATCTATATGATCTTTTCCGTATTCCGAATAATCATATGTTCCGGTTGTCTCATTATATTCAAGCTGTGAACTGTTATGAGTAAAAGGAAGTGTTACACTTACACCACTTGTTGCGTTCGAATACTTATCAGAGAGCATGTAATTCTCATCACTTGAGAATGTAAAGTGATCGCCCTCGTAATAACTGTTATAAGTTGTGCTGTAATTTGCAGAATCAATTCTGTCCAAAAGCCCCGCATACGAATTGCCGGTATTGGGATTGGTGTATCCTTCCGCAGTAACATATTCCGTATACTCAGATGCTTTTCCGTTTGAATATCTTGCAAATCCACCGCTTAAGTTATTGGTATAAGGCTGTGAAACGAAACTGTTAATATAAACCGGGCCTCCGTCATGTACAAGGATTGCATTATACTCGGCAGCCAACATAAAGTTAGTAGGTCTTGCGCTTCTTATACTTCCCAACTGCTCAATCTCATCATAATCCTTTACAATAACCATTAATCTTGTAATCCATCCGTTTGCGGTAGAATTAACAAGTTCATAAACAATATCAGCTTGGTTTAAACCGTAATGATCGAGAGCAGTACTCTCATTATCTACCATAACAGCAATAGGTCTTTGGTCTTCAAGTTCTTCATCAATCCATTCATTGGTGAGCTCACTTCTGACCATTCCTTCTCTTGTCTCTTCAACAGGCACATCTGTTGCATCACCGCTATTGTCTCCGGTCGTAGCACCGCCAAGATTAATCACAGTTACATCAGAGTCTGATACTGATGTTGTTCCTGTATCGCCATTATTCTTTCCGCATCCAACCAATACAGCTGTCGCCACCATTGCTGTGAGTAAAACATATGATAATTTCTTCATTAGTTCACCTCTATAAATATAGTTATGTAAATCACATACTTAACTAATTATATAGACCCTTCTTTTATTTCGCAAGTATAAATATTTTTACCAACAATCTCCTGAATAACTGCTACCGTTACCTCCGATAATAGAATCTCCGTCAGGAGAGTAATACATCATGTCGCCATAACGATCGTTGGCGCTCTGATTCATAAGATCATTATACATATCCTGATATGACGGTTGACCATTTTGATCCCCGTTCTGATCCCCGTTCTGATCCCCGTTCTGATCTCCGTTCTGATTTCCGTTCTGATCTCCGTTCTGATCCCCGTTCGGATCCCCGTTCTGATCTCCATTCTGATCTCCGCCTTGCTGCTGTTGTTGTTCCAGATCTTCCTTCTTTTTTTCGAGTTTTTCAATCATATCTTCAAGTTCTTCTTTTAATTTCTGAGCATCTCTGTCATGAGATTCGAACTCATCATCTGCGGCACATCCGTTTTCTGTAAGTATATCAACGCACCCCTGAAGAAAATCTATTGCTTCTTCCAACTCATCTATTGTTTTTGCAGCATTTACATCAAAAGTAGCTATTTTTGAAAGGACAAGATTTACTCTGATATCACAGTCATATCCCATTACGGGTTCGTCTAATTCTCTCATGTAAGCTAAAGCTTCTTCATATTTTTGTTCTGCCATTTCATACTGCTCAAGCCTGTAATATACATTCCCCGAATTATATGGCGCAATATATTTCTGTGTCACATTAACCATTGATAAAGTATTTTGAACATAATCACCATTATTATATTTATCAATCATACTTTCATTTGAAGAGTATACTACCAAGAAAAACAAAAATACTATAAACAACGGAACTACAAAAATCGATATTATTTTTTTATACATAGTATTCTCCTTTCTTCACCCATATAAAGTCGATTACCAAAAGAACCGCCAATACCATTGCGAAATAGAAATATGTGTCTTCAAATCCCTGTGTCTCATCTTCATCAGACGGAGTTTTAAGTGTCCCATCCAAGATCTGCTCTATTTTATCATTTATATCCGCAGGTTCTTCCATATGAATATAATCTAATTCGATATATCCGGCTATTTCGTTAAGATTCTCCTCGTTATATTTAGATACGGCAATATCTCCGTTATTATCATAAATGGGGTATTTATTCTCCTCTTCGTCATCATCCAGCCCCGTATCTTCATAATTGTAGTAATAGCCGTAATCGTAACTGCCGGAAGCTATGTACATATTACCGCCGTCTTCGGTTCCATAACCGAGAACTGCTCCGTCATCACAATACTCCATAAGTTCTTCAAAATCATCAAAGTCTTTCTCATCTGTATTGGTTTCGCCGTCACTGATGTAAAATAACAGAAATCTCGCATCTTCTCCATTTTCTTCAGCCTTATTACGAGCTAATTCCAACATTGTTATTGCGTCATCCACACATACCGAAAGACTTGTTCCTCTTGCATAATATTCAGACAGCGGTTGTATAGCATCAATTGTATTTTCAATGAATGACAAATCATTTGTATAAGGACAGAGAATATTTGAATTATTATTGAATGTCAAAACAGTAAATTTTGCTCCGTAAAGCTGCTCACATATATTTTTACAATCTCTTTTGACAGCTTCAAGTCTGGTATCCTCATATTCCATATCGTCCGCCAACATACTGATGGTATCATCAATGATAAATACCACATATGCATTGGCATCCGTTTTTTCCACCTGAATATTATCACTTGGGTACATAACTCTTAGATTAATCATAAACAGCATTGCCGAAATAAATATCTGTAGTATAAATCCAAATACGCCCCTTCTTTTAAGACATATAATTCCAACACAGATTATAGCCATAACCCATACCGGTATAACCGGCCTAATTATCAATTTATCAAATATATCTAACATTTTTTGATTTCACCTTATCATAACCGAATTGTTTTCGACAAAACATACGCCGCACATATAGATACAATCAATGCAAGAATTCCGGCCTCCGGCATATCTTCTTTTGTAATCTGCCTTTCACCTCTTACCAAATTGGCAGTTGTCTGCTGAATTTCTTCAACTATTTCATCTATTGAATCAGCATCTTCCTGCAAATAGAATTTTCCTCCTGTCTTCTCAACAGCGCGTTCCATCTCTTTTTGCTCTTCTCTGTACATCCACTCTGTTCCGAGTCCGTATACCACAACGCCTTCTTCTACACATATATCAGCAGCTTGGTCAAGAGTAACAAGCGGATCACCACACAATTCATTATCTGTCGCAAATATCATTATCTTTGTTCGATCCTCTTCATCCTCTTCCTCGGAAGGAAAAGCGAATGCAGCAGCAGCCATACCATCAGGGATAAGAGAGCTTCCTCTTTCATACATACCTGTTTCAGTTCCTGCCCATATGTACGAATACATATATGAGTAATCATCATCATCCCATGTAAATGAATAACCGCTCATACAGCGTATTGATTTTTTAATTGTATCAAGCATCTCACTAATATACTCATAATCATCCGTTAAAGGACAAATAACAACCGGGGATGAGTCAAACAGCACTATGCCCATTCTTTCTCCATGAAGCTGATCTACCATATCATGAAGACTATCCACAAGCTGCATATCCAGTTCCATAACCGAACCTGAGACGTCCATACAAATAATAATATCTCTTGCATACATGTTTTTTTCATTGATATTAACCACATGAGGCCTTGCCATCAGATAACATGCCAACAAAACAGCCGCAAGACAACATAATCTCACAACATTTAAAACGACCTTATAAAAAACAATTTTAAATCTGAAATAAGGTTCTTTCTTAATATAGGAAAGTGCAGCTACTTTTTTACCATCTTTATACCTTGTCTTTCCTTTTCTCTTAAAAAATTTAAACGGAATAAGACCTACAAGGAATAAAACACCAGCTACAATCAAACCTATCAGAATTATATTTTCATTTCTTAGTTCCAATTTTCTATAGCCCTCTTTGTTTTTTCATACGAAACCATAAAATCACCTTCGGAAAATCTCTCAAATTCCGGTCTGTAATATTCCTCAATCAGATCTCCCAGATCATTCATGCCTCTTATCCTTAAATCCATCAATGTAAAATTCTGTACTTTTTTACCTGTACTTTCAAATACAAATTTACGAATACACAAACTCATCAACTGATAAGCTTCTCTCATACTCAATTCACTTCGATCATAACGTACTTTAATCCTATCCAACTCACGAAGGTATCTGCCCTTATCAGCCACTTTATAAACAACAATCGGCTCTTTTTTAGGTTTTGGCTTCCTAAAATATTTCAAATATATTAGGAAAATAAACCATAGTACGTAGACACCCAACGCAATAACCAAAATTATGACCGGAGTCTTCGAATATGAAAACATATCCTGCAATTCTACGGCGCTCTTCATAGTTTACCTCTATCTTCCTCTCTTGTGTTTTTCCAAAAGTTTAATAACACTGCCACATATCTCATGTTCGGATCCTATATTAACAGAAGCAATACCATGCTTTATTAATTTTTCCTCACATTTTGCCAGTATTTTATCCTTTCTTTCTCGTTCCAGTTTTACAAGTTTTTTGTCCTTAGTAAAAAAAGGAGGTAAATAAACGTCGCTGTCAAAATCCAGTACACGCCTTCCGCCCAGATCCGCATCAGTGGCACATATAGCCAAAACATCATGTACACCGGTCAGTTGTCGTAAAAGAGAATCATCAATCTCTGACAATCCGGTAGCGTCTGTGGCAATAACAATAATCATTCTTCTGTGTATATTTTTTACGATAAATTCGAGCGACTTATTTAAGGAATCGTAATTCTTCAAAGAAACAGCATTATGATATCTGTTGAGAATAACCTCAAGAGGTCCCATTCCTGTTTTAAACGGGAAGTAATCAACCTTACCGTCCGAGGTACAAATATCAGCCACATAATCCCCGTTGCTTGCTACAAGATAACCTATTGTACCGGCACTTAAAAGAAGAAGATTCCTCTTTTCCTCATTCTTGTCCGAATCAGCCAGCATACGTCTGTTGGAATCCATTACAAACAAAAAGCTGTGTCTTTTTTCAACAATATACTCACGAATAAGGAGTTTACGGCTTCTGGCACTTGCCTTCCAGTCAACATCTTTTATACTGTCTCCCAATACATATTCTCTAAGGTCATCAAAATTCATACCTCTTCCTTTATAAACGGAATTATAACTACCGTCGATAATTCTGTCAGAGCGCCTCATAGTATGTATAGTCTTATACTTTCCTAAATTCGCACGAATTTTTGAGATATAATTCATTTTCATGGAGCTTTTACCGCATCAAAAATACTATCAATAATTGTTTCAATTTTTACTCCGTCTGCAACAGCCGCATAATTAAGGCCGAGTCTGTGGCGAAGAATACTGTGTCTTAATAATTTAACATCATCAGGTGTAACATAATCTCTTCCGTTAACAATGGCTATTGCCTTACTAACCTGCATAAATGTAATGGCTGCACGAGTAGATGCTCCCATTGATACATACTGTGCAAGATCTGAAGAAATAAACTGTTCACATTTTCTGGTTGCCTGAACAATGTCAACGATATACTGCTTAATCGAAGGATCCATATATACCTTTTTGCAAAGAGCCTGAAGGAATAATACATCGTCAAGAGTAGCAACTGAAGAAACATCAGCAAATACATCCCTCTCAATACGATTAAGTATTTCAACTTCCTGATCTGCCATAGGATATTCAAGAATCTCCTTAAGTAAGAATCGGTCAAGCTGTGCTTCACTTAATACATAAGTACCTTCCTGCTCAATAGGGTTCTGTGTTGCTACAACAACGAATACATTGGGAAGCTTGTAAGTCTTACCTCCGACAGTTACTTCATGTTCCTGCATGGCTTCAAGCATGGCACTCTGTGTCTTTGCACTTGATCTGTTAATTTCATCAAGAAGTACAAAGTTTGCAAATACAGGTCCAAGTTTTGTTTCAAACGTACCGGTCTGCATATTATATATTTCCGTACCTATAATATCACTGGGCAATAAGTCCGGTGTACACTGTACACGTGAAAATTCACCGCTTACGGATTCAGTAACAACTCTTGCAGCTGTTGTCTTAGCAAGTCCGGGAACAGATTCCAAAAGAATATGTCCGTTTGTCATAAGGGATATAAGTAATGAATATCCGAGCCATGACTGACCAACCACTTTGCTTTGGTAGTAGCTGTTGATTTTGTTTGTAATAAGAACCGCTTCCCTTAATTCCTCGGGGGTGATTCCCGTATTAATGTTTTCCATGAGTTCCCTCCATATGTAATTTATTTTAATATAAAACTTATATTACGGTTTCATTGGATCCGTAGGATCCCAACCACGTGAATTAACATCCGACGTGTCAATTAATATCTGATCAGGTTTTCCGAGAGGTCCCGCGCAGTTCGGGTCATCGTATATTACTGTCGGAAATCCTGTAGGGCAATTTGTATATAACCAATATATATCTGCTATATCAAGTCTGACGCATCCCAGACTCGCAGGGCTGCCGAGTTTATTAAACTCGTCATATTCCAGATCATCCATTGATTTCGTATAATAGCATACCGAATGGAACATAATTCCACCGTTTATTCTGATTGCATATCTTCCCCATGTATCATCGACCATGTAACACCAGTCATATCTTGAACTTGTATAGTAATATCCCGTAGGTGTCTCATGACCGCTTCTGCCGACACTGCATCGAAATGCTGTTACGGGGACCGTATAATTACCTGCCTGATCCTTCCCATATACCGTTACGGTACACATCGGACGATTAACCGCCACCAGATAAGGCTGTCCCTCAACCCCCGTAGTATCAAACACAAATGTAAACCCGTTTCCCGAAACCGATTCGGTTTGAACGGTATCTGTTACCGACGCTGTCTCAACCGTTGCAACCGGCACAGGTTCCGGTGTAACTACCGGTCTTGCGCTTACAGTAATCTGCCTGTCTGCAATTGTTATATTACCATAATAATCTTCCGCTGTATATTTTACTGTATATACTCCGGGAACATTTGCATCAAACTCCGCTTCATCAATGGTAATAATCGGACTATCGTCAAGATTATCACTGGCATTTACACCTTCCATCAAATCAACTGTATCACCTTCTGTTATTGAAAGGTCCGCAATCTCATAAAACACAGGCGGAACCGAATCAAACGGTTCAACCAATAAATTAACTGCTGCTTCGGTTTTGTTCTGATAAGCATCAATTGCCACGACTGTTATCCTATATGTACCCGGGGCACTATATTCACTCGAATTCTCTGATATCGAAACGGTTGCTCCCGTTACATCATAGCAGCTTAAAACCAGTTGCTCCGGAGTTAATACATCATATTCAACACAGACATATTCTTCGCAGACTACCAGTTTCGGCGAAACCGTATCAACAACATTTACACTGACACTCTCTTCATTCTCGCCCAGTCTATATTTAACCTCATATACGCCCGGGCAATTGACGGACACCGTCCCATCAATTACTATTTCCGAAACATCGGCATTTTCAACGGAAGCAATCAAATCCTGCGGGAAGAACTGCTGTCCTGCTTCTACTGTTATCTGAGAGACTGATAATGTAAACCGCGGTCTTAAACTTCTGATCAAATATATTGACAAAAAGGCCACAACAAGCACTACTAACCCCGAGACTATAATAATTCCGGTCAGTTCTCTCTTTTTTCTTTTCCTCATTTAAAAATAACTATCCTTTTTGGTACTGATTAAATCTTTCTTTTCTTTGTTATCAGCTTTTTCACTTTTTTTGAATTAGGGCATCCATAATAGCAAACATCGTCATTTGAAGTATCTATCGAGGGAAATACATTTCCGATACTGCAACTTGTTCCAAGAGCAACAAGCATCACAACCAAAACACCCATTATAAATTTCTTCATGTTTTTTTCTCCTTATTACAGAATTTATAATCTTTTTCTGCTCTTTTTCAAATTTAATTTTTTAACTCTGTTAGAATTGGGACATCCATAATAATCAACATCATCATCTCCTGCCGAAAAAGGACCTGAATTATTGCAACTACTGATACCTGCTGCCATTAAAAATACCATAAGTATCACTATACATACTTTCTTCATCAGCCACCTCCGTTAATCATGCATACCGCAATTATTACTTACACTAACCTATGATGATATTACATCATGTGATTTACTAAGTAAATATAAATCCGCTTGATTAATATTTTTTCCTTCGTAAGCACCTATGGTATCATTCACCGGATTGACCAATATTCCGACATAATTGCCTTTATTTCTGGCATATAATTTTTTATGAATAAAAACATCTCCGACGCTGTAACAAAGTTCTTCCTGAATAGGATGTGAATGAGCAAATCCTATAAACATTAAGCCGCTGTTACCGACATAATCTCTTTTGTCGTCACTAAAGTAATAGTTATTTTTAATTATTTTTGTTTCATAATCGGACGTTCTCAAAACATCTTTTGTGAACAGAGCATTATCTTTGTATCGATACTTTCCGTTCACTTCGAAAACATACCTGACCACATAATATTTACCGAGCCGAAAACCTACCATACCTACCTGCTGTTCATACATGGAAACCGGATGATTTTCTCCCATATGAAAAATTCTTCTTATATCTTCATAGGCTCTCGGCTCTATAATTACCCCCTTAACATTTTCTTCCCCGGAATCGACTTTTTCTATACACAGTTTTCCATATTTATTTTTAAGGAATTCCTTGTAACGTGACATTTGATTTTTTTCAAAAATATCGCAATAACAAAATCTTGGTTCGTCTTTTTCAAAATTCATTGAATGAAGGCTGTCCCCGTCACACTTATCTATATATTTACAATCTTTACACTTCGAAGGAATCGGCTTGTTGCGGAAATATTCAAAGCCTTCTTTCCATACTCTGCTAAAACTGTCTTTCTTTATATTACCCTGAATAAATTTCTCAAGTCGAGGCACATTGGGACATACGAAAATATCTCCGTTATATAATATTGATGCGGAATATATTCCCGCAAAACATCTGAAATTCTTATCTGCAGCTTTATTTCCGAGGAAATGAGGACATCCCCAGACAATCGGCATTTTATTTTCTCGATTTACCTTATTGGCAAACCATATAAGAAATTCCATTTCTTCTTTCTTAAGAATAAGATTGTTGTTATCCTGTGCCCGACCGATTTCATCTATAAAACCGAGTCTAAGCGAATCGATTCCTATTTCGCTTACTATATTATAAACATCCGGTAGTTCGTAAACATTTTCTCTGTTTGCAGTGAATGTAACCTGAATATGATCAAGGAAATTCTCTTTTTTCAGTAATTTGAGACCCTTCAAAATATGGTCAAAACATCCCGGGAGATGTCTTAATCTGTCATGTGTATCCTTTAATCCGTCAAGACTAACCGTTATCGTCTTTAATCCGGCTTTTTTCATTGCTGATACGGTCTTTTCATTAATCAGGAATCCGTTGGTTACCATTCCCCATTCAAATCCCATTTGAGTTACCGCTGTCATGATATCAAACAAGTCGGTTCTCATTAACGGCTCACCGCCCGTAATATTTATCATTACATCAGTTCCTATATTCTGCTTGATATCACTTAAGACAGTTAAAATATCTTCTTTTGTCAGAAGTTCTTCCCCGTCAATATCACAGCGACTTCCGCATTGATCGCACAAAGCATTACATTTCCCGGTAATCTCAAACAAAAGTATTCTTAAATCCGGATTTGTATCTCTCATAAATACCCTCATTTCTTAACGTTTTTCACAGCGTTTTACGGTAAATCATAAATATCAACTACTTCATTCACAATTTGCTAAATTCATACACAAGTAAATATATTATCTATACAAATCCGATATAATGCAACAAATGTTTTCCTTCAATAAGCCTCTTATTATCTGTCTATTTCCATAATATCAAATATTTGATCTTCAATTTCGCTGTCAAAGCTTATCGCAACAAAATATACATTATTATTTCTATCTACAAAATATCTGTTCAGAGTCGTGGGGTCAACAGGAATAAGAAAATACCCGCAAGTAGTATTTATTTTAACGGAATCTTCAAAAGGATAATTTATATCAAGCCAGTCCGGTTGCATATAATCCAAAGAATATGCCTGGTTTGCAATAAGGCTCGCCAATTCTTCATCCGGAGCCTCACAAATTGAATTATATTCAAAGATAATGTCTTCGGGTTCAAAGCTAAAACCATTTGAATATGCATAGGCTATATTATCAAGAAATGTAGTTATACTTTCACCATCCATACTTTCTATGTAATAGTATTGTTGATATACACCATTACCATTTTCATCTACTTTAAAAAGACATCCTATATTATCGTATTCCTCATACAAAATCAGGGTACTTTCATAATCCGTCGATATAAAATAATAAGGAGTTCCAAAATCTTCCCACGAATCATCATAATCACATTCTATAAAAGAATATTTCGATAATCCGATTAACAGTTCGTCACTAATAGATATATCTGTGTTTCCAACCATTACAAATCCGTAATCTCCAAAATCACCTGCAATATCGCTAAAACCGTTCCCCGAAATAAAATTACTTTCTACAATTGATGTAATATATTCATTTAACTCTTCTCCATAAAAGTAGTGTTCACAATCGGGTGATTCAATATAGCGCCATCCATCTGCATTAAATTTTTGTTCGCCATTTATAAAAATGCCATACTGGGTAAGAACTGCCAAGTTATATTCCGATATATCAAATTCACTAAAAAGTTCTATGTATTCGCAAAATTCTTCAATTTGATCTTCGGTCAAATCTATACTTATAAATCCACCGGCATCAAAGTACTCAATTGTGATTGTTTCAACTTCATCTAAATCTATATCCAATACTTCAAGCGGATCACCAAAATCAACATTGGCATTATTTACATCATTGTTATCGTCATCGTCGTCATCGTCGTCATCATCGTCATCATCATCATCATCATCATCATCCTTATCTTTTTCATTTATTTCATGATCAGAAGATGATTCTTCCGACTTCCCGCAAGCACACAATGTAAATGCACTGCATGCTGCCAATAATATAATTAAACCTCTCAATTTATTTTTCATAATTTCTCCTTTATATTTGATATATTTTTTCTCCGGATAATATTGATACGAGAAAAAATATTTTTTTTATGGGAAATTATAAAAAAAATTTTTATGTCCAAAACGGCTTTTGATCCTTATGAGTAAATCCTTTCAATTTCTGTTTATAAACATCCAGTTTTTGTTTATACACATCAATTTTTTTATTATTTAACAATTTCAATTCAATCAACTCGTTTAATCGATTTTCATAATCACGCAGGCATTCCTGTGCTGCATCTTTATAATTATTACTGCAATTGACTTCGATCTTCTCTATAAGTCCATTAAGTTCCGTTTCATATTTTGATTTAAATAAATTCATCATTTACACCACCTATAAAATATGTAATAAAACCATGTAAATAACAGTACCTCCTATAATAGATAAAAGGACATTATTTTTCCATTTATGCAAAATGATTATCGCCGCTACAGAAACCGCTTCGGAAATACTGTACGGGGCATTAAAAAACGAAATATTCCTTAAGCAATAAATAACCAATAATCCCATCATCGCAGGAGGAAGACATTTTGATACAAATAAAACAAATTGAGGCGGTTCTTTTTTTTCAGGAAAAACCAAAAATGGCAGAAATCTGGTAATCATCGTTCCGAACATAATTATTATAATGAGAAGCCATACTGATGAAGCAGGAAGTACCATTATTCTACCTCCTTTATATTTGTTTTATTTTTGAAAAATAATTTTTCAAAACTGATTATTAAAAAAATAATCAACATAGCAGGAATAACCAGATTATCGGCTCCAAAAACTAATCTTGAAATAATTGTAGCCATAATTCCGAAAATACAATATTTTCTGTTTTCTTTAACTTTCCACTGCTCTAAAAACAAAACAACAAATAATGCCGTCAAAACAAAATCTATACCATTTGTATCAAAATTAATTAATCCTCCTATAATACCACCGATTACAGAACCGGCAACCCAATAAAAATAATCAAGGAAAGAAACCCAAAAATAATATTTCTTTCTATTTAATTCATCGGGAACAGAGACAGAAGAAACAACTGAAAAAGTTTCATCACAGAGCCAAAAAATAAGTAATGCTTTAATTTTCCCCATTCCTCTATATTTTTTCAAAAGAGAGATTCCATAAAATAAATGACGGGCATTAACCATAAGACATAAAATAAATGCAGAGAATGGCTCAAATGATGTAGTGAGTAAAGAAACGGCAACAAACTGCATACTACCGCCAAAACAAAGAGCACTAAATAAAAATGACCAGTAAAAAGCGTATCCTTTTGATGCCATAAGAATTCCATAGGCTATACCTAATACAATAAAACCGGTTAAAATCGGAATAGTATTTTTTAAGGCAACCTTAAATTCCATCAGACCCCTCCCTTACAGATCATAAAATCAGAAAAGAAAAAAGACGCATAAAGCGTCTTAATTATGAGACACGGGGGAATCGAACCCCCGACAACTTGATTAAAAGTCAAGTGCTCTACCGACTGAGCTAGTATCCCATATGTTTTTTAAAAAACTATATGCCCAGACCGGGAATCGAACCAGTGACTCGAGGATTTTCAGTGCTCTGCTCTACCAACTGAGCTATCTGGGCATGTGAATAAATCTTTTATATCACGAGTAGCGGGAATAGGATTTGAACCTATGACCTCCGGGTTATGAGCCCGGCGAGCTTCCAGACTGCTCCATCCCGCGATAATAAGTATGGGCGGAGGTGGATTCGAACCACCGAAGTCAGTGACAACAGATTTACAGTCTGCTCCCTTTGGCCACTCGGGAATCCGCCCAAATATGTAATTAATGGGGCCTACAGGGCTCGAACCTGTGACCCTCTGCTTGTAAGGCAGATGCTCTCCCAGCTGAGCTAAGACCCCATAACGACCCACAACGGACTTGAACCGATGACCTCCGCCGTGACAGGGCGGCGCTCTAACCAACTGAGCCAGTGGGCCAATATATTTACTATTCCCTGAAAACCGAACACACACATTATATCAGATACTCTTGAGGTCTTTCAACCTCTTCTTTTGAACCATACCCGTTTGGATAAGTCCTCGACCTATTAGTAACCATCCGCTGAATGCATTACTGCACTTACACTCTG
>JAZUDQ010000044.1:0-21019 GCA_045639745.1 Lachnospiraceae bacterium | reverse complement strand
GTTTTTTATGTGTATGCTTTGGATGTAAAACTTACACTTGATATCAATTCTAAGAAGAATGAACTCATTACTGCTATGAATGGGCATATATTAGCCGAAACCAGAATTATAGGATTATATAAAAATAAGTAAATATTTTGAGAATTGGTCTACTGCGAAGGCATGTACATAGAGTTATGAAAGGGATTTCAGTCATCATTCCTGCCCATAACGAAGAAATGTATGCTGCAAGGTGTATCCGTTCCGTAAAAGTAGCCGCAAAAGCATTACGGCGGTGCAGGATTATATAAGCTTGTCACAAAATGCTTTTATCTGTGTCTGTCGTTAAGCGTAGGCCGAATAACTTTTAGCTGTGTGTCAGGCTTCTCGGGTACTGATCTACGAAACCGAAAGATAAGAAATCGCCCGGTCCGAATTTCAACATTTTACATGGATTTTACAGAAGTTACCTATGGATTTTACATTGGTGTGATATTATCCAGCCGATATTATGAAAAATAGGTGATTTATATGGATTTTTTCGGATTACTTACAATGCTTGGAGGTCTTGCTTTATTTTTATACGGAATGAGTGTAATGGGAGACGGCCTGACAAGTTTATCGGGTGGAAAACTGGAAATTATACTTGAAAAATTAACTTCTAAGAAATGGAAAGCTTTGCTGCTTGGAATACTTGTTACTGCCGTTATTCAATCATCATCGGCCACTACAGTTATGGTAGTTGGTTTTGTGAACTCCGGAATCATGCAACTCTCTCAAGCGGTAGGAATCATTATGGGAGCCAATGTGGGTACGACAGTTACTTCTTGGATCCTTTC
The DNA here is from genome assembly GCA_045639745.1 of Lachnospiraceae bacterium. Classification (GTDB taxonomy): domain Bacteria; phylum Bacillota; class Clostridia; order Lachnospirales; family Lachnospiraceae; genus NK4A136. Next base: position 20,201 of record JAZUDQ010000044.1, on the reverse strand, counting down.
ACTGGCAGGAATATCCGGAACAAGTTTTTTTGTTAAATTTCTAAAACCCAAATCATTTTCTCCAATACTTGCATTTATCGGAATCATAATTTTTATGACTGCGAAGAATAGCTCTAAGAAGAAAAATATAGCAAACATATTATTGGGATTTGCAATACTGATGTTTGGTATGGAATCAATGTCCGAAGCAGTTAAACCACTTGCAGATAATGAGCAATTCTGCAATATTTTAACGATGTTTTCCAATCCTGTTCTTGGGATGATTGCAGGTGCACTTCTTACGGCAGTTATACAGAGTTCCTCAGCTTCAGTTGGTATTTTACAGGCACTGTGTCTATCCGGTGCTGTAACATACGGTACTGCGATACCGATTATTATGGGACAGAATATCGGAACCTGTGTGACGGCTTTAATTTCATCGGTGGGAGCCAATAAAAATGCAAGAAGGGCATCGATGATTCATTTATATTTTAATCTTCTTGGTACAACAATTTTTATGATAGTATTCTATAGTGCAAATAGTGTTGTTAGTTTTGAATTCCTGGAAGAATCAATCGGGGCAATGGGAGTTGCCATAATTCATAGTATATTTAATATATCTTGTGCGATACTTATGTATCCATTATCAAATGTCCTTGTAAGGTTGGCAGAATTTTCCGTTAAGGACAAAGAAAATAAACTATCAAGCAATCTTCCGATGGAGTTTACCGCTCTTGATGAAAGATTTTTAAATCAACCGGCATTTGCATGCAGTCTCTCGAAAGATGCTGCAAAGGCGATTTGTTTTACAACAAAAGAGTGTATCCATGCTGCGATGGAGTTAATTGATAATTATGACGGTAATAAAGCTAAAAATGTAAAAAATATGGAATCAATGATTGATACCTATGAGGATAGCCTGGGCTCTTATTTAGTAAAGATAGGTAGTAGAAAACTGTCAGATGAGGATAGCAGAACCCTTTCCCTTATATTACATTGTATAAGCGATATGGAGCGCATATCGGATCATGCGACGAATATTTGTGAGTCTTTGGAGGAAATGATTGCAGGGGGGCAGGAATTTTCGGATAACGCAAAGAAAGAACTCATGGTGCTTGTAAAAGTTGTTTATGATATTGTAGAGTTGACTTCGAATTCATTCTTAAATGATGACATAGAGGGCGCACGAAGTGTAGAACCGTTAGAAGAAGTTATCGACGGTTTGAAATTGGAATTACGCCAGCGGCATATAGATAGGCTTCGAGCCGGCAAGTGTACAATAGAACTTGGAATAGTTTTAGAAGATATCATAACAAATCTGGAGAGAGTATCGGATCATTGTTCCAATATAGCTGTGTGTATGATACAGGTCAGCAGTGGAAATTTTGACACACACGAATATGTTGATACGAATGTGAAACAATCAAAATGGTTTTATGATGAAGTGAGAAAATATTCTGAAATGTATTCTCTGAAGGAAAAAGTTGTTTCGGAAGAACGAAATGATAAGCTGATAGATAAAAAGAATAACAAGAAAAAGAACTAAGGGAGTAGATTAGGAAAGGGAGTAAAATGGCTCTTATATACATTGTTGAAGACGATGAAGGTATTCAGGAAATAGAATCTGTTGCATTAAAAAGCAGTGGACATGACGTTTTTGCTTTTGGAAATGCGAAAGATTTTTATGATAAACTGCGGGAAATTCTTCCTGATTTAATTGTATTAGATGTTATGTTGCCGGATGAAAACGGAAATGAAATAATTAAAAAATTACGCAGTCAGGCTGAAACACGAAATATTCCGGTCATAATGGTCACTGCCAAAACATCGGAAATGGATTTGGTACGTGGTATAGAAGATGGAGCGGATGATTACTTAAAGAAACCTTTTTCCATAATGGAACTTATATCCAGGATAAAGGCATTACTTCGAAGAACAGTTACGCTTCAGCAAGAAACTATTTCTTATAACGAAATAGAGATTAATAATGTTCGCCATAGCTGCAGTGTAAATGGAAATGATGTGACGCTTACATATAAAGAACATGAATTGCTTAAATATCTTGTTATTAATAAAGGCGTTGTCATGACCAGGGACAACATAATGGAAAAAGTTTGGGGATCTGATTATGAGGGTGAGACCAGAACTGTTGATATGCATATTAAAACGCTGAGGCAGAAACTTGGTTCAGCGGGCGATTATATAAAAACAGTAAGAAATGTAGGTTATCTGATCGAATAAAAACATGAGAATTATATAAATAAGTTGATATTTTTACTTGCTGAAAGAAAGGGGAGAGGTTTGAAACAGAAAATTAATTTAAGACTGATTATTGTTGCAATTTTTGCAGTTTTACTTACTATGGTTTCGATTATATTAGTTTGCTATAGCCTCTTTCAGGAGCAGGTAAAAAAAGATCTTAGAATTACAGCAGGGGCACTTGCTATTACGGGTGTGTCAGGTTTTGTAAAAGATGAAGTGGTATATGATGAAAAGGATTTAAGAATTACTTGGATTGCATCAGATGGTACAGTTCTCTATGACAATGATGTGCAGGCAAATCAAATGGTTAACCATCTTGACAGACCGGAGGTAATGGCTGCGTTTCACGATGGATTTGGAGAATCTATCAGAGAATCGGATACTATGAATATGAAGACGTTTTATTATGCTCTTCTGTTAGCGGACGGTACGGTTTTACGTGTATCCACAGAGGCCGGATCGTTGAGCAGTGTTTTTATGCAGGTATTTCCCATTATTCTTATTCTGATTTTGATTATTATTATTTTGTGTGTATTTATAAGCAATTTACTAACAAAACAGCTTGTGAGACCGATTAAAGAAATTGCAGCCAATATTGATGATGTTCCGAGTGAATCAGCATATAAAGAATTATCACCGTTTATTGAGCGAATTAGGGAACAACATGAGGATATTCTATCGGCGGCAAAAAACAGACAGGATTTTACGGCGAATGTTTCTCATGAACTTAAAACACCGTTAACAGCGATATCAGGATATGCAGAACTTATTGAAAATGGGATGGTGGATGAAGAAAAACAGGTAAAATATGCCGGGGACATAAAAAAGAATGCGGACAGACTTGTCGTATTAATAAATGATATTATCAGATTATCCGAGCTGGACCACAGAGAGGTCGGAGTAAATTTTTCGCAGCAAAATATATATGAGGTGGCTAGGGAGCGTGTAGAGCTATTACAAAATAACGCTTCAAAGAAAAACATACAATTAACACTGTCGGGAAGTGATACATACGTGTTGTCGAACCGAGGGATGTTAATAGAACTACTGGATAATTTGATTCAGAATGCCATTAGGTATAATGTACCCGGCGGGAAGATAGACGTATCTGTATCAAAGGCGGAAAAAGGTACGGTACTTTCTGTAAAAGATACCGGAATAGGAATACCTGAGGCAGATATAGACAGAGTTTTTGAAAGATTTTACAGGGTAGATAAGAGTAGATCCAGGGATACCGGCGGTACCGGACTTGGACTTGCTATCGTAAAGCATATTGTGGAACTTCATGATGGAAAGATAGAGATACGCAGTAAACTTAAAATAGGAACTGAAATCAAAATAATCTTTTGACATGAACGGTAAAACAGAACTGAGACACTGTAATAAACTTCTTGCCAAGTATTAGAAAAAAATATATAATCTAAAATCGTGGGAATGAGGTTCTCCCTTAGTATTTAATACTAAAACCGCTTATTAAAGCTGATGACTTCTGCGAAAAAACAACGCAGATTTTGTCGGCTTTTTCTGTGTATTAAGGAGGAATTATGTTATTAAGTATTGCTGCAGTCATGCTGATGGGCTCAGGCCTTGGATGGGTGTGTAAGAAAATCAAATTACCGGGTTTGGTTGGGATGTTGCTAACGGGAATTTTACTTGGCCCGTATGTATTGAATTTTATTGATGAGTCTGTTTTGTCAATTTCTGCGGATATCAGAAAAATTGCATTGATAATTATTCTTACCAGAGCCGGTTTGAGTCTTGATATTTCGGGATTAAAGAAAATCGGAAGACCTGCAATAATGATGTGTTTTGTACCTGCAAGCTTTGAATTGGCCGGAATGCTGATTTTGGCCCCAAGGCTTCTTGGAATATCTCTTATCGAAGCGGCTGTTATGGGAGCTGTACTTGCTGCGGTTTCTCCGGCGGTTGTGGTACCTCGTATGGTAAAATTGATGGAAGAAGGATATGGAGTAAATCAAAACATTCCGCAACTGATATTGGCAGGGGCTTCGGTTGATGATGTTTATGTAATAGTTCTGTTTACAACTTTTACGGGGATGATTCAAGGAGACGGTGTGTCTGTAATGAGATTTATCAATATTCCCGTATCCATTGTTCTGGGCATAATTATCGGTTTGATTTTGGGTCGATTGCTGGCTTTGTTTTTTAAAAAAATGCATATGAGAGATACGGTTAAAATAATGATTATGCTTTCTTTTTCGTTTATTATGGTTGCAATTGAAGATATGCTTGATACACCGATTACGTTTTCCGCCTTGATAGCAATAATGTTTATGGGTGTTTCATTGCAAAAGTACAGACACGAAGTATCTGAAAGACTATCATCGAAATATAACAAACTTTGGGTCATAGCGGAGATTTTCCTTTTTGTATTAGTCGGTGCAACCGTTAACATTAATTATTTGGGAAAGGTCGGCGTAGCGGCAATTGTTGTAATTTTGGGCGCATTGTTGTTTAGAATGCTTGGGGTATTTGTCTGCCTGCTGGGAACAAGGTTAAACAAAAAAGAACGACTGTTTTCGATGATGGCTTATATGCCTAAGGCTACTGTGCAGGCTGCAATAGGCGGAATTCCGTTAAGCTTGGGACTGGCATGCGGAGATATAGTGTTAACCGTAGCAGTGCTTGCTATAGTAATAACTGCCCCCCTGGGGGCTTTTGCAATTGACATCTCTTATAAAAGATTATTAAGTAAGAAAAATAAAGAATAATCTTAATTTAGAGTATTGTATAATTGTTTTATTGAAATAAAAGAACCAGATAAAAAGGAGGAAAATAAGAAATGGAAAAATGGGTTTGTCCGATATGCGGTTATGTTCACGAGGGTCCGGAGCCACCGGCTGAGTGTCCGACTTGTCATGTTAGCGGAGAAAAATTTGAAAAAGTTGAGGGTGAGATAAAACTTGCTGCCGAGCATGAGTATGGTATTTATGCAAAGACAGTTAAAAATAATCCGGATGTTTCGGAAGAAGACAAGAAATATATTTTTGAACAGCTGATGGCCAATTTCCGGGGCGAATGTTCGGAAGTGGGAATGTACCTTTGCATGGCAAGAATAGCTCACAGAGAGGGATATCCCGAGATTGGTCTTTATTGGGAGAAGGCTGCTTATGAGGAAGCAGAACATGCGGCAAAATTTGCCGAGATTTTAGGAGAAGATCTTGAACCTATGATGAAAGCCACCACTAAAGATAACCTTGCATGGAGAGTTGATTGCGAGTTTGGCGCAACAAAAGGTAAGTTTGACCTTGCACTTTGCTGTAAGAAGAATAATCTTGACGCATTGCATGATACGATTCATGAAATGGCTCGTGATGAGGCGAGACACGGCAAAGCTCTTAAGGGTTTCTTAGACAGAAATTTCAAATAAACAAAAAATAATAATCAAAAAAAGGGGCATGAGGAATTTCTTGCCCCCAAAAAAAGTGTTTGTTATAATTCATTCGGCATATGTATGTACTATTTCGCAAACAGTTACCTGAAAGGATAAATGATGAATAAAATCTATGTATCGGATAAAATCAGAACGTTAATTAATGAGGCAGAAAAAGAGTGCCAAAAATATTTTGAATTGGCGGAAGAGGTTTCTTTACACAATACCGAGAAAGTTTTAAATGCCTTTTTGGAAAATGAAGTTGCTTATTCTGATTTTGCCGAGAGTAACGGATATTCGTTTTTTGATGAAGCCAGAGACAAAATTGAAAAAATATTTGCTCAGGTTTTGGGTGCGGAGGATTCGCTTGTACGTCCTCAGATAATGTCGGGAACAAATGCGATTTATCTTACGCTTTCCGGTCTTCTTCATCCGGGAGACACCATGTTATGTGTTACCGGAACACCGTACGATCCGCTTCAGGAGATTATGGGAATACGTGGTGAAAGTCCGCTTTCATTAAAAAGGAACGGAGTCGATTATGAAGAGATTGACCTGGTAAACGGTGATTTTGACTATGAGAAGATTGCAGACAGAATTAAAAAGGGCGGAATAACCCTTGTAGAGATTCAGCGTTCCTGCGGGTATTCCCGAAGAAAGGGAATTACAGTCGGACAGATGGAAAAACTTTGTTCCCTAATAAAAGAAATTGATCAGAAGATTATCATTATGTGCGATAACTGTTACGGAGAATTGGTAGAAAAAAAAGAACCGGTTCAGGTTGGCGTAGATATTATGGCAGGGTCTCTTATGCATAATATGGGAGGCGGTATAGCTACCTCGGGCGGTTATATAGCGGGAAATGCGGATTTAATTGAGCAGGTGGCTGACAGACTTACCTCTCCGGGAATGGGAAAATATCTCGGAGCTAATTACAATCAGAATATTAAGTTCCTTAAAGGCCTGTTTTATGCACCTGTTACAGTATGTAATGCTGTTAAACTGGGGATAATGACAGCATATTTGGCAGAAAAATTGGGCTATTCCGGTATTATTCCGAGTTATTCGGATTATCGGAGTGATATCATTCAAACAATAGATTTTGGCTCGGAAGATGCACTTGTTCAATTTTGTCAGACGCTTCAGAGTGTTTCGCCCATTGATTCAATATATGCATCTGTTCCGTGCGAAATGCCGGGGTATCCTCATATGGAGATAATGTCAGCCGGCTGTTTTGCACAGGGATCCACGATTGAGTTGACTTGTGACGGCCCCGTAGTTGAACCGTATACAGCATTTATTCAGGGCGGACTTACTTATGAGAGCGGGAAATTAATGTTGGGCTCTGCATTTACAAAGATTTCGAAATAGGAATAGAGGATGGGATAGATATGGAACAATTGGCATGGAAAGAAAAATCATTAATACAGAAATTAGACACAAAATTAAAGGATATTAAGCCGATATTGTCGGATGATACGCAAGACGTTGAATCAAGCGGTAAAAAAGGTGCAGGTAAGATTATTAAGAAATTTTTTGTAAACTTTACCGTTTATGAGATAATTTGGCTTGTTGTAATTATCGGTTTGTCGCTTGCTTTGGCTGTTATTCTTCCGGAGGAGGATGTACTTTCGGAGTCAACAGGAGAGCTTCTTGCATCCGGAGTATTGATAACGGTTCTTTATTTTTTTGATACCGTAATAGGCTGTTTCTGTGAACTTTTGTTTTCTAAGCAGAATAAATGGGCATTTCTCATATATAATGTCGTTGAAATAATAGAAATTGTATGTATGCTTCTTCTCAGAACAAGATTCGCATCGATTGCGGTATGTATTTTTTTCTGGATTCCGGCTCATACTGCTGGATTTTTCTCGTGGAAAAAGCACAAAGATGTTAAAAAATATGAAACTACAAAGGTTAGAAAACTGAAAATATGGCAGACGGTACTTATTATGACCGGAACGGTTATTCTGTCGGCTGTTTTGGGTTATTTCATGGCCAAGATAGACCCGGATACCAATTTCTATTCCAGCGATCTTGTGGAGAAAATCAGCGCGTATGCAGACGCGTGTTTGGCGGTTATGAGTATTCTTGACGGTATTCTTATGTTTTTCAGATCAAGAGAATCCTGGTGGACATGGTATTTATATGTTGCAATTGAAACATTTTTCAACATTTTGAACGGACAATGGGTTTTGCTCGTATACAAATTCGGTTATGTTTCCAACGGAATATACGGAAGTCGTAAATGGAGGAGATATATAAAAGAAAATGAACAAAAATGAAATTCTGAGAATATACGGAACAGAATACAAAGAGATGACAAAAAAGATTCTGAATGAAGCCGGATTATCTCAGATGATTCCTTCAGGGGCTAGAATCGGCATCAAACCTAATTTGATGTCATGTATTCCTGCTGATTTCGGAGCTACTACTCACCCGGAAGTTGTGGAAGGAATATTGGAATATTTGTCGGAAAACGGATTTTCGGATATTTGTATTATGGAAGGTTCGTGGGTCGGAGACAAAACCGAGGATGCTTTTGATATCTGCGGATATAATGCTCTTTCCGAAAAATATAACGTTCGACTTATAGACACGCAGAAGGAAGATTTTTATGAAATGCCGGCAGACGGTGTTGAAAACGGAAAAATAAAAATCTGTAATTGTGTAAAAAACATAGATTTTCTTATTAATGTGCCGGTAATAAAAGGCCATTGTCAAACCAATATAACATGTGCACTCAAAAATCTTAAGGGGCTTATACCCAATCAGGAAAAAAGGCGATTTCATTCAATGGGGCTTCATAAACCGATTGCGGTTCTGAATTCAAGTATCAGACAGGATTTTATCGTGACAGACCATATTTGCGGTGATCTTGATTGTGAGGGGGGAGGCAATCCGTTTTACAGCAACTGTGTAATGGCATCGCTTGACCCGGTTCTTACGGATACTTATGTATGCAGGCTTCTGGGATACGAACTCGACGACGTACCGTATATTAAAATGGCAGCAGAATCCGGAGTCGGAATATGTGATTACGATGCTATAAAATTAAGAACCCTGGACGGAGACGGAATCGAGAAAGAGGAAATGCTTCCCGTTACACATAAAATATTCAAACTTAGAGACTGTGTTCAGGATGTGGACACCTGCAGCGCGTGTTATGAGAGTCTTATGGAAGCACTTGTCAGGTTGCAGGATGAAGGTCTTCTTGAAAAATTCAATAATAAAATATTTATCGGACAAGGCAACAGAAAAAAGACCGGAGAGTATGGTATCGGAAATTGCACATCCGCTTTCACTCATAGCATTAAAGGGTGCCCTCCGTCTGCGGATGATGTTTATGAAGGGATAAAAAGCTGGTTTAATAATTAACAATATTTGCTTTTTTTAACAAAAAGGTAGGAATTTTTATCGAAATTATAGTAAAATATATACATTGGTGCATAATGTGCTTTTTTACAATAATCTATAGGAGCTTGAACAGATGAAAAATCTACCTTTGTCGGAATATGTGAACCTGTCTGTTATTGATGAATTATGTAATTTATTTGCCAAGAAAAACCGGATAGAATGCGGGATATTTAATGCTGATGGAAGCTGCATACCGGGTCATGATTATTATTGCGGATTCTGTGAGCAGTATATAAAGAAAAGTAATAGTGGATTAGCGGGATGCAAGGCATGTAATACCAATAACCTGAGAAAATTTTTTGAGGATGATAACGGTACAAATTATAAATGCCATGCAGGTCTTGTTGATTTTACCTTGGAAATAAAAATTGAAGACGAAATTATCGGATATATATCAGTAGGTCATATAAGTACAGAACCTATATTGAAGGAAAATATTGATAATCTTTCAAAGAAGTATGCAATTAATTCGGAAAGATTATTTGAAGCTGCACAAGATATCAAAGTCCTTTCTAAAGACGAATTGAAAGCTGCTGTTGCAGATGCGCACAGTATTGCGAATATTATTTCAACATTGGCGGCCGAAAAAAGAAAAACTCTTGATACATCCCTAAATGAACAAGATAATCAAAATGAAGAAATGGTAAAGCCGGATTTCCTTGCAAATATGTGTCAGGAAATCAGGACACCGATGAATGCCATAAATGCAATGGCAGAGATGGCTATATGTGAAAATAATGTCGATGTTTCAAAAACATACGTCAGACAGATTAAAAGGTCCGGCACTATTTTATTTGATGTTATTAATAATATTCTGGATTATTCAAATATTGAGGCGGGACAATTTGAAATTACTTCGTCACAATATTCTGTGTTCAAGGTTATTGAAGATGTAATCACCGTAGTTCAGCCAAGGGCTGATGAGAAAAAAATCGGTTTGATGATAGACGTTAATCCCAATATTCCGACAGAACTTATAGGAGATGCGGCTCGAATTCGTCAGGTGATTACAAATATTGCAATTAACGCTTTGAGATTTACCAACAAAGGCGGAATAAAGATTAAAATCTGTTGTACCCCGGATTCGGAAGGCATGACAAGACTTCATGTTGATGTATCCGATACCGGCCGAGGTTTTAAGGAAGAAGAGGTAAATAATTTTTATGCGCTTCTTAAGAAACCGACCAATGGTGTTTCCGAGGGTGTTGGTCTTGGATTAATGGTATCTCAAAAGATTGTGGAACTTATGGGCGGAGAATTCACAATAGAAAGTGAATACGGCGTCGGAAGCGAGATATCTTTTGCTGTTTCTCAGAAACTCCCCGAGAATGTTACGACAGAATGTGTCAAAGAAGCCAATAAAATTAAGGCTTTAGTATATTTCGATAATCCTTCCGCCAGATATATGCTTGTAAATGATATCAAACAGCTTGGCGGAAAAGTGTTCGATGCTCATAACGAGTCGGAGCTTTTTGATAAATTGGATATTGTTAATTATGTATTTATCGAAAAGAAACTTTATGACGGAGAAGTTGCCAACAGAATAAATAAAAAAGCCGGAGATAATTTCAAGGTGGCTGTGGTTGCAGACGGTAACGACATGCCGGGAAGTCACAATCAGAATATTTGTTTTGTTCGTAGTCCGTTGTATTCTTTCCGAATTATCAGATTCTTTAATGAAGAGAAAATATACCTGACAGATTCTATCAGCTCAATGATAGATTTTGAAGCTCCCGAAGCCAGGATATTGGTTGTAGATGATAATGAGATGAATCTTTCGGTATGCGTAGGGCTTCTTAAGACATTTAACATTGAAGCCGATACGGCCAATAATGGAATTTCGGCACTTAATATGATTAATGATAAGGTGTATGATTTGATTTTCATGGATCAGATGATGCCCGAGATGAGTGGAATAGAGGTGACCAATAATATTCGTAAGTTCCATCCGGATTATGACAAGGTACCGATAATTGCAATTTCAGCCAATTCTACGGAACAGGAGAAAGGTAAGTTCCTTGTTGAAGGAATGAACGGTTTTCTCGCAAAACCTATCGACATAAAGGAACTTATCAAAGTCTTAAAGACATACTTGTCTGCGGAAAAGATTAAGCAGGTTAGTATTAATGATAAAAATCTTGATTATGAAGACCTGTCGGAGACAGTTGTCGAAATTGAGGTTAATAAGGAACCGGAGCTGATTGTTGAAGAAGTCACGGAAGATACGGCGGATATAGAGGAAGACTCTAAAAAAGAATCTGTGGAAAATAAAGCAGATGAGGTTGAGGAAATCGTTAACGTAGACAAAGAAATTTCTTCAGATAATTCCGTTTCGAAAAAGACTACAAAATTCTCTTTCATGAATGAAGAATTAACGAAAAGTAATGATGAACTCGATTCATCGTTAGAATTTGAACCTGGGTCTATATTCGATAATGCAAATAAAGACGAAGATAAAAATACAAATACAAATGAGACGGTTGAAAAAACAAAATTTGATTTTCTTACGGAAGTAAAAATCGAACAAGCGGAAAAAATTAAAGAAGAACCGGCCGTAATAATTGAAAACAAGACGGAAACTCAGGAGAAGATACAAAATATAACTGAAGAGAGCGATGCAACAGAGCTTGATGAAAAACCGGAAAAAACATCGGTTGACATTAAGGAAGAGATAACGGAAGAAGCAAAGGAAGAGGAGAGTGAAGAAACTCCGAAAGAACAGTCTGACGAGGATATAGAACTGCCGGAATTTGAAGATATCGATGTTGAAGCTGCCGTTAAAGAAATTGGAAGTAAGACCGAGTATATGAAATTACTTAAAAATTTCTGCGGTAATTATGAAATCAAAATTTCAAATATTCAAAATGCTCATAAATCAAAGGATTACGCACGATATGCTGTCGAAGTTCATACATTGAAATCGACGGCAAAAAAAATCGGCGCTTTTGATTTGGGAAATCTGGCAGGAAAAATGGAATATGCCAGTAAGAATTTTGACCTTATAATATTGGAAGCCGATCATGATACATTAATGGATATGTATTGTAATACTGTCGAACAGATAAAAAAGCACTTGTCAATTTAATAGCCTGAATGGAACCAACAGTTCATATAGGGAGTACCATTACTCGATAAACACGAACAATGGTACTTTTTATATTATGATATAACTGTCAAAAGCATATAATTGCGTAGCAAATGAAGCAATATCCATATATCAAGAAATTCGTTTGAATTATCGGTTGATGAGCGAGAGTTTTAAAGGATTATAAATATGAAGTATGTATTATATTCGTCTGCTTGTTTCTTTTTCCCGGGAATTTTGTGGATGATTTTTACAAGAAAAAAGTTGAAGGAACAGAGATTTGTATTAAGACATAACATATGGAGCATTATTTTTATGCTGTATTGTTATGCTGCAATATGGGATGCGGCAAATATCGGAACAATTTGGGATTTGTTTTATTATCACGGACCCATTGTAATACTCAATCTAATTCCGTTTTCCATTTCCGGAAGTGCAACAAGAATTCAAAATGTACTTAATGTGTTTATGTTTATTCCGCTGGGTTTTTTACTTCCTCTGATATGGAAAGAATTCAGAAAATTATATAAAGTACTTCTAACCGGTATGGGAATGTCACTTTCTATAGAATTATTTCAGTTGTTTTCACCAAGGGTAACCGATATAGATGACTTAATTATGAATACACTGGGGACTGTTGCAGGATATTTTTTGTGGCTTTTATTAAAAAAAATATTTCAAACGGCGGGAGACAAAGCAATTTCGAACAGTAAAATAGAGGCATTTATATATATATGGGGCGGAATGCTTGGTGTTGTGCTTTTTTATAATTGGAGACTTCTGCTGAATTAGTCATGAAAGTGGGGGCCGGCATTCTTTTTGATATATATCTACGAAGCGTAGGTAGAGTTCTCTGAAACGTTGACATAGAATTATATAAAAATGTCAGAAAAGAAAGTTGAAGATATGAACAGGTATGTTACAGGCACAGTAATCAGAGAACTTAGAGAAAAAAATAAAATGACTCAGCTTCAACTTGCTGAAGTGATAGGGGTAAGCGATAAGACTATTTCAAAATGGGAGACAGGTAATACTGTGATAAACGCGAATGTTTCTGTGAACATGATGCGTTCAAAGTTTTACATTTGCCCGATATGTGGTAATGTACTGACAAGCATAGGGGAAGCGGTTGTTAATTGTCATGGGATTCAACTTTTTCCTGCGACGGGTGAAGAAAGTGATGAGCATCATATGATTTTTGTCGAAGGAATAGAAGATGAATTCTATGTCAGAATAGAACATGAAATGACAAAAAAACATTATGATTGTTTAAATATGATATTGTTAAAGGTATAGACGACAGAGCAAACGGATACGATAATATTGAAGAAAGAAGAGCGTTGGAGGCAGCGGCAGCAAGGATATTCGGTTGATTATAATACTCGGGAAGAATATAATGAAGTATATGAAATAATAGCAACCATACTGAAAAGATGGAGGATAAGCAATGAATTTAAACGAAAAATATAAAATTCTGGAATTTCCCGAATTGGGTGACGAAAGGGGTAATCTTGTTGTAGTGGAAGGGGGAACACAGATTCCTTTCGAAATTAAAAGGATGTTTTATATTTATGGTTCCGATGCAACTGTAGTTCGCGGACAACATGCCAATCGTCTGTCAGAATTCGTATTGATTAATGTGAGCGGCAAGAGTAAAGTACGTGTTACCGATGGTGATGAAGAGGTAATTGTTGAGTTGGACAAGCCTAAGATGGGGCTTTATCTTGACAAGATGGTATGGAAGGACATGTATGATTTCTCTGAGGATTCGGTTTTGATTGTATTGGCAAATACACATTATGACGGAACGGAGTATATACGTGATTATGAAGAGTATATTAAGGAGATGAAAAAGTTATGAATATTTTAGTTCTTAACGGAAGTCCCAGAGCTAAGGGAAATACCGCTTATCTTGTCGATGCATTTAAGGAAGGCGCGGAATCTAAAGGCCATACTGTATCGGTTATGCATGTCGGAGGTATGAAGATTAACGGATGTCTCGGTTGCAATTCGTGCAGAAATGCTAAGAACGGTTGCGTGCAGAATGATGATATGAACAGTGTTTATTCGGCAATTAAGACGACCGATATGATTGTATTTGCATCAAGCGTTTATTATTGGGGATTTACGGCTCAGATGCAGGCTTGTTTGACTAGATTTTATGCTCTTGGAAGGCCTGATGTAAAAAAATATGCTATGATTCTGAGTTCGGGATCGCCGGATGTTTATGAAGGAATAGAATATGCTTTTAAAAGTACTCTCGGATTTTTCGGTGCGGAAAATTGCGGAATAAAGACAATTGCCGGAAATAACAATAAAACAGATAAAGCGTACAATGAACTTAAAGAATTCGGACAATCAATATAACAAAAAATATAAAATGTGACAAAAAAATGTTGCACTTCCCATGGTTTATTGTGTAAAATTATATTTATCTGAATACATATATTGTATAAAAGGGGGAATTAACAATGGACTTGGTTTTTACAAATGAGAATTGTATAGGTTGTAATAAGTGTATAAGTGCGTGCAGTTGTAACGGTGCAAATGTTGCGACATGTAAGGATGGTAATAACAAGATTGAGGTTGATCCCAACAAGTGTATTGCCTGTGGTGCCTGTTTTGATGTATGTGAGCACAATGCACGAGAATATAATGACGATACGGAAAGATTTTTTGCTGATTTGAAACGAGGTGAAAAGATTTCCATATTGCTTGCACCTGCGTTTATGGCAAACTATCCGAGAGAATACAGTCAGATTCTCGGTGGATTAAAGATGTGCGGTGTTAACAGAATAATCAGCATATCTTTCGGCGCCGATATTACTACATGGGCATATATTAACTATATTACAAAATATAATTATCTCGGCGGCATTTCTCAGCCTTGTCCGGCTGTTGTCGGTTATATTGAAAAATATGTTCCGGAGATTCTTCCGAAATTGTTCCCTGTTCATTCACCAATGATGTGTGGCGCAATTTATGCAAAGAAATATATGGGGATAAATGATAAACTTGCATTTATTTCTCCTTGTATAGCAAAGAAAAATGAAATTGATGATCCCAATACCAACGGCTATATTACATATAATGTTACTTTCGATCATCTTATGAAATATGTTAAGAAAAATTCTATTTCGGGCCCTGCAGCAGTAGATGAGATTGAGTACGGCCTCGGTTCGTATTATCCTACACCCGGTGGATTGAAGGAAAATGTTTATTGGTTTTTGGGAGAAAGCGTTTTTATTCGTCAGATTGAAGGCGAAAAACATATGTATCATTTCCTTCAGGAAAATAAAGATCGTATCGGAAAAGAGCAAACACCGTATTTGTTTATTGATGCACTTAACTGTCAGTCGGGCTGTTTGTACGGAACTGCAGTTGAAGAAAGCAAGACTCATTCGGATGACAATCTTTATAATATGTTGGAAATCAGAGAACGTTTTAAATCCAACAGCAAGGCAACTGCATGGGGCAGAAATCTGACACCACAGAAACGTTTGGCGAAGTTAAACAAGCAGTTTGCCGGATTAAAGCTGGAAGACTTTATCAGACATTATTCGGATAAGTCTCATTTGGTTAAATCTAAGGTTCCGTCAAATATGGAATTGGATGTTGTATTTAAGCAGATGAATAAAAATACGGCTGAAGAACGAAAGATAAACTGTTCATGTTGCGGCTATGAAACATGTACGGCGATGGCAACGGCAATCTTTAACGGATACAATTATAAAGAGAACTGCGTATTCTATACTAAGAGCCTGGTTGAGAAAGAAAAAACAGAAGCTGAAGAATTGGCAACACTTGTCAGAAATGAAAAAGAAGACGCAGAAAGACAAAATGAAAAGATTATTTCTGCTGCGGAAGAGATTACGGAACGTGTTGCCGAACTGAATAAATCCGTAAGTGAATTGGAAGAAGCAAATAACGTAAATGTTAAAGAATCTTCGGATATTAATAAGTCCCTGGGAGATATACAGAAGTTCTGTGAAGATTTGCAGTCTTCGGTCGCACATATAAGGGAATTACTTGATGAATTGGATAATAATAATGCCAATATCCTTTCTGTCGCATCACAGACCAACCTGCTTGCTTTAAATGCTTCTATTGAGGCTGCAAGAGCCGGAGAAGCCGGAAAGGGATTTGCGGTTGTTGCCGAAGAGATTAATTCTTTGGCACAGGATTCAAAACAAACAGCTAATCGTTCCAATGATTCTCAGAAGAGTATTACCGAAGCTATCTCAACCATTTTGGAAGAAGCTTCTCATTTGTCGGATATTGTTTCTGGTGTTAATTCAAGAACCGAGAAACTTGCAGATTCGTCTCATGAGATTGCCGACACGGTTCGTAATATCGGTGTTATTTCCGAACAGATTAAGTGCGGAATGAATTCCCTTATATAAATTCGGTTTTGTAAAACTTATTAATAAGAGAATGGGGTTGACCCGTTCTCTTATTTTTTGTTTGCGCGCACTTTAGGCGTGGAGGTCTCGCAGAGGTTCCGTTAGCCCGGTAACAACGAACTGTGAGAAGTTATGAGAGCCCATAGTAGTGAAGAACTCTCTGTAATAATAAAATGGAGCAGATACTATCCGGTGAAATTTCTCTTACTCGATTATTTAATAGTATTTTCGAACGATAATAATAGTTATCGTTTGTCTTATATGCTTTAACGGACATCGGTTTTGGTATATTTTTATGTAGAAAAAAGATATACGGAGGTTTATATGGATATAAAGAAAATTGTTATTCCGGTTGTATCGGTAATAGTGTTGGGAGCAATCGCGGCTGTTGTCTATTTTAGTAATCCTGCCAATAAGCCGATAGAGGCATACTCCTTTGTCGCTGCGACAGACATTAAAGCAGCATTGGACGAATTAGGACTTATTTATACTGATAATATGAATATGGAAAACGGTTCCAGAAATATTTATTGTCAGCAAACCAATGTTTCAAATCAAGATGAGGTTATTTTCCTGTTTGATTACAATGAGTATAAGAGTGTTGATAAAGCAACTCAGGAATATAATAAGTTAATCGATAAGATTAAAGCGTATGATGAAGTTCAACTTGTAACAGGTGAATATATTTATAAAAATGATTCTGAAACCGATAAAGCATACTGTATTATGAGAGGTGAATTTGATCCCTCCAAAATACAAAGTGTGACGGAAGTCATTAGCGAGATATTTGGCGTAAGCACACCGACATACTATTACGAGGTTGTGTATCGTGACGGAAGTAAGATGATTCATATGCTGGTATATAACGAAAAATATATTCATTATATCGAAGATATCTGTAATAAGCTGGAACTCCCGCTTTGCGAATAAAAATACCCGGAGAAAAATACAATGAATAAAATAAAAAAAATAATTGTTCCTGCAATAGTGCTTATTTTAATAATAGTTTTGGGCGTTGTAATTTATATACGTAATACCGAAAAGAAATGTGTTGCTGATTATAATATGCCTTCAATGGATATGGTGCAATATAAAGTTCAGGAAATGGGGTACGAAACATATGTTTCGACATCCTCTATAACAGGGATTGAAGAACTGACATTTTTTGTGGATTTATGGAGCGATAAACCTAACTTCCTTTTTGGTTGTTATGATATTTATCCGTCTATGGAATCTGTTAATTCATTAATTCGGCAAATTCGGGAATTAGCGGTGGAATATAAAGAGAACGGTGCGGTCGACGGAGATGTTATTTTTGCGGAGGATGAGAAAAACAGTAAATACTATTTGATCATTCGAGGTGATATAGCACAGGGTGATTTTTCGTTGATTCCGTCCGAAATGCTGAATGGCCAATCGGAAAGTCATTATAGATATTGGGTTATATATATTCAGAATAATCAAGTTTTTGAAATGGGCATTTATGATAAACAGGGAATAACGGAATTGGAGACTTTGTGTAACAAATTAAATTTGCCTTTGGAATAGTAAACTAAGAAAGCATGACCGTCCGGCCATGCTTTTTTAGTTGATTTTGAGGTGACTATGACTATTTTATTTGAAAATGTTGTGTTAATGTGTACAATTGCTTTAAAGAGTATAAAAAGATATAATTAAGGCGCTTCTGTATTATTTATTCGCAATGGAGGATGGAAAATTATGAAAAAAAGAGTGATGATGGTTTTGTTATGCGGTGTCTTGGCTGCATCAACATTAGCCGGTTGCGGTTCAAAGAACAATGACAACAAAAAAGATGAAAAAGAATCTGTTAAGGACGAAGACAAGGATGACAAGGATGACAAGGAAGACAATAAAGACAATAAAGTCGATGATCCCGAACCTGTAGTTGCTAATCCGGAGTACCTTTTCTCAGGTATATATTACGATCCGTATACTTACGAAGAGACAGGTGAATATCTTTGCGTTATCTTAAGAGAAAACGGTGATGCGTATATTGGTATGAGAGATGATGCATTCGGAGAATGGGATCCGACGACCGGTATTATTTCTATTCCGGATTGGAATGTTGATTGGAGTTGTGAATGTATAGGAGAATCTCTGTTTTTCTATGATGATGATTTTGAGTATGTACGTTCGACAGATGATGTTACTCCTCAGTGGGCTTATGACTATTATTCAACAGGTAACCTCTATCTTGGTGTTATTACCCCTTTCGAAGCCACACTTTCAGGCTCCTACGAAGAGTGGCAGTTAGATGATCAATATAATCTCTTGTTGGATTATGATTACGGGGTTGCCGTTCAGGCTCCTTATTACATGGTATTTGATAATTCATCTACATACGGTGTTGTTGCATATAACGGTTTAGACGGATTTTATCAGGGAAGAAATGTTTCTGATGATATTATTGCTAACTGGAATAATTTTGTTACATATTCCGAATATGTATATGATTTTGTTTCAATGGATATATTCGAACAGATAAAAGCTCTCTATAAAGAAGATGGCGAGTGGGTATATGATGTTGAATTGGATAGCAGTTACTATGGCGATGCAGCACTCGGCGGATGGGAATTTGAAATTGTAACAGATTCTTATGATATAATGGTTGACGCTGTATTATATTATGATGAGGGCTCAGGAGAATATGTAATCGGTGTTGAGTATTATTCATACGGTGATGTTACTACAGAGGTTGAGCTGGATAACTGCTACGTAACCGGTATATAATTAATAATAGTAAAGTAATATATTTTGAAGAATAAAGGCATTGGATTTAATCCGATGCCTTTTTTTATGTTAAAATGTTTTAATAAAAAGAAAAACATATTTATGTATTCGTTGACGCTATTTTGATAATATATTATAAAAAATGGCATAATTGAATTCTGAGGCCGCGGATGGGAAACAAAATATTTCCACAAAAATATATTACAACACGCGTTATATAACAGTTGTTACAGGAAGACAAAGGAGAAGTACATGCCGCCAAAACCAAAGGTTACCAAGGAAATGATAATTATTGCAGCTTTTGATATCATTCGCGAAGAAGGATATGAGAATCTAAGTGCCAGATCTATTGCCGCAAGAATGAAATGTTCAACGCAGCCGGTTCTGTATTGTTATTCTACGATTGATGAAATTAAATCTGAAGCCTACAATTTAGCCATGGAATTTTTTAACCGCTATGTTGGGAATAAAAAAAATGAAAATGATAATCCTCTGAAAGCATTTGGTATATCATATATTAAGTTTTGCCGGGATAATAAAAACATTTTCAGATTTTTGTTTCAGGAAAGCCGGGATAAATCAAAAGGGATAAATTTATTGTTTATGGATGTCAGATATATGGGTGTATCCGAATATATTAAAGAAAAAGTCGGCTGTTCAGAGAATGAAGCAGGAGAAATGCTTACTTCTTTTTTGATGTTGGTTCACGGGTATGCGTCGTTAATAGCCAATGATATATGTGAATTCAGTGAACAAAGAATGTTGCATATTATTAACGGGGCGTTTGCGGGAATGAGATTTTAAATTGAAAATTTATAAAAGTACAAGAAAACCCACTGCCTTTAGGCGGTGGGTGCTCTTGTACGAGGTGCGGGGATTCAAGCCCCGTACCTCGTAAGGCACGAAGTGC
>JAZUDQ010000043.1:0-173975 GCA_045639745.1 Lachnospiraceae bacterium | reverse complement strand
GCTTCTTGCCAAGAGTAAACGGGCATCAGAAAGGCTTTTGGAAAGCAGTACAAAGTACCTTGAGGAGAAACTAAAACTAACAGTCAACCGAGAGAAAAGTCGTACTGTCAGTGTGTTTGCAATCCGAAATTTTAAATTCCTTGGCTTTGCATTGGGAAGGAACGGCGGTGACATTTATGTCCGAGTTCATCCAAAGTCATGGAAGAAGTTTAAGTCGAAACTGAAAGAGTTATCTTCCCGTAGACGCTGTCAGTCAATCAAGCCAAGCCTTGAAGAAATCAAGGTGTATGCAAAAGGATGGCTTAATTACTATGGAATTGCGAGCATGAAGAATAACATAGAAGACATCAATGGATGGCTCTATCACAGAATACGTATGTGTATATGGAAACAGTGGAAGTTGCCGAAGACAAGAAAGAGAAATCTGCTTAGACTCGGAATACCAGAGTACTATGCATGTATCACAGCCAACAGTCGCAAGGGCTATTGGTACGTATCTGGAATGGGAGCGGTGAACCGCGCCCTATCAAAAGAAAGACTGATAAACAGTGGCTTTTATGATTTAGCCACAGCCTATCAGTCTGTGCACGTCAACTATTGAAAGCGCCGTATACCGAACGGTACGTACGGTGCTGTGAGAGGACGGCGGTTAATCACCGCCTCCTACTCGATTCATATCTTTAATATGTAGTGAAAACTTCTGAAATTTATCAGTAGAAAAAAGATTAAACTAACAATTAAAATTAATACAGTGTGATTTGTACATAATTGTATTTAATAATAAAGGAGAAGATATGCAATCAAAAGTTTCATTAATCAAAGAATCTGTTAAAACTGCTATTCACGGAAAAAATGAAATCATAGATATGGTTTTGTGTACAATGCTTGCCGGGGGCCATGTTCTTTTGGAAGATATACCCGGAGTCGGAAAGACAACTCTCGTTACGGCAATTGCCAAGGTCAGTGGTCTTGATTATAAACGTGTTCAGTTTACTCCCGACGTACTTCCGGGAGATATTGTAGGATTTTCAATGATTAATAAATTGACCAATCAGTTTGAATTTAAAGAAGGATCTGTTTATACCAATTTTTTCCTTGCTGATGAGATTAACAGAACATCTCCGAGAACCCAGTCTGCTCTCCTCGAAGTAATGGAAGAGGGTAAAGCTACTGTTGACGGTGTTACCAGAAAAGTTCCTTCTCCTTTTTTTGTAATTGCAACTCAGAATCCTTTTGGTGCTTCGGGAACTCAGAAACTTCCCGATTCCCAACTTGACCGATTTATGGTTCGACTTTCCATGGGATATCCCAATCATGAGAGTGCGAAAGACATTCTTCGTCATGATTCGCATGATGTTATTGCCGAGATGAATAATGTGGTTAATAAAGAAGAATTAATTTCAATGCAGAATGAAGTTAAAAATGTAAGAATATCTGAAGAATTGCTTGATTATATAGTCAGCCTTACGGAAGCAACCAGAAATAATAAAGATTTTTCAATCGGTCTCAGCCCCAGAGGCAGTATTGCTTTAACTAAGATGGCAAAAGCATGGGCATATATTAACGATAGAGATTACTGTATCCCCGAGGATTTAAGAACTGTATTTATACCTGTTGCCAATCACCGTGTAGTACTTTCGTCATTTGCGAAATCCAACGGTGCTTCCGTTAACCAATCACTTATGACTACATTTGAAAGTGTTAAGATTAAATGAAATTTCACTTAGCTAATTTTATTGAATTATTATTAATAATTATAATTGTTTTTGCGCTGTGGCACTTTTTTTCTCAGCCTTTTTTCCTTATACCCGGAATTATAATTATTACTATGTTTGTTGTTTCCGAGTTGTTTTTCTTTTTTAATCTGAATAATTATTATTTTTCGATTGAGAAGAAACCGGTTTGCACTGAGATTAACAATAATGTAAAGTTTGGATGCGCATGTATCAATAAAGGATTATTTCCTATAAATAAATGTGTTTTGTCTTATCGATTGTCTAATTTATATTGTCCAAATAATAAAAAATATAAAGCTTCGTTTTTTTCTTTTTTTAAAAATGCTTCCGAATACAGCTTCTCTGTAAAAGCAGATTTTCCCGGCATGCTTGTTTTTGAGCCCTTTATGCTCGAGGTTTACGATCTTTTCGGTATCTTTTCCAAAAAGATAACGATAAACGAAAATGTATCTGTGGCAGTATTGCCGAACGAAAATTTTCCGACATTTTCAATTCCTATGAATGAATCGGAGGGTGAAGAAGAAACCGCTACAAACTCATTTCACAGTATGTTGTCTTCGGATATTAAAGATATAAGGGAGTATCGCCCAGGTGATAGAATTCAGCATATTCATTGGAATATTTCGGCAAAAATGGACGATTTTTTTATAAAAGTACTTGAGACAACAACATCTGTTTCCGTTGTTGTTATTCCGTATATAAATATATTAAATATATTTGACTCATGTACTAATTTATTCGGCGTAATCTCAATACTCAGAAAATCTGATGTAAATTATCAAATTGCTTTATTAAATCCCGCAACAAGAGAATTTATATTTCAAAAGATTACGGATGACGAATCCGTATTAAATTTGTTTATACAACTTTATAAGTTGCCTCTTGCCGATACTTCTGAGGATATTTATTCAATTTATTGTTCACAGGGATATAACAACAACAATATTCTGATTATTGACGGTAACGATATTAAAGACCTTTCAGAAAATTGAGATTGTGATTTTTAATATTTTTTATGGAGAAAAGTATGGAAAGAGATAAGAGTAAACCTAAAAAATCTTCAAAAAATAAATACTTGGGTTATTCTGTAAATAAAGAAAAACAAAAAGCTTCAATGCCACAAATCTCTTATTTTTTTATGTGTTCCGCAATCATTTGTTTACTTGCTTTCGGCAGCATTGAAGGATTGATGAGTGCTTTTGATATTCCTCGGCATGCGTTTTTGATATTTGTGGCAATTGCTGCATTTTCTTTAATTTGTTCTTTTTTATCATATAATAAATTGCTTTTTTGGGTGTCGCTGCCTGTCGTAATAGCAGGGTATGTTTGGTATTTGAACAAATTTCAAGTTGAAATTCTGGAAGGAATGGAAGATATAGGTACGATTATCGAATGTCGATTAGTAGACTATTTCGGCCTTGAAGAATATGATTTGACAGAATATCTGTCCCTTGACTATTCAACTAATATTACTTATTCGATAATTGTAATTTCATTTATTTTTATTTATATTTTGAGTATTAATATATGCTGGTTTAATCGCAAATTAGTTCTCGTTATTTCCACTTTTCCGCCTATAATATTATGTCTTTTCTGGGGATTGGTACCTTCGTTGATTTCTATTGTTTTTTGGCTTTCGGGATATATGATTGTCGGCTTGTCGGGGAAAATCAGGTATGTTGAAAAGAATGCAAAGTATTTAAGAATTGTTCTTGCTCTTTCTTTTATATTTACTTTTCCGATATCACTTATTCTTAAAAATTATGTTAATGATAATCAGCCCAATTATTTTACAAATACAAGTGATCTCAGAAAAGATATTGATGATATTATTAAGGATACATTTTTGGATGACATTAATGAAGAAGTTGAGGATTATGTTCCCGGTAATATTTCCGATATGTTAGGAAATCCTCCGCAACATGAAAAAAGAATGAATTTAACTTTTGTTCCTTATAATACCGATACAGTATATATAAGAAATTACATCGGGACTACATATAGTAATAATAGTTTTTCTTCCTATACAGAAGTTTGTTACGGTGATTATAACGATATGTATATGCATTTGACTACATCTACTTTGAATCAAATAGAAAGTAATTATAATAATTTAATTTATCAGAGATATAATTCAAATAACGATAATTTGGGTGTTATGGTTTGCGAAGATTATTATAGCGCCATCAATAATATGAATAATTTATATGGTGCAATTACTTATAATTTCCTGCCCGGCCCGTCATATAATTCGCTTTTTCCCAATATTATGAGGTACAATCAATCCGACGACGTTTTTACAAACGCACTTTATTATACTCCGCTTTTGGATATTGATTCATATGAAAAAAGAGAGAATATATTTGATACTGATGACATGTATTATCAATATATATATACCAATTGCCTTGAAGTACCCGAATCTATTGAACAGTCAATTAAGACATTTATTCGCAATTTGGATGACCATTCTTTACATATTGCTCAGGTATCCGATTATGATGATGTCAATGAATACAGACTTGCATGTATTGAGCTTCTGTATGAAGAATTTTCAAAGGAATTTAATTATTCATTTTTCCCCGATACTTCGAATGATGAAGATGCCGATATTATCGATTATTTTCTTAATGAATCAAAGGAAGGCTATTATTCGTATTTTGCGGCAAGTGCGGTTCTTATTCTTCGAGAAAAGGGAATCCCTTGCAGATATGTTGAGGGTTACGCTGTGCCATACTTCTTTATTGAAAGTGAAGGCGAAATTACAGGTGAGGATCCCGAGGATTATTTTATAGGAGAAACCGAATTTGCAAGGGATAATGTTATTTCTATTGATGTAGATGACTCTTTTCGTCATGCCTGGATAGAGGTATTTATTGACGGCTACGGATTTTATCCTGTTGACATTACACCGGCAGTACGTATGGAAGCGAATGTAGAACAACATGACAAAAACAATTCTAAGAAAAGTTCTATGAATGGTTTCACGGATATTTTATTTTATACTGTTTTAGGTGCGTTCGGAATAGGCTTAATATTATTGACTTATAATAGATTTAAATATCGAATCAGCCTTATTAAACAGGTTAAAAATAATTTATACAGAGAAGATGTATTGTATAAATATAACAAACTGGTTTCATATTTAAATTATAAGAAATATATAAACAACCCCAATGCTTTGCCTGTTGATATTGCGACTTATCTGGCGGGAAAAGAAGAATTGAAAGAAGACTCCCTGACGGTTTCAAATCTGACGGATTATATTCTTTATTCCGAAAGAGATATTGACAGGGAAATGTATGATCGTTTTGTACAAGCGTACAAAAATATTAAGAAGAAGATAAAATGATATTTTGTACCGGATTGGTTTTAAGTGTGACCAATCCGGTCATTTTCTTTTTGTGTGATAAAATTGAAATGTGTGTTAAAATAAATCGGACTTATGTTTTTCATTTCTATTTAAGTTGAGCGGCATGAATGCGTCATGAGGAGATTGATATGAGCAGAATTTATAATGATGTATCTGAGCTGATAGGACATACTCCCATAGTCAGATTAAATAAGATTAAAGAAATATATAAATCGGGAGCTGATTTGTTTGCCAAAGTTGAATATTTTAATCCGGCTTCCAGCGCTAAGGACAGAGTTGCCCTTAATATGATAAAAGATTATGAATATAAAGGTTTGATAAATAAAGATACGGTAATTATTGAACCTACGAGCGGTAATACGGGAATAGGTCTTGCTATGGTTTGCGCCGAAAAAGGTATTAGAACAATTATTGTTATGCCGGATTCAATGAGCGTTGAAAGACAAAAACTGATGAAAGCTTATGGTGCGGAACTTGTACTGACACCCGGAGCACTCGGCATGAGCGGGGCCATAAAGACTGCAGAGGAGATAAAAGAAAAGACTCCCGGAAGTATTATTGCAGGTCAGTTTGTTAACGCTTCCAATCCCGAGGCTCATTATAAGACAACGGGACCTGAGATTTATTCAGATATGGACGGAGCAGTTGATATTTTTGTTGCGGGAATAGGAACCGGTGGTACGATATCCGGTACCGGTAAATATTTAAAAGAAAAAAATCCATCTGTTAAAATAATAGGTGTCGAACCTTTTTCGAGTCCTTTTCTTACCAAGAAAACAGCCGGCTTTCATAAGATTCAGGGAATAGGCGCAGGATTTGTTCCGGATATTTATAGCGCTGATATTGTTGATGAAGTTATTACCGTTAAAGATGAAGAGGCTTATGAGATGGCTTCCGTGCTTTCGCGTAAAGAAGGACTGCTCGTCGGAATTTCATCCGGAGCGGCTCTTTGCGGAGCATTGAATATTGCGGGCAGATCCGAGAACAAAGGGAAGAATATAGTTGTTTTATTACCTGATACCGGTGAACACTATCTTTCTACCGACGGTTTTATTAAATAGTTAGGTGTATGTATGAATTCCGGCAGTGAATATTTGATAGAGTATTATAATAAATTTAATGAGGACAAACGTCTTTTATCAAGACACGGACAAGTCGAATATGTAATTACTATGCGTCATTTAAATGAATATCTGGAATCGTTGGAATCTCAAAAATCAGATATTAAGATTCTTGATATCGGCGCCGGCACAGGCGCTTATTCAGGACCGCTTTCCGAAAAAGGTTATGATGTATCGGCAATAGAACTTGTTAAGCATAACATGTCAAGACTGAAGGTGAAATATCCTCTTGTTAACGGACGTGTAGGCGATGCACTGAATTTAAAAAAATATGAATCGAATTATTTCGATGTTACACTTTTATTCGGACCGATGTACCATTTGTTCGGTCCCGAAAATAAGATTCAGGCACTTAAAGAAGCTCAACGTGTTACTAAAAATAACGGAAGAATATATGTGGCATATTGTATGAACGAATACAGCATTTTGACATACGGTTTCAAAGAACACCACATTATCGAATCTTTTGCGGAAAATAAAGTTGATTCCGACTTTCATGTCAGAAATTCGGAACAGGATTTATATGATTATTTGAGAATAGAAGATATAAATGAATTAAACGATAAAGTCGGTTTAAAAAGACTTGATATTTTTTCTCCGGACGGACCTTCCAATATGATGCGTGAGATTTTGAAACAAATGTCCGAAGAAGAATTTCAATGCTTTCTTAATTATCAGTATCGTGTATCAAGACGCAAAGATCTTCTCGGAGCGGGAGGTCATATCGTAGATGTTCTCGGAAAGGCTGATTGACGGATGAACAAAAGAAGAAAAAGAGAATTGCCCGAAGACAAAAAAGAATTGTTTTTTGAAATGTTAAAAGATATTTCGAAGACATCAAGATTTTCCGAAACGGAATACTATATTCAGCACGGAAAAACTACGGTTAAATCTCATTGTATAAATGTTGCTTATACTGCTTATTATATTTCTTATAAATTAAAGATAGCAGTTAATGAAAGAGAATTGGTCAGAGGGGCACTTCTTCATGATTATTTTTTATATGACTGGCACGAAAAGTCTTTAAAGAATTCTATTCATGGTTATACACATCCGGAACTTGCTTTCAGAGAGGCTGATAAGGATTTTGATTTATCGATGGTAGAACGCGATATGATTAAACATCATATGTTTCCTTTGACAATCCGACCTCCGAGATCGACGGAAGGCAAGATTCTTTGTCTTGCCGATAAGTTATGTGCTATTAAAGAAACGGTTAGGAGAAAATAATGGAAAATATACCTTATTCGGGAACTTTTTTTATAGGCCTTGATATATGGACTTTAATATGTGTTATGTTTTTTTACAGTTTTCTGGGATGGTTTTACGAATCTACCGTTTTTTCACTTGTAGAGCAAGGAAAATTCATGAACAGAGGTTGTCTTGTCGGCCCTTATTGTCCGATTTATTCTGTGGTCAGTGTCTTAAATCTTTATCTTTTAAGCGAGGTTCAGAGTTCCTTTAAAATAGTAATTATATCTTCGTTAACATGTTGTGTTGTTGAATATGTTACAAGTGTTGTCCTTGAAAAATTATTTAATGCAAGGTATTGGGATTACAGTTATTTTCCTTTGAACATTAACGGCAGAGTGAGTGTTGTGTCGGGATTGTTCTTCGGCTTTGCCGTATTGTTTCTGATTAAGCTTGTTCATCCTTTTACTTTAATTATGTTCGGCAAGACTTCTCTGCATTTCAGATATTATTTTGCCATTATTCTTTCGGGGATATTTATTCTGGATATTGTTTTTACAACCATCGGTATGCTTAATCTTAACCGTAAATGTAAGGAACTTTATGATGCCTGGGATAAAATGGTTGAAGATAAACTGGATGTATTGAATAACAAAAAAGATAACCTCAGTAAATATGTTGTGGTTGAAAAAGGTAAGAACCTTGTTGTCAAATTAAAGGGTGTAAATAAGAAATTCCTTGATTTTGAGACAAGATATATTAAAAATAATCCCGCTTTTCATTCAACTCTTTACAGTGAATTGATTGAAAAAATGCAGGAAGCTCTTAAATCCAAAAGAGTATGGAAAAGAAAAAACAAAAACACAGATACAGATATAGATTTAGATAACGCTGCCGGTGAAGAAACAGAAAAAAATCCCGGGAATAAAGATTCCCGAGATGATGATTAATTAATATTAATTATAGTTATTAATTCTGAGAAACACTCATTACCTTGCCCATAAGTTCCAGATTGTCAATTGCTGTTGTGAAATGACTGTATGCCTGATTTTCCAGATCGGCATCATAAGAGGAAAAATCGGGACTTGAATATATCTGATGGTAAATATCCGATGCCAGGCTTATTTCGTTTAAAGCGGCATTTGAAAATTCGGATACCTGTGAATATATGTAAGGCGGTTTTAGTGAATTAATATTTGTTATTGCTTCTTTAATTGTATCTATATTGGCAAGAATTGTTTCACTGGAAACATTGTTGCCGCTCACCGGTGAATTGATGGAAACACATGCATTATATATTATTTCATAATTGGCATTCATATTTTCGATATATAATTCTTCTTCCGTTTTTTTGCCGCAACCCGAAAGAATAAAAATAAATGTTAACATAAAACAAATTATTTTTACTGATTTTTTCATTGTATTTCAACTCCTTTATGTACTTGATAAATTTATCATACTTAACATAATTGCACAAGTATTTAAAATGTTGTATATTTAAATACTGATAAGAAAATCAGAATCTTATTAATAAATTATTGAGAATATATAATAACTTTTAATGTATAGAACTATTTATTGAGAACTATAATATACGGAACGGAGATAATTTTATGAATGGTGCAGAAGCAATTATAAAATGTTTGGAAAAAGAAAATGTTCAATATGTTTTCGGATATCCCGGCGTGGCAATTTGCCCTTTTTACAATGCTATTCTTGATTCCACCGTCAAATCCGTCTTAATTAGAACAGAACAAAATGCAGCTCACAGTGCAAGCGGTTATGCAAGAGTTACCGGAAAGGTCGGAGTATGTGCCGTAACAAGCGGCCCCGGGGCTACCAATCTCATTACCGGTATAGCAACGGCATTTGCCGACAGCATACCTCTTGTCTGTATAACGGGACAGGTTAACAGTGAACTTCTCGGTTCCGATGTTTTTCAGGAAGCAGATATTACGGGGGCTGTTGAAAGTTTTGTTAAATACAGTTATCTTGTTCGTGATGTAAATGATATTCCGAGAATCATCAAAGAAGCTTTCTATATTGCCGGAACAGGAAGAAAAGGTCCTGTCCTTATTGATGTTCCTTTTGATATACAAAATGCGGAAATTAAAAAATTCGATTATCCGGATGAAGTAAAATTAAGAACTTATAAACCCACGGTTAAAGGTAACGCACTTCAGATAAAAAAAGTTATAAAAGAACTTGAGAAGGCTAAGAAGCCGTTGATAATGGCCGGCGGGGGTGTTATCCTGAGCGGAGCTCAGGAAAAACTTCGTGAATTTTCTTCCGAAAACAATATTCCCATTGTTACGACCATGATGGGCATCAGCGCCGTACCTACCGATTTTCCTTTATATTTCGGAATGGTCGGTAATAACGGATTCCCTTATGCCAATAAAGCTGTAAAAGAAGCCGACTTAATATTTGTCATAGGTGCACGTGTCGCTGACAGAGCCGTTAATCAGCCCGAGGAGATAACACGTGATAAGGTACTTATTCATATCGATGTAGATACTGCTGAAATAGGTAAAAATGCCGGCCCCACAATTCCTATTGTAGGTGATGCGAAGAGTATTTTTACGGATTTTCTCGAATATGAGATTGACGGAGATTATTCCGATTGGTTAAATACACTTAATAAATATAAGAGCGAAATGGTTGTTCGCAGAAATCCCAATCCCGAATATGTCGATCCCGAGTTTTTTATTAAAGAACTTTCCAATGCAATGGATGATGACAGCGTATATGTTGCCGATGTTGGACAGAATCAAATCTGGTCCTGCAAGTATCATATTGTTAAAAACGGAAGATTCCTTACAAGCGGAGGAATGGGTACGATGGGATACTCAATTCCGGCGGCTGTCGGTGCCAAGCTTGGTAAATCGTCAAAAACCGTTGTGGCCGTATGCGGTGACGGATCGTTTCAAATGTCAATGATGGAATTGGCAACAATGAAACAGCACGGAGTAAATGTTAAAATAATTGTACTTAAGAACAATTATCTCGGTATGGTAAGACAATACCAACATTTTACTTACAAAGATAAGTATTCCGTTGTAAGTCTTGACGGCAGTCCCGATCTTGAGTCTATTGCCAAAGCTTACGACATTAAATTTATTCGTGTTCTTAAGAATGATGAATGCAAAAAGGCCATTAAAGAATTTTTGGCCAAAGATGAATCGTACATATTAGAGTGTGTTGTAGATCCAATGGATCTTGTCTGAATTAATACTGCAACAGAAATGAGGATTGCTATGAATAGAATTTTTTCGGTATTGGTAGAAAATCGTTCAGGTGTACTGTCTAAGGTATCGGGTTTATTTTCCAGAAGATGCTTTAATATAGATTCACTTGCCGTCGGAGAGACTGATGATAACGAAGTATCACTTATGACTATTGTTTCGTCGGGGACTCCTCGTACGTTGGAGCAGATCGAAAAACAGTTAAATAAGAAACTTGATGTAATAAAAGTAAAAACCTTTGAATCAACACAAGCGGTAACAAGAGAACTGATGCTTATAAAAGTTAAATATAATAAAAATAATCGTCGTGAGATTATGGAGACTTGCGAAGTGATGCATGCGGAGATTGTTGATATGAGTAAAAATCTTATGATGATTCAGGTATGCGATACACCGGATAAGATCAAACTTATGATAAGTATGCTTTCTTCCGTAAGTATAGTTGAAGTCGCTCGTACAGGTACTTTGGCTCTCAGCAAATGCTCCGAGAATGATTGACTTTTGTAATGTGTGTGCTATTATTAACTTTAATGGACTAAAGTAGTAAAGGATTAAAGAATATCTTATGAATAAAAAAGTTTTTCAGTTACTTGTAGATAATTCAACAGGCGTTCTGAGCCGTATTTCGGGATTATTTTCCAGAAGAGGATATAATATTGAGAGTATCACTGCAGGTGTTACCGCAGATCCCAGATATACTCGTATAACAATTGTTGCTTCGGGCGATGACGAGGTTCTTGACCAGATTGAGAAGCAGGTTGCCAAGCTTGTTGATGTAAGAAGCATTAAGGTTCTTGTTCCCGGTGAAGCTGTATTTTATGAACTTTGTCTTGTAAAAGTCGAATGCGACCGCACTAACAGAGAGAGTCTTATTTCAATCGGTAACCTTTTCCATTGTAAGAGTGTTGATGTGACACCCGGAAGTATGATTCTTGAGATTACCGGTAACGAGGCAAAGATTGAATCGTTCCTTAACATGCTTGACGGATACAGAATACTTGAACTTGCCAGAACAGGTATCACGGGTCTTTCAAGAGGCTGTGATGATGTTGTATGGCTTGATAACTAAGAAACTCTAAGGATAACCTTTCAGTTATATATTTTTAATTATTTCAGGAGGAAAAAGAAATGGCAAAGATTTATTATCAGGAAGACTGTAATCTTGCTGCTATCAAAGATCAGACAATCGCTGTTATTGGTTACGGTAGCCAGGGACATGCTCATGCTCTTAACGCAAAGGAGTCAGGATGTCATGTCATTATTGGTCTTTATGAAGGATCAAAGAGCTGGGCTAAAGCCGAAGCACAGGGATTTGAAGTATATACAGCTGCAGAAGCTGCTAAGAAAGCAGATATTATCATGATTCTTATTAACGATGAGCTTCAGGCAGATATGTATAAGAAAGATATTGAGCCTAACCTTGAAGAAGGAAACATGCTTATGTTTGCTCATGGTTTCAATATTCATTTTGGATGCATCAATCCCCCTAAGAATGTAGATGTTACAATGATCGCTCCTAAGGGACCCGGACATACCGTACGTTCTGAGTACCAGGCTGGAAAGGGTGTTCCTTGTCTTGTTGCCGTACATCAGGATGCTTCAGGAAAAGCTCTTGATAAAGCACTTGCTTATGCACTTGCAATCGGTGGAGCAAGAGCCGGTGTTCTTGAGACAACCTTCAGAACAGAGACAGAGACAGACCTCTTTGGTGAGCAGGCAGTACTTTGCGGTGGTGTTTGTGCACTTATGCAGGCAGGTTTCGAGACACTTTGTGAAGCAGGTTATGATCCTAGAAATGCTTACTTTGAGTGTATTCATGAGATGAAACTTATCGTAGACCTTATTTATCAGTCAGGTTTTGCAGGAATGAGATATTCTATTTCCAACACTGCAGAATACGGTGATTATATTACAGGTCCTAAGATTATTACAGAAGAGACAAAGAAGACAATGAAGAAAATCCTCTCTGATATTCAGGACGGTACATTCGCAAAAGAATTCCTTCTTGATATGTCACCTGCAGGACGTCAGGTTCATTTCAAAGCTATGAGAAAGCTTGCTGCAGAGCATCCTTCAGAGAAGGTTGGTGAAGAAGTAAGACAACTTTACAGCTGGAACAACGAAGCTGACAAGTTTATCAACAACTAATTATTTGTCATTTACCGAGCCGGCTTTTGTAAAATAAAGTCGGCTCGTTTTTTGGTATAAGCGGGGATATTAATTGAAAAAGAAAGATTCATTTGCCAATAGCATAATAAGTTATGTAAGAACGGTTTTTATTGTTTCGTTTATGCTGATTCTTATTGCCGGAGAAGTTCTTCTTTATATTACTTCATCCGAAATGAAATCTTTTATAATAAACAGCATTATTTTGGTTTTCCTTTATGCAGTGCTTCTTATAGTCATATCCGCTGTTGTTACTAAAAAGATACTTGCATATTTTAAGCCGATAGACGAGATAACAAATGTTGATGAAAAAGGGAATCGCAGCCTTAACGATTTGGCGAATTTGTATATGGAAAATTCGCGCAAGTCTTCTGACTTAAATGATAAACTTCGATTTGTCAAAGAAGATCTTAATAAAAATATTAAAGAAAATGAAAGAAAAGATTCACTTTTTCTTTCATCAAAAGAAACATTAAAAAAAATATCCGATAACAACATTTATCTTGCCAATAAATACGAGATTTTTTTTAACAGTGAAAAAGAAATTCTTTTTGAATTGCAACTGGTGCTTGATAAATTGAAAAATGAAAGTGACAGTGTTAATTCAATCGGTTCATCGTCTTTCAAAACAATAAATGATTATAAAAATGTTTTGGAAGATTTTGTATTGGATTTTAATGATATAGAAAATGCTTATAATGTTTTGTGCAAAGCATTAAATGAATCATCGGATTGCATAGATCAGGTATTTTCCGAAATAACCGGACTTCAATCCAATTGTTCGCAGATTGGTTTATATGCGCTTAATTTGTCTTTGGAATGTTCCAGACAGGGAGTCATGAATCTCAGTGTTTCTACGGCTCTTGATGAGATTATTAATATGACAAAAAAATTATCCGACGTTTCGGACAGTGTAGCATTAAATATTATCAAGTTCAAAAATGCCACAAAACTCGCACTCGATCAGACGTCTTTCTGCGATGAACAAAGCAGACAATGTATTCATGATTTTGATAATATGAATGAAAAGAACGATCTTTTGTCTCAAAAGATTTTCAAATTGACTTCTTCGTTGGAAGCCGTCAATTCCAATGTTAATGAAATTAGTAAATGCAGTAATCGAATTACCGAATTAAACGATGACTTAAATGTTTTGAATAATAAATTTAAAGAACAGAATAGTCTTGTTAATGATTTTGCTGATATGTTAATATAACAAATGTATTTTATTTTATCTAGGAGGATATAAAAATGGGTATGACTATGACTCAGAAGATTCTTGCTTCTCATGCCGGACTTAATGAAGTTAAAGCCGGACAACTTATCGAAGCTGATCTTGACCTGGTTCTTGGCAATGATATTACAAGCCCGGTTGCAATTAAAGAAATGGACAAATTTAAAACCGAAGGAGTGTTTAACAAAGATAAGATTGCTCTGGTACCGGATCATTTTGTGCCCAATAAGGATATAAAAAGTGCTGAACATTGTAAATGTGTTCGTGAATTTGCCAGAAAAAACAATATAACCAATTATTTTGAAGTCGGTGAAATGGGTATTGAGCATGCGCTTCTTCCGGAAAAAGGTCTTACCGTTCCCGGTGATGTAATAATCGGGGCAGATTCTCATACATGTACATACGGAGCAGTAGGAGCATTTTCGACAGGCATCGGTTCAACCGATATGGCTGCAGGTATGGCAACCGGAAAAGCCTGGTTCAAAGTTCCTTCGGCTATTAAGTTTGTGCTTACCGGAAAACCTTCCAAATGGGTAAGCGGTAAAGATATTATTCTTCATATTATCGGTAAAATCGGCGTTGACGGTGCTCTTTACAAGTCAATGGAATTTGTCGGCGACGGTATTCAGTATCTTTCAATGGACGATCGTTTTACAATTGCAAATATGGCAATAGAAGCAGGCGGAAAGAACGGTATATTCCCTGTTGATGAAAAGACTGTTGAATATCTTAAGGAACATACCAACAGAGAATATAAGGTATTTGAAGCTGATGAAGATGCCGAATATGATGAGGTATATGAGATTAAACTTGATGAACTTAAACCCACCGTTGCATTTCCTCATCTTCCCGAGAATACAAGAACTATAAATGAAGTAGGTGATATAAGTATCGATCAGGTTGTTATAGGTTCTTGTACCAACGGCAGAATATCAGACATGCGAATTGCTGCCGAAGTATTAAAGGGAAGACATGTTGCAAAAGGAATCAGATGTATTATTATTCCGGCTACACAGGCTATTTATATGCAGGCTATGGAAGAGGGTCTTCTTAAGATATTCATAGAAGCAGGTGCTGTAGTTTCAACTCCTACCTGTGGTCCTTGTCTTGGCGGATATATGGGTATTCTTGCGGAAGGTGAGCGTTGCGTATCTACTACCAACAGGAACTTCGTGGGAAGAATGGGTCATGTAAGCAGTGAGATTTATCTTGCAAGTCCCGCTGTCGCCGCTGCAAGCGCGGTAACCGGAAAAATTACATGTCCTTGCAGTTTATAAAAGTACAAGAAAACCCACTGCCTTTAGGCGGTGGGTGCTCTTGTACGAGGTGCGGGGATTCAAGCCCCGTACCTCGTAAGGCGCGAAGTGCCGCTTTTTTATGAGCAAGTAGCGAAGCGGATTGCGAATATCATTGACAATAATTATATGAGCTGATTACATGCTCGGAAATGGAGAAAATAATGAAAGCAAGTGGTTCTGTTTTTAAATATAATGATAATGTTGATACCGATGTAATTATTCCCGCAAGATATCTTAACAGCTCAGATCCGGCTGAACTTGCAACTCATTGCATGGAAGATATCGACAAGGATTTCGTAAAAAATGTTAATAAAGGCGATATTATTGTAGCCAATAAGAATTTCGGCTGTGGTTCTTCGAGAGAACATGCTCCCATAGCTATTAAAGCTTCCGGAATAAGTTGTGTTATTGCCGAGACATTTGCAAGAATCTTTTACAGAAATGCAATAAATATCGGTCTTCCGATTATAGAATGCCCTGAAGCTGCGAAAGATATTAAGGCAGGAGATAAAGTAAGCGTTGATTTTGACAGCGGTATTATTACCAACGAGACAACGGGGAAAACCTATGAAGGTCAGGCATTTCCCGAATTTATGCAGCGAATTATTAAAGCAGAGGGCTTAATTAATTACATTAATGAAAAAGGCTGATAAGTTTTTGATTGGGGCGGTTATTCTTATAGCCGCCCTGTTGGTTTTAATTGCATTTATTATTAATTGGGGCAAAGACGGCAGATTATATGCGCGGGTATTGATTAACAATGAAGTTGTTGCATTACTTCCGCTTGACGAAGATACTGTTATGACTTTTACTCCGCCGGGCGGAACCAATGTCGTTGTGATAGAAGACGGCTATGCCCGCATTGATTGGGCCGACTGCGATAATCAGGTTTGCGTCGATACGGGGAAAGTAAATCGGGTCGGTGAAGGAATCTTCTGTATTCCGCACAGATTCAGTGTTGTAATTATTTCAGAGTAAATATGAATATGAATTTTGATGAAATAAATGTCGATAGAAAATCCAAAACCTCGCGAACGGCATATCTGGGTCTGCTTCTTGCGATTGCGATAATTCTTGGTTATGTGGAAGCTGTTATACCGTTTAATTTAGGCATACCCGGTGTTAAAATCGGTATTGCCAATATAGTAACGGTTTTTGTCTTGTATATTTCGGGAAAAGTCGGCTGCTTTATGATTGGATTGTTAAGAATATTAATCATTGGATTTATGTTTGGTAATATTTCTTCAATTATATATTCGCTATCCGGTTTTGTCCTGGCTTATACGGCAATGATTATTTTGAAAAAAATCAAATTGTTTTCTGTTTTTACAGTCTCGATGATGGGGGCTGTATTTCATAATATAGGTCAATTGATTACGGCTGTGTTTGTTACGGGGACTGCTGCCATATTTTATTATTTGCCGGTGCTGATTATCAGCGGACTTATTTGCGGTCTTGTGACCGGATATATCGCTAATATAATATTAAAACATGTGTATTTTAAAAATAAAAAATCATAACTTTGGGGTGATGTATTTATGTATGCTTATTTTAAAGGTATTCTGGTGCAGAAAAAGACCGATTCGATAATATTGGAAGTAAATTCTATCGGTTATAATATTTTTATGCCCGTTGGAAAGATTGCAATACTGCCTTCCGTAGGTTCCGAAGTATGCATTTATACTTATACCTCTGTTCGAGAAGATGCTCTTGA
Source organism: Lachnospiraceae bacterium (assembly GCA_045639745.1). Lineage (GTDB taxonomy): Bacteria > Bacillota > Clostridia > Lachnospirales > Lachnospiraceae > NK4A136. The sequence continues at coordinate 156,897 of JAZUDQ010000043.1, read as the reverse complement.
ATTATACGGATTTGAAAAGGTTGAAGAGCTTGATTTGTTTAAGAAATTAATAACCGTCAGCGGAATCGGCCCTAGGAGTGCACTTGGAATGATATCGGCTCTTACGGTAAAAGATATTGTTACAGCTATTGTTACGGATGATGTCAAGACTCTTTCTTCTACACCCGGAATAGGTAAAAAGACGGCAGAACGGCTTATAATTGATTTAAAAGATAAAGTTTCTGCGGATTTTGATACGTATGATATTGCAGATAACACCGGAACTCTTAATTCCGGCAAACTTTCATCTGGGCAGGATGAAGCCGTATTGGCATTGACTGCATTGGGATACGGACAGAAAGAAGCTCTTAAAGCTGTAATCGAAGCATCTTCTGACTGTGAAACTGATGATCCCGCCGTTTTGATTAAAAAATCATTGAGATATTTGTAAAATTTATTTATTGGAGTAAATAATGCCGAAAAGACTTATAGAAACAGAAATTGCAGAAGAAGAAAAAACAATAGAGAATGAATTGAGGCCTCGTCTTCTTAAGGACTACGTCGGTCAACAGAAGATTAAGGATAAGATTTCAATCTATATTGATGCCGCAAAAGAGAGAAAAGAACCGTTGGATCATTGTCTGTTTTACGGTCCTCCGGGACTCGGAAAGACGACATTGTCCAATATTATCGCCAATGAAATGGGTGTTCACATTAAGATTACATCCGGCCCCGCAATAGAGAAACCGGGAGAACTTGCTGCGATATTAAACAGACTTGAAGAAGGTGATATTTTATTTATTGATGAGATTCATCGACTCAATCGTCAGGTTGAAGAAGTTCTTTATCCTGCGATGGAAGATTATGCTATAGATATTATGATAGGTAAAGGCCAGGATGCCAAGAGTATCAGACTTGACCTGCCCAGATTTACACTTATAGGCGCAACGACCCGTGCAGGGCTTTTGACAGCGCCTCTTCGAGACAGATTCGGATTTATAGAAAGACTTGAATTTTATACGAATGAAGAATTGCAGCTTATTATAAAGAATTCGGCGGCAAAGCTTAAAATCGATATAGATGATGAGGGTGCCCTGGAAATGGCAAGAAGAAGTCGCGGTACTCCGAGACTTGCCAACAGGCTTCTCAAGAGAGTAAGAGATTTTGCTCAAATCAAATTCGACGGAAGAATTACAAAAGAAGTTGCCGATTATTCCCTCAACCTTCTTGAAGTTGATAAATTCGGACTTGATAGCACCGACAGACAACTGCTTCTTGCTATTATAGAAAAATTCGGCGGCGGCCCCGTAGGGCTTGATACGCTTGCTGCTGTTACAGGAGAAGATCCGGGGACTATTGAAGATGTTTATGAACCTTATCTGATCAAAAACGGTTTTATTAACAGAACACCGAGGGGAAGAGTGGCTCTTCCACAAGCATTTGAGCATTTGGGTATTGCGTTTCCACTAGATGTTGGGATATAATAGTTATGTTAATCAATAACAATATTATTATAACCACTGTCAGAGGTTGCATATATGACTGAGAAAAACGAAGTTCAAGTGATTATTGATGGTAAAGTTCTTACCATGAGCGGATTTGAGAGTAATGAATATCTTCAGAGAGTTGCCAATTATATCAATGATATGATTTCGGAATATAATAAAAATGACAGCTTCCGACATGCGGGAAAAGATATTCAGCACAGACTGATTGAGATTAATGTTGCGGATGAACTCTTTAAAGCCCGTGAAAAAGTCGATAAACTTACAGAAGAAGTGAAACTCAAAGAAAATGAATTGTACGAGATGAAGCATGATGTCATTAACAAAGATATGATGCTTAATGATACAAAAGAAGCTCTTAAGAAGACGGAAGATCAGCTTCAGGAAGCTGCCAAAAAAATTGTTCAGCTTGAAACACAGCTTAAAGACAGAAAAAAATAAACTTTTTACCCGTTTTACTTCTTGTAGAACGGGTATTTTCATAACATGAGGATTTTTTATTTATATGAATAAACCTGAACTTTTAGCCCCGGCCGGGGAAATAGAAAGTGTATATGCATCTTTTGCTGCCGGCGCGGATGCGGTCTATCTCGGAGGCCCTTTGTTTTCCGCAAGAGCATTTGCAAAGAACAATACTGTGGAAGAAATATGTGCTGCTCTTGATTACGCGCATTCATTTGATAAAAAGATTTATCTTACTTTAAATACACTTCTGAAGAATGATGAAATTAAAGATGCTTACAATCTTATAAAACCGCTTTATGATAACGGTTTGGACGGTATTATTATTCAGGATTTTTCACTTGTAGGGATCATTAAAGATTATTTTCCCGATTTGGATCTTCATGCAAGCACACAAATGGCCGTAATGAGTTCCGAGGGAGTTAAATATCTTAAGGAAAAGGGATTCTCAAGAGTGGTTCCTGCCAGAGAATTGTCCCTTGAAGAGATTAGCAATCTTACAAAAGTGGGTCCCGAAATAGAATGTTTTATTCACGGAGCCATGTGTTATTCGTATTCCGGCAAATGTCTTTTTTCAAGTATTGCAGGCGGAAGAAGCGGTAATCGCGGCAGATGTGCCGGTCCTTGTCGTAAAGAATATGATACTTTTATTGATGGAGAGAAGGTTAATTCGAATAATGAAAAGTATCCCATCAGTATGAGAGATATGTGTACAGCACGCAATATTCATGAGATGATAGAAGCGGGGGTATCTTCTTTCAAGATTGAAGGACGTATGAAATCACCGGAATACAGTGCCGGTGTGAGCAGTATTTACAGACGTATTATTGACGATTATTTCGAAACCGGGCGTAATACCTGTAACGAAAAAGATATTTCGGATTTAAATTCATTATACATCAGAAGCGGTGCGGGAACAGGATATTTAAAGACTCATAACGGCAGAGAAATGATTACGCTTTCTTCCGGCTGTTATAACGGTAACGAGAAAAACAATAAGTCTGTCGGAGACCAATTTATACAAAAGCGTCTTACCAAAGATGCAAAAGTATATTTTAAAGCCTATATAGGAGAAAAGATGCTTCTTACCGTATCAACCGACGAATTTGAAGTTACATGTGAAGGTGGTATTTGCGAAGAAGCATTGAATAAAGGCACCGACAAAGAACAAATATCAAAACAACTTTCCAAAATGGGCGGAACGATATTTAATCCGGTACAGATAAAAATCGATACGGACGGAAAATGCTTTTTAAGAGTATCCGATCTTAATTCTCTCAGACGTGAAGCGGTTGCATTGCTTTCCGAAAAATATCTTTTCGTAAGAAACAACGCCAAACCCTATAATCCTTTATTGTTATCGGAGAGCAGTCCGTCGGAAAACAAAGGCTTCAAAATTAATGTTTCGAACAAAGAGCAGCTCGGGCTTGTTCTTAAATATGATTTTTACGATGGAATTATTGTCGATGTCACAACTCTTGGGAAGATTGTATATTCAGAAGATTTGATTTCTTTATTACGTAACAGAAATATTTATTTTAAATTGCCGACTGTCGCAAGAGACAATTGCATTAACAAAATTAAGCGTACTTTGAAAGAAGTATCGGAGATGTTTGAAAATTACAATATTTCCGTCAAAGGAATATATGTCGGAAGCATTGATTCTCTTGCCATTGCCGAACAATATTTTGATAAAAAGAATATTTACTTATTCGACGGATTATATGTATTTAATAATTTGACGGAAAAAACGGTTGTCGAAGATTTTGCCGGTTATACAGCTTCATATGAATTATCGGGCAAAGAATTAACGGAGTTTGTTTACTTTGATAAAAGGGAAATGATAATATATGGGTTTATTCCCCTTATGTATTCGGCGGGCTGCATCTATAAAACATTTTTCAAATGCGATAAAAATACGGATAAGAGCATTTGTATAGAAGATGAGAATTCCAGGAGATTTCCGGTTTTGTGTAATCATGAATATTGTTTTAATATTATTTATAATTGCGTTCCGCTTAATCTTTTTAAAAACATTGACAGGATTATGGATAAGTGCGAATATTTCAGAATTGATTTCTCGGTTGAAAAATCGTCTGAAGTAATTTCGGTTATGGATGACTTAAAAAAATATGTAGAAAATACAACTGTTCCGATGATGAAAGATAATACGTATACTACCGGACATTTTAAACGTGGTGTTGATTAAATATGGTATATTTGTTTACTGAATTTTCAAAATATTTAATGATATTAGCGTTGCTTGCATATCTGATTTCTTCAATCTGGCCTTTGTTCGTACATCATGGCGATATGAAGAGAAAGATATTTATAAGACAGGCTTTGTATATTTGGGTGATTCATACCTGTAGTATGTTTTCACTTTATTTTAATATGGGTAAAAATCCCTCGTACATCTTAATATATTTTGTTCAGCTGATAGCCGTTTATTCTATTATGGTTATTTTTCCGCTTGTATATCCAAGGTGCAGTAAGATGCTCCTTAATCATATGTGTTTATTCCTGATTCTTGGATTTGTCATGCTTAGCAGACTCAATTACGAAAAGAGCGTTCGGCAGTTTTTTATTGTTTGCGCATCTCTTTTATTATTCATGATTATTCCTTGGCTTTTCGGTAAAATGCCGTATTTGAAGAATTACGGATTTTTGTTTGCAACCGTAGGAATTATTCTTTTGGGGCTTGTATTTACATTGGGCAAAAATGTTAACGGCTCAAAACTTTCTTATAAAATTTTCGGATTAAGTTTCCAACCTTCGGAATTTGTTAAAATTCTGTTTGTATTGTTTATTGCGGCTTTTTTATGCGAAAATGCAAAAATTCTTAAATTAACCGGAACGGCTGTAATTGCAGGTGTTTTTATAGTACTCCTTGTTCTCAGCAGAGATTTGGGAAGCGCACTGATTTATTATGTTGTTTTCGTTGTTATGATATTCGTTGCAACAGGTCAGTTCAGATATGCAATAGCAGGACTGTTATGTGGTGTTGGGGCCGCATATTTGGGATACAGCATGTTCTCGCATGTTCGGATTCGTGTTGCTTTATGGCTTGATCCCTGGTCTACGATAGACGGTTCCGGATATCAGATAACTCAGTCTCTTTTTGCCATAGGTACGGGCGGATGGTTTGGTATGGGACTCGGAAAGGGCGATCCCACAACAATTCCTCTTGTGCAGGAAGATTTTATGTTTTCCGCATTTTGCGAAGAATACGGCGTAATTTTCTGTCTTATTCTTATTTTGTGTTATCTGGCATTATTTATGCTTTTGTTAAAAATTGCCTTAAGATGTCGGGATAATTTTGAAAGACTGATAATAATAGGACTTTCCGCAATTCTTGTTATTCAGATTTTCCTTACTATAGGAGGTGGTACGCAACTCGTTCCTTTAACAGGAGTTACGCTTCCTCTTATGAGTAACGGTGGCTCATCAATGATGAGTACAATTATTCTTTTCGGTTTATGTCAGAGTGTTGCGATTCGAGCTTCGGTCAATCGGGCAACAGACGGAGAATCCCTTGATTACGATGATGAGGAGACGGAAGACGAACATATTCTTATAAAAAAAAGACGCAGAAATTCTTATATTAGCTGCGGTATAAGTGCTGTTATGTTTGCTGCTCTCATGATAAATATCATCCTTTACATGTTTAATGATAAGGATGAAGCAATTTCAAATGAATATAATCTTCGACGTCAGGAATTGCTGGCTGCACAGACCATAAGAGGTTCAATTTTTGCTTATGACGGAACTGTTCTGGCGCAAACAATTGTTGATGCCGGCGGCAATGAGTCAAGATATTATCCTTTCGGAGATGAATATGCGCATATTGTCGGTTACTGTACATACGGTAAGACCGGTATCGAAGATTCCATGAATATGTTTTTGATTAATTCAAATATTTCTTTTGCAGCCAGAACCGAAAACGGATATAACGGTATTAAAAATCCGGGTGACAGTGTTTATACAACCCTTATTCCCGAGTTAATGGATGAAGCATACAGTGCAATGGGGATATATAAAGGTGCAATTGTTGTTACCGATGTCAAAACCGGAAAAATACTTGCTATGATTTCCAATCCGACCTTTGATCCCAATGTTATTGCAACTGAATTTGAAAATATTTCCGAAAATGATACGGATGGTGTTCTTCTTAACAGAGCCACACAGGGATTGTATCCTCCCGGATCGACATTTAAAGTGGTAACCGCGCTTGAATTTATACGAGAAAATCCCGACACCTATCTCAATTATTCCTATAACTGTACGGGAACATATAATACGGGAGATCATACAATTCATTGTTTCAGATATAATATACACGGTTATGAGAATCTGTATTCGTCACTCGGTAATTCCTGCAACAGTTCATTTGCGAATATAGGTGTGGGGTTAAACAGAACCGCTTTTGCGGATACGCTGCTTGGTCTGTACTTTAATACCGACCTTCCCGTAGATATTACTTCAGCTCAGAGTCATGTATCGATAAGAGAGTATATGACCGATGATGAGATGGTTCAGACTGCGATAGGACAGGGTGAGACCGTTATGACTCCGATTCATCTTAATATGATTATGCAGTCAATTGCCAATGACGGCGAAATGATGGCTCCTTATGTCGTTGATTATGTTCAAAATGATGAAGGCAGAATCGTTGAACAGTTTGAGCCTGTTTCGCTCGGTAATGTTATGACTTCGGAAGAAGCAACGGCACTCCGGGACCTTCTTCTTTATGATGTAACCAACGGTACGGCTCATAAGCTTAACGATGCCGGTTTTACGGCAGCCGGAAAGACAGGCTCTGCGGAATATACCGATAACGGTAATGATTCTCATGCTTGGTTTTCGGGTTACGCTCCGGCCGACGATCCTCAGATTTGCGTTACTATAATACTTGAAGGTGCAGGCACGGGTGGAGATTATTGCGTGCCGATTGCCAAACGTCTGTTTTTGGCATATTTTGCCCTTAATAATGAATGAAAATGATTTTATTATTATTGACAAATGTTATATGCGTGTTTAATATTTAATTTGTGTGATTTCTGTTATTATTCAGAGATTAATGCTTAAAAATATTTTAAATAAAAAAGAGAGGTAAACCAAAGATGGCAATTGATTTAACAAAGTATGGCATCACAGAAACAACAGAAGTTGTTTACAATCCTTCTTACGAAGTTCTCTTCGCAGAGGAAACAAAAGCCGGCCTTGAAGGCTATGAAGTTGGTCAGGTTACTGAACTTGACACTGTTAATGTTATGACAGGTGTATTTACAGGACGTTCTCCCAAAGATAAATACATTGTTATGGATCAGAATTCAAAGGACACTGTTTGGTGGACTTCTCACGAATATAAGAATGATAACCATCCTATGACAGAGCAGACATGGTCAGCTGTTAAGGATATTGCTAAGAAAGAACTTTGCGGAAAGAGACTTTTCGTTGTTGACGCATTCTGCGGTGCTAACAAAGATACTCGTATGGCAGTTCGTTTTATTATGGAAGTTGCTTGGCAGGCACACTTTGTAAAGAACATGTTCATCGTTCCTACAGATGAAGAACTTGCTTCTTTCGAGCCTGATTTCGTTGTATACAACGCTTCAAAGGCAAAAGTTGATAACTATGCAGAACTTGGTCTTAACTCTGAGACATGTGTAGCATTCAACATCACAAGCCGTGAGCAGGTTATCATCAATACATGGTACGGCGGAGAGATGAAGAAAGGTATGTTCTCTATGATGAACTATTACCTTCCTCTTAAGGGTATTGCTTCAATGCACTGTTCAGCTAACTGCGATATGGACGGAAAGCATACAGCAATCTTCTTTGGTCTTTCCGGAACAGGTAAGACAACTCTTTCTACAGATCCTAAGAGACGTCTTATCGGTGATGATGAGCACGGTTGGGATGACAACGGCGTATTTAACTTCGAAGGCGGATGCTACGCTAAAGTTATCGGTCTTGATAAAGAGTCTGAGCCTGATATCTACAATGCTATCAGAAGAAACGCTCTTCTTGAGAACGTTACAGTAGCTGCTGACGGAAAGATTGATTTTGATGATAAGACAGTTACAGAGAACACTCGTGTTTCTTATCCTATTTCTCATATCAACAATATTGCTGCTGAAGTTAACAAAGTTTCTGCAGGTCCTGCAGCTGATAACGTTATCTTCCTTTCAGCAGATGCATTTGGAGTACTTCCTCCTGTTTCTATTCTTACACCTGAGCAGACACAGTACTACTTCCTTTCAGGATTTACTGCTAAGCTTGCTGGTACAGAAAGAGGAATTACAGAACCTACACCTACATTCTCAGCATGCTTTGGTCAGGCATTCCTTGAACTTCATCCTACAAAATACGGTGAAGAACTCGTTAAGAAGATGAATGCTAACGGAGCTAAGGCTTACCTCGTTAACACAGGTTGGAACGGAACAGGTAAGAGAATCACAATCAAAGATACTCGTGGAATCATCGATGCAATCCTTTCAGGAGATATTAAATCAGCTCCTACTAAGAAGATTCCTATGTTCAATTTTGAAGTACCTACATCTCTTCCCGGAGTTGATCCTGCTATCCTTGATCCCAGAGATACATATGCAGATCCTTCTGAGTGGGAGACAAAGGCTAAAGATCTTGCTGCAAGATTTAACAAGAACTTTGCTAAATATACCGGCAATGATGCAGGTAAGGCACTTGTTGCTGCAGGTCCTCAGCTTTAATTTGAAATTATTTGAAACCGGTGGTTTATACCACCGGTTTTTTTTGACCTATTTTAAGTTATGAAGTATAATAGAATCAGCTCGAGATGTGGCTTTAAGGTCCCCGTTAGTTTGATCCTACATAACTTTAAACGGAATTCCTATATCGTGTATACCGATGTCAGGCCTCGTTATTTCAGTGGAAGGCAGGTTGTATGCACTGCGGTCATCCACCTAGCATAGCTAGGAGTCAAAGTCGGGGGCCCGCATTTCGGGTAACTTTATTTTGATGTCGATTGTAGTCCTTAAGTCTATACACAAAGATTATGTCAATGATATTCGCAATCCGCTTCGCTACTTGCTCATAAAAAAGCGGCACTTCGTGCCTTACGAGGTACGGGGCTTGAATCCCCGCACCTCGTACAAGAGCACCCACCGCTTAAAGGCAGTGGGTTTTGTTGTACTTTTATAAAATGTTTGTCTTGACAATTCTTGTTTATGATTCTTATAATATGGTGTAAGTGTCATGAGCATAAAATAGTTAAAAGCATTGATGGTGCAAAGTAGATTATCCGTTTGATAATTATTAATAATTAATATTTATTAATCTGTTGATTATTTTGAGAGAGAAGAGTCGCCGGCTGAGAACTCTTTAATTATCGGATATTTGAAATTTCACACCGGAGTTGATTTTCTGAACGTCATTGAGATTATATATTTATCAGATGATTAATAGGATTATTCGTTAGCCTGCGTTAATGGTTTAAGAGCATATTATTTATTAATATGAATTCAGGTGGTACCGCGGAGTTTATTCGTCCTGATAATAATGAATTTCATTATTATCGGGATTTTTTTATTCAAACGATAAACAGCCCAATCCGAATAATGAAAAGGAGAAGATTATGGAAGAAAGATTAGCTGCAATAAAGCAGGAGATTCTTGATGGCATTGAAAATAATGTTTCTTCAAGAGCAACAGCATTTGAACTGAGAAAACAGTTTTTGGATTCAAAAAACGGTAAAATCGGCCAGCTTATGAAGGAGATGAAGAACATTGCTCCCGAAGAGAGAGCCGCATTCGGTAAGAGTGTCAATGAACTTAAAGACTGGGCGCTTCTTCAATTTACTGAGCTTGATGAAAAAATGAAAAAACTGGAACTTGACATCAGATATAAATCCGAAAAAATTGATGTAACAATGCCTGCCAAGACTGTAAAAACAGGTAACCTTCATCCCATTACACAGATGAGAAATCAGCTTATTGATGTATTTGCCGGAATGGGGTTTGAAATATTCGAAGGAACGGAAATCGAAAATGATTATTATAATTTCACTGCATTAAATACGCCTAAGGATCATCCGGCCAGAGATATGCAGGATACATTTTATCTGTCTCCCGAATTCCTTTTGAGAACACAGACTTCTGCCGGACAGATTCATGTTATGGAGGCCAAAAAACCACCTATCAAGATTCTTTCTCCGGGAAAGGTTTTCCGTTCGGACGATGATGCAACGCATTCGCCTATGTTCACTCAGATGGAAGGTCTTGTTGTTGATAAAAAGATTACACTATGTGATTTAAAAGGAATGCTTGATGTGTTTGTAAAAAAGATTTACGGAGAAAATACGACAACACGTCTTCGTCCTTCATATTTCCCCTTTACCGAGCCTTCGGTTGAAGTTGATGTCAGTTGTTTTGAATGCGGCGGTAAAGGTTGTAAATTATGTAAAGGAACGGGCTGGATTGAAATTCTGGGCGCCGGAATTGTTAATAAAAAGGTTCTTGAAAACTGCGGAATCGATTCCGATGTTTATTCCGGACTTGCATTCGGTATCGGTATTGAAAGAACCGCAATGTTGAAATACGGAATTAATAATATCAAGCTTTTATTTGAATCGGATCTGCGTGTCCTTTCACAGCTTGATGATAACTAAGAGAGGAGATGTATATAAATGTTAGTACCCTTAAGTTGGTTAAAAGATTATGTTGATATAGATATTACTCCGGAAGAACTTGAAAAAAGATTATTTGATTCCGGTTTTGAAGTTGAAGAACTTACGGAAGTAGGTAAAGATATTTCCAATGTTGTTGCAGGCCTTGTAACTGAGTGCGAACCCATACCTGATACACATCTTCATGTCTGTAAAGTAGATTGCGGAGATAAAGGTGAATTTCAGATTTGTTGCGGAGCTTCCAATGTAGAAGAAGGAGGCGTATATCCGGTTGCTCTTGTTGGCGCTTCGGTATTAATGACAGGCAAAGATCATAAAACCGTTGAAGGAGTAATGACCATTAAAAAAGGCAAACTTCGCGGAATAGATTCGGAAGGTATGCTTTGCTCGGGAACGGAACTCGGAGTTTCCGAAGGAATGTATCCCGGAGCAGGTTTTGACGGCCTCTTATGCCTTCCCAAAGAGATGCCTCTCGGAACCGATGTTAAAGAATTGTTGGGACTTAACGATTGGATATTTGATATTTCGATTACTGCCAATCGTCCCGATTGCCAGAGTATATACGGTATTGCCAGAGAAGTTGCAGCCGCTCTGAAAAAACCTTTAAAAACACCTGCGCTTGATTTTACAGAGACTGATGTTAAAAAGGAAGGATTTTCGGTTAAAGTAGATGCACCTGACATTTGCCCCAGATATATCGGTCATTATGTTTATGATGTTGAGATAAAAGAATCACCGTTATGGATGAAGAGAAGACTTTCTCTTGTCGGTCAGGAACCCATTTCAAATATCGTTGATATAACCAATTATGTATTGCTTGAAATCGGTCAGCCTATGCATGCTTTTGACTGTGATTTTATTAAAGGAAATATTATTAATGTCAGACGCGCCAAAGACGGGGAACCTATTGTTACTCTTGATTCACAGGAATATAAACTTGATTCCAACAATCTTGTAATATGCGACGGCGAGAAGCCGGTGGCTCTTGCCGGTGTTATGGGTGGTTTGAATTCCGAGATCAGAGATACCACAAAAGAAGTTTTATTTGAATCAGCAAAATTTGCTCGTGATAACATCAGAAAGACAGCTCGTCAGCACGGAAAAGCAACCGATGCTTCCGCAAGATATTCCAAAGGTGTGGATGAATATTCAACCGTAATGGCGATGAAGAGAGCTTTGCATCTTATTGAAGAACTTGAATGCGGTAAAGTATCTTCTACTCATGTTGATGTTAATACAGGTAACAGCATAGAAAAGAAACCTATGACCGTAAGCATTAAACGTGTAAATGATGTTCTCGGTATAGATGTTCCTGTCGATGTAATAATCGATATTATGAAAAATCTTGATTTCGATCCTTTGGTTAACGAAGATGAATTAAAATTAATGATTCCCGCTTACAGAGAGGATATGGAAAGCTATCCCGATGTTGCTGAAGAAATAATCAGATTATACGGATACGATCATGTTATTCCTACATTTTTGCCTGATAGCAGTGTAACAATGGGTGGTTTAAATAATGATCAGAAGAAAGAACTTAAACTTAAAAAAGCCCTTTGCGAAACGGGAGCTTATGAATGTATTCATTATTCGTTCTTTTCATCCAATGATTTTGATATGATAAATCTTCCGGAGGATTCCGAACTTAGAAATGCGATTCGTATTATGAATCCGATAAACGAAGATTTATCCGTAATGAGAACAACCCTTGTTCCTTCGATGCTTGCCGCAGTCGGAAGAAATCATAAGAAAGGTAATCTTGAAGGAAGATTATTTGAGATTGCAAATACCTTTATTCCAAAATCCCTTCCGCTTAATGATTATCCCGCCGAAAACCGTCATCTTTGCGGATGTGCTTTCGGTTCGAATGAAGATTTCTTCTCTCTTAAAGGATTGACACAGAAGGTTGCCGATACTTACAACGTTACTTTTGATTATGAAAAGGCAGAATATTCATTCCTTCATCCTTATCAGACTGCAGTTATTAAATGTGGCAATGAAGAAATCGGATTTATAGGTAAGGTATCATATGAGGTGGCCGAAAAATATGATTTCAGAACGGAATGCTTTATATTTGAAATCGATCTTTCGCTTCTCGATAAATATACAAGCATTACACCCAAGTTCGTTCCTTTATCAAAATATCCCGATGAGGTTCGTGATCTAGCCCTTGTTATGGATAAAGAGATAACCTGCGGACAGGTTGAAAAAGTTATTTCGGATTCTTGCAAAGCGGTTAAAAATATTGCACTCTTTGATGTTTATGAAGGAAGTCAGATTCCCGAAGATAAGAAGAGCATGGCATTTAAGATAACATTTATCGCACCCGAAGAAGGTTTCGAAGAAGATGCGGTTGATAAGTATATTAAGAAAATACTTAAAAATCTGAAATTCCATCTTGATACGGATTTAAGATCATAATAATTATAGTGATAAGAGCATTTGCTCGGAAAAGGAGAAAAAATGGATAAAAAATCTGCTTGGGAAAAATATGATGCCAAAACTTTAAAAAAGGTTATGTCATATGCTGACGGATACATGGATTTCCTCAGTAATTGCAAGACCGAACGTGAATGTGTTGATTATATTATTGATAAAATTGAAAAAGAAGGTTACAGAGAACTTGTTCCCGGTAAAATCAAAAAGAATTCCCTTAAAGCCGGAGATAAAGTCTATTTTGTCAATATGAATAAAGCCATTGTAATGTATCAGATCGGCAAGGCTCCTATAAACGAAGGCATGAATATTCTCGGAGCTCACATAGATTCTCCCAGACTTGACGCAAAGATGAACCCGCTCTATGAGGATGGTTCATTTGCTCTTATGGATACACATTATTATGGCGGTATAAAAAAATATCAGTGGGTAACAATACCTCTTGCCATTCACGGTGTAGTATGCAAGAAAGACGGTACTATTGTTGAGATAAATATCGGAGAAGATGAGGACGACCCTGTATTTTTCATTTCCGACCTTCTTATTCATCTTGCTTCAGAGCAGATGGATAAAAAAGCTTCAAAGGTTGTGGAAGGTGAGAATCTTGATATTATAGTCGGTAATATGCCTCTTAAGAATATTAAGGGCGATGACAAAAAAGAACTTGTTAAGAATAATGTTCTTAAAATGCTTGCCGATAATTACGGAATCGATGAAAGTGATTTTAACTCGGCAGAGCTTGAAATTGTACCTGCCGGCAAAGCTCGCCATGCAGGTTTTGACAAGTCGATGATTCTTGCATACGGTCACGATGACAGAGTATGTGCTTATTCATCTCTTATGGGAATGCTTGAAGCGAAGAAATGTAACAAGACAACTTGCTGCATTCTTGTAGACAAGGAAGAAATAGGTTCGGTAGGCGCAACAGGTATGCAGTCAATGTTCTTTGAGAATGTTACAAGAGAGCTTCTTGAAGGAATGGGTAAATATAATGAACTTGATTTCAGAAGATGTCTCATGAACAGCTATATGCTTTCAAGTGATGTGACAAGTGGATTTGATCCTCTTTATGCTTCTGCATTTGACAAGAAAAATGTATCAAAGCTCGGATACGGATTTTCATTTGATAAATTTACAGGTTCAAGGGGCAAATCCGGATCTAACGATGCCAATGCCGAATATCTCGGTAAGTTAAGAAATGTAATGGATAATGCAGGCGTTTCTTATCAGCTGTCGGAACTCGGAAGAGTTGACCTTGGCGGCGGCGGAACCATAGCATATATTATGGCTCTTTACGGAATGAACGTAATTGACTGCGGTGTCCCGGTTCTTAATATGCATGCGCCTCATGAGTGTATTTCAAAAGCTGATTTATATGAGAATAAATGCGGATATGCAGCTTTCCTTCAGAATATTTAATCGGAAGGAGCTTTAAGCGTATCTATGGAGAAACTTCTTAAATCGGATTATTATTATGATCTGCCGGAAGAACTTATTGCACAGGATCCCCTAAAAGACAGAGCATCGTCCAGACTGATGGTTCTTGATAAAAAGACAGGTGAGATTAAACATCGTCATTTTTATGATATTTGTGATTATTTAAATGAAGGTGATGTACTTGTACTTAACAATACAAAGGTCATTCCTGCCAGACTATACGGAATTAAAGAAGAAACCGGTGCAGTTGTTGAGGTGCTGCTTCTTAAAAGGTTGAAGGATAAAGAGGCTTCGTGGGAATGTCTTGTTAAACCCGGTAAGAAAGCAAAAGTTGGATGCAGATTATCCTTCGGAGACGGCCTTCTTAAAGGCGAGATTATCGACGTTGTCGAGGAAGGCAACCGAATTATAAAATTTGAATTCCAAGGCATTTTTGAAGAAATACTTGATAAGCTCGGGGAAATGCCGTTGCCGCCTTATATTCATAATAAACTTGAAGATAAAAATCGTTATCAAACAGTATATGCCAAATTTGAAGGTTCTGCTGCGGCACCTACTGCAGGATTGCATTTTACGGAAGATTTGCTAAATAAATTAAGGGATAAAAAAGTAGAAATCCTGTTTGTCACTCTTCATGTCGGACTTGGTACCTTCAGACCGGTCAAAGAAGATGATTTGACCAATCATCATATGCATACCGAGTTTTGTATGATTGATAAAGACGTATCCGACAAAATCAATAAGGCAAAAGAAGAAGGCAGGAGAGTAATCTGCGTAGGAACTACGTCTGTAAGAACGGTTGAAAGTATGGCGGATTGCGTGGGTCATGTTAATTGCGGAAGCCGTGATACTGATATATTTATATATCCCGGTTATGAATTTAAAATTCCGGATGGTTTGATTACCAATTTTCATCTTCCCGAGAGTACTTTGATAATGCTTGTATCGGCGATGGCCGGCAGAGAAAAAATTCTCAATGCTTACAAAACGGCCGTAAATGAAAAATACAGATTTTTTTCTTTCGGAGATGCAATGCTTATTATTTAATATTGAATCTATATTTTATAATATGCTATAATATTGATGTTAATTTTTTTATTCAATAATATGAGGTTGTTATGGAAGAAAAAAGAAAAGACAAAAGACTCGAACTTAACGGAGAACTCGTAATCAAGAGATTGGATAAAGCCGAGACGGATTCCGAAAGACATAAGATTACAATTAAAGATTTGTCCAAAAGCGGACTTGGTTTTATGTGTGACAAGCCTTTGAGTATCGGTGCGGTCTATGAATGCTATCTTACAATTTGGACCAAAGAAACGATTCATTGTTTTGTTGAAGTTGTAAGATCGTTTACAAAAGATAATTGCATTAATTACGGCGGTATTTTTGTCGGTATGACCGAGATGGATCAGAAGCGTATTGAGATTTACGCTACTTTTCAGGAACTTGCATTTTAATTGATTTTTTATAGGACACCACTTTTGTGGTGTCTTTTTTCTTTATTTTATTTAATATTTCGGAGATAAAAATATGCCAGATAAGATTAGTGTAAAAAATCCTATTATCCCGACCGACTGCCCGGACCCCGATATAATCAGGGTGGATGATGTTTATTATATGGTTATAACAACAATGCATTTTTTCCCGGGATGCGAAATCCTTCGTTCATATAATCTGATTAACTGGGAACATGCTTCATATGTTTACGAATGTCTTGATTCCACCGATGGGCAAAGACTTATAGGAGATAAAAATATTTACGGGAAAGGAATGTGGGCAGCATCCCTTCGTTATCATAACAATCAATTTTACATAACCTTTGTTGCCAACGATACACATAAAACATATTTATATACCTCATCAAATATTAACGGCCCTTGGCATAAACAGAATATTGAAGGATTTTATCATGACTGTTCTTTATTGTTTGATGATGATGGCAAAGTATATATAGCATATGGTAATCGTGAAATATTCATATCGGAACTGAATGAAGATTTAACGGGGTTAAAAGAAGGCGGTTTTCATCGTCTTGTCGTTAAGGACAGGGATGATTCACTTCTCGGTTATGAAGGCACCCATTTTTATAAAATAAACGGCATATATTATCTCTTCTTTATTCATGCCGGAAGCGGTGAATGGTTTCGAAGCGAATGGTGTTACAGAGGTAATTCACTGACCGATGAATTTACCGGTATCGAGGTTTTGAAAGACGATCGCGGTTATTGTAATCAGGGTGTGGCTCAGGGAGGCATCGTCGAAACTCCTGACGGAGAATTCTATTCTGTTCTTTTTCAGGACAGCGGAGCGGTAGGAAGAATGCCTATTCTGATTCCGGTAAAATTTGAAAATGATTGGCCCGTATTTGGCAATGACGGTAAAATACCCGAATCGTTCATTGTAAAAAATTCCAACAATAAATATTTATATACATCATTACTTTGCTCGGATGATTTTAAAGGTGAATTAAAAAGTGCCTGGCAATTTAATCATGAACCGAATTTATCATTAATTTCACATGATACGCAAAAAGGAATAATAACCGTAAAAACTGATAAAATCGTTGAAAATCTTACGATGGCTCGTAATATGCTCACCCAAAGAATGCATTATCCTTATTGCAGCGGAGAAGTAACTGTCGATAGTTGTGGACTAAGTGACGGAGATTATGCCGGCTTATGTATTTTACAAGGCTTATATGCTTTCATCGGAATTAAAGTATTTAATAACAAAAAATATATTGTAATGCTTAGTAAACAAAGAAAGGAGAATATCGATTCGCCATGGGATTCGGATGGAGATGAAATTCAATGGTACGAATCGGAACTTCCCGGCGACATTAATAATGTCAGTTTTAAAATCGAAGCTGATTTTACCGACATGAAGGATGAAGCTGAATTTTATTATCTTGATAAATATGATAAATGGATAAAAATCGGAATAACACATAAAATGCAATTTCTGCTTGATCATTTTACGGGAGCACGATTCGGACTTGCAGTATATTCAACGATTCAATATGGTGGAAGTGCAGGATTTTCGGATTTTAAATTAAATATTGATTGATATACATTTTATACTTTATTTACAAAATTTTATTGTATATGGTTTATATGTTTGTTAAAATGTAACTAGTTGTTTGGGGATTAACAGATTGGAGAACATATAAAAATCCGTATCTGTTTATTTGTGAAAACGGAGGGTTACATGATGAATATTTATACAACAGAGAAGATTAGAAATGTTGTACTTCTTGGTCATTCCGGTTCCGGTAAGACCTCTCTTGCGGAAAGTCTCGGTTATATCGCCGGTTTAACTTCGAGAATGGGTAAAGTTGACGACGGAAATACCATTTCGGATTACGGTAAAGAAGAAATCAAAAGAAAAATTTCTATTTCATCCAGTCTGATTCCGTTGGAATGGGAAGGATATAAAATTAATCTTATTGACACTCCGGGTTCTTTCGATTTCGTAGGCGAAACCGAAGAGGCTGTATCTGCAGCAGATGCTGCTATTATTGTTGTTTCCGGCAAAAGCGGAGTTGAAGTCGGTACGGAAAAAGCGTGGGATATCTGTGAAAAGAACAAACTTCCGAGAATGTTCTTTGTTACGGATATGGATGTAGACAATGCCTCTTTCAGAAAAGTTGTCGATCAGTTAACTGAATTGTACGGTAAAAATATTGCCCCTCTTCATTTCCCTATTCGTGAAAACGAAAAATTTGTCGGATATGTTAATGTAATAAGTGAAAAAGCTCAGAAATGGCAGGGAAAAGATGTTGTTCCATGCGATATGCCTGATTATCTAAATGAGTATCTCGATAAATACAAAGAGACCCTTATGGAAGCTGTTGCCGAGACAAGTGAAGACATGATGGACAGATATTTTAATGGCGATAAATTCTCTGAAGATGAGATAAGAGCCGCTCTTAAAATATGTGTTAACAGCAGTACGATTTTCCCTATATCGATGGGATCACCGATATTTTGTCAGGGCGTATATGCTCTTATTGATGATATTATCAAATTGTTTCCGAGCCCTCTTAATAAAGAAGTTGCCGGAATCAATCTTAAAAGCAATGATATCTTTCAGGCCAATTATGATTTTTCAAAACCGAAATCCGCATATATTTGGAAAACAATTGTTGATCCTTTTATAGGAAAGTATTCTCTTATTAAGGTTATGAGTGGCGTTCTTAAGAGTGACGATCTTATTTACAACAAAGAAAAAGATATCGAAGAAAAACTTAATAAATTATATATTCTTACAGGTAACAAACCTCAGGAGGTAAAAGAACTTCATGCCGGTGATATAGGTGCGATTGCCAAATTTACCGCAGCCAGAACAGGTAATACGCTTTCGACCAAAGCTGTTCCGATTCAATTCGGTAAATATGAAATCAGTACTCCTTATATGTATTTGAGATATAAACCTGTTAATAAAAACGAGGTTGATAAAGTTGCTCAATCTCTTCAGAAGATATCTCATGAAGATTTAACTGTAAAACTGGTTAATGATGCGGAGAACAAGCAGTCTTTGATATACGGTATAAGCATTCCGCACCTCGAAATTATTGCTTCGAGACTTCTCGAAGAGTATAAGGTGGAAATTGAACTTAAAACCCCGAAGGTTGCTTATAAAGAAACTATAAAAGGCACAAGCGATGTCGAATATAAGTATAAAAAACAATCCGGCGGTCACGGACAATACGGTCATGTAAAAATGAGATTTGAACCTTCCGGAGATCTTGAGACTCCGTATGTTTTTACCGAAGAAGTTGTTGGAGGCGCCGTGCCGAAGAATTTCTTCCCTGCTGTTGAAAAAGGACTTGCGGAAGGCGTAACAAAAGGACCTCTTGCCGCTTATCCCGTTGTCGGTGTAAAAGGAATATTGTACGACGGTTCATATCATCCGGTGGATTCATCGGAAATGGCATTTAAGACTGCAGCTTTACAAGCATTTAAAAAAGGTTTCCTTGATGCCAAACCGGTTCTTCTTGAACCGATTATGACTCTTAAGGTTATTGTTCCCGATAAGTTTACCGGTGATATAATGGGTGATTTGAACAAGAGAAGAGGAAGAGTTCTCGGTATGAATCCCAATAATAACGGTAAACAGGTTGTAGAAGCCGAGATACCTATGTCAAGCCTGTTCGGTTATTGTACCGATTTAAGGGCAATGACCGGCGGACGAGGTGAATATTCTTATGAGTTCGCAAGATATGAGCAGGCTCCGAGCGACATTCAGGAGAACGAGGTTAAATCAAGAGCAGAAAAAGTTAATGAAGGATACAGCGAAGATTAAATTTTTTGTAAGCACTTCCCGATATATAAGAGGGAAGTGCTTTTTTATGTAATCTTAATTGAAAAAAAATAAAGCCGGTATATTTAGTTGTAATTTAATGAAAACCTTGAAAATTATTCTATATATAGTAAAATAAAAATGTATGTGAATATATTATCGAGTTAACATAATATTTTTATGGTATTCAAATTATACTATGGAGAACAGAATAAATTATTCTGACCCGGCGGTTGTCAGAGATTTAAGAAAAATAGAAATGCTTAAAGTGAAGTATGACATGGATTCATATAAAGATGTTCATGAACTTTATACTTCTTTAATTTCGGGCGGAATCAGATTTGAAACTCAGGTCGGTAATGATTTTGATGATGAGATTTGTAATCTTCATGAGATATTAAAAGATAAACAAGATAATCCAACATCGAATAACAAAAAATCTTCCGGCCAAAATGCTCAAAGCAGCAAAAAGAAATCTTCTTTGGATGATATGGATGATGAAATGAGAGAATTGGTCATCCGTGAAATGAAAAGAAGAGATATTAAAAGAACTGTAATTATTGCAATAACAACATTATTGGCAATTACGTGTATCGGTTATTTTGCCATATATTATTATAAAGCCGCACAATCACAACAAAGATATGATGAACTTGCGGAACTAAAAGGAAGCGATGCACTTAATCCGGGACAATCCGGTACTGTATCCGCCAATATAGTATTGGAAGACGGTACAGTTGTGCCTCCTGTACTTGATGAATATATAACTTTATATAATTCCAATCAAAACCTAATAGGTTGGCTGTCAATTGACGATACTAATATTGATTACCCTGTTATGCAATGCGGCGATAATGAATTTTATCTGAATCATAATTTTGATTCTGATGAGGATTCTTCCGGAACCTTATTTTTGGATTGTAACTGTGATGCAATAAGAGGAAATGATAATTATATTATTTATGGTCATCATTTATCCGGTGGTAATATGTTTGGCAATCTTGAAAAATATGAAGACCCGGATTATTGCGCACAACATTGTTATATACGATTTGATACAATATACGAAACAGGCTTGTATCAGGTAATGTTTGCATTCAGATCCAGAGTGTATAACGAAGATGAAGTATGCTTCAAATATTATCAGTTTATAGATGTTAATTCGGAAGAAGAATTCTATTCATACATGGACGAAATGGAAAGCATGTCATTGTATGATACCGGAGTCAGAGCCGTCTATGGTGATGAACTGCTAACATTATCGACATGTGATTATCATGAAACCAACGGAAGATTTGTCGTCGTGGCCAAACGAATCGGATAAGAATATTATGGAGGGGTCCAATGGCTAATATTAAATCTAATACTAAATCCAAAAGAAGACTTTCACTTAAAGGAAAGAAAATAATCAGAAGGGTATTGGCAGGTATTTTACTTATATCTGCTCTTGTTGTTGCATCAATACCGTCGGATAATTCCGGTGTTACATATGCGGCAGCAACTTCAGATCCCATCAATTACGTTACAGACTCTGCTCTTTCGAGAAACGGAGATTTGAATTATGATTCCTCAACGGATTTGCGTTTTCTTGATCCGTCTTATTTTTCCAACAGATATTATTCATATGATGTAAGAGAATTGGACGGACAATATGTACTTCTTTGGAAATATCAGTATTATACCGATGACGGAACATACGGTAATCCCAATCCCGGAACCGGTATTGTCTGTGATTATAATGACTCTTATGCCGTTGATGAACTTAATCTGACAAGCCAGATTTACAGAGGGTATGATATTGTAAGTCAGAGCACTTTTAACAATTATGTTACAGGTACATTGAACAACTATACCTTTGTTCTTAAGAGCCCGTACACAGATTGTACGCTTGGTAATAATGCCGCATCCAATGCTACCGTTTCAACTTATCTTGACGAAGTAAAAGCATATTTCCCTTCCGATTATGCAGCATGGAAAGCAGAATATGACGCAGCTGCCGCTCAGTATGCCATTGACAACGGCGGTGCTCAGCCTAACAGTACCGATGACCTGACAACAGTTTCTCCTTTAACATGTTACGGTAACAAAATGACTGAGGAAAATAAAAAGATTTATTATTGCGATCATCATACAGGAACGGGCGGAAGTACCAATCTTACCGGATTTACCCTTAAAGAGGTAAGTAATCTTGCCAAGAATATGAAATATTATGATAACAGTGGTACCGAATATACAATTCCCAACGAAGATGTTATCTATATTGTTTATAAAAATACAGATGCCGCACAGACTGTTAATCTTGATAAGAACGGCTTTAATACAATCGGTACCGTTCCTATTTCGGCAATTTCAAAGAATGCTTTCGAGGCAACTTTAAAAGTTACCGATATCATTGTAGGTCAGTCTATTGCTTATATCGGAGATGATGCCTTCAGAGGTTCGTTTATTCAGACTGTAGAATTTAACAGCGTCCTGTACATCGGTAACAGAGTATTTAAGGATTGCGAGTACTTAACGGAAGTTACCATTACAGAACACACAACAACCCTTGGAAAGGAAGCTTTCTATGGTTGTAAAGTGCTGGAAAATATCAGCATCCCTGATGGTGTTAATAAGATCGGGTTCGGTTGTTTTGCTAACTGTTCAATTCTGAAAAACGTTGATATGTCTACCAACCATGGTGTAAACATTGGTGAATATGCATTCTTTAACTGCCCTTATTTGGAAAGTGTAATATTCCCCGAGAGTTATACGGTGTCACTCGGAAAAGCATGCTTTGCTCTTGATGAAGGTACAGGTAGCGGAGCAACATTAACTTCATTTACCTTCCCCAAAAAACTCGGACAGTATATAAGTGCTTCGGACGGAGTTTCAACGCCTGTTGTTTATGACTCAACAGGAACTTCTCATTCGGATTTTGATATGGGAGATTATATTTTGGCCAACAGAAATAATCTTCTTACTGTTTATATGCCCAAGGAATTCGGTGACAGTGATGTGGATTGGGTTCCGTTAAATACTTTCGATAATTGTAACGATTTGGAATCGGTAAGGTTTTATGATACCAATAACAGGCTCGTAAAATTCGAAGATTCGCTTTTTGCCGATGTATCCAACCCGGACTTCTACGTGTATGGTCCCGAACTGACAACAACAACATTTGAAGGTTCCAATTATGCATGTCCCAGAAGATGTACATGGGAATGTTCAACCCAGGTTGCATCATATGTTCCGTATGTTTACTATGCCGACGGTAAAGATCATTATGAAGTCGGTATTGCTCCGTACAGGTATGAACTTGAGGTTAATTCAGACGGTACGGCTCGTATTTTAAATTGCTCCTTTACCGTAGCCAACCCGTCAGTTTCTCCTCTTACTGTTCCGGGGGATGTGGCCGGATATAAGATCAAAGAGATGGCAGAGGGTTGTTTCGATCCCATTAAGGATTATATTTCCGTTCTTACCATTGCCGATGATTCGCTTGAACAGATTGATGATAATGTTTTTTATGATTGCGATAATCTTTCGGAGATTATTATTGGTAACTCTGTAAAGAATATTGGTGAAGGAACATTTGCCAATAATGCTAATCTGACAAAAGTTACAATCGGATCCAATATCGAGAATATAGATGCCGAAGCATTCTATGCATGTCCTCAGCTTACTGATGTATGGTGGGATTCGCCCGACAATTATTCAAAATTGACCAACATCGGTTCCGATGCATTTTACACCGGAGGAAATACATTGTATTTCCACGGAGACATCATTGAAGGATACTTACCTTTTGATTATGCAATGGGTTCCAATAAGATTAATGCATCATCCGTAAGAGTATGTTACAAGAGCCTTAGTCCTACCAATTTTACTTGTATCTATGATGAAATGAGCAATCAGGTTTTACTTTTGGATTATCCTCATTTTTGTGATTTACCTTACGAAATTAAGACAAAATATGCCAACGGAGATCCTCTTAATGACGAAGAAATGAGAATGCTTAATGCCACAATGTTCATTTCCGTTCCTTCAGCCATAGAATCCGTTGATATCGCTTCTTTCCTTGACAGTGATAATAACAATACCAACAAAAAGAACTGGGTATATGTACCGCAGTCACTTAACGATCTTGGAACAACTTATGACAGAATGACCATTTACGGGGAAGATAATCTGATTCTTTCATTGTCGGGTTCAACCGAACTTGCTTCGGATTATTATGCTAATGACGGCGGATATACACCGGGACTTTTCTCGGGTTATATGTATGAGACTCCGGAAATCGGATATTACGGCGACGATGCCTCAGGTTTGAAGACAAAAGGTAATGACTGGATTCTTGCCGTTGAACTTCCCGGTGTACAATCAATTCCTGATTATTGTTTTGATTCTTGTGAACGTCTTCAGTCCGTAATAATAGGAGATGACTGTGAACAAATAGGCGAAAGTGCATTCCATGGTTGCGATAACCTGATTACAATCGGTACGAATGCCAATCCCAAATATACTTTTGATAACTACATCCTTTATGAAAAAAATGCGGATAATACTTATGAAATAAATACTTGTCTTCCTGCAAGAGGTGAAAATGCCACCAGTGATGAAATATGGGTTAACAGTCAGAATGACCCGTTACTTTCTCAGGTGTCATCAATGCACAGCGGAGCTTTTGCGGGTTGCGAATATATTGCCAAAGCGGATTTGTCCGATACAACCGTAGGTGCTATACCGCAACGTGCTTTTGACGGTTGTACAAGACTTACCGAAGTAATTCTTCCTGATACCGTAAGAAGCATCGGCAAAGAGTCCTTTGATAACGGCGCGACTACGCTTGATATCACCATACCTTGCGACACCAATATATCGGATGAAGCATTTGATCCCGATAAGACTGTAACCATACGAACATATCCTGAATGTACAATAACTTCCGCTTACGATCCGATTGGTTATGATAAGATTTATATTCAGTTTATTGACGCGGATTATGTAATAACATATTTAAATGATGATCTTACCGTTTTTGCAAGAGTTACCGTTCCGGCAGGTTACAGCGGTTCTTATCCGGAAACGGATCCGACACCTAAGCTCGAAAGCCATAACGGTTATTCGTTCAGTTACTGGTATTTTGATAACAGTCAGGGTATTAGAAATGTTAATGAGAATCGTCAGGCATTAGCTATATTTGTTGCTCCTTCCGTAAGTCAGAATAATGCTAACGGTAATGGAAATAACGGTTCCGGCAACAACTCTTCCGGAGGAAATAACGGTAATAACAATAATAACGGTTCCGGTAATAACAATAACAGTGCAAGCAACAACTCGGCATCTTCCAATAACGCCAAATACAATGTAATTGTAGAGAACGGTGCGGGCGGAGGTTCTTATGCTCCCGGTACGGTTGTAACTATTACCGCATATGCAGCTACCGGAAAGCAGTTTGATAAATGGACAACTTCGAATACCAATATGGGATTTTCGAATGCTTATAATATTTCAACTACATTTATTATGCCTGCTGCAGATGTCAAAGTTACGGCAACATATAAAAACCAGAATTCGACATCGGGAAATAATGCAGGTTCCGGCAATAACGGTAACGGTTCCTTAAACGGTAATAATAACGGTAATTCCGGAACCAATAACGGCTCGGGCGGAACAACCGTAACTGTTACAAGTGAAGCAATTGATAATAACAATAAAAATAAAGCAAGTGCGCAGGTAGCCGGATCAACGGATAATTTTGTCGTTAAGATTACCGATTCGGCCAATGCAACCGCTCAGGTTGAAGCTGCTTTGAGAGCAAAATACGGAGATGATCTTTCGGGTATCAGATTTGTTGCTTTTGATATTTCATTATATGATGAAACCGGTACATATCTGATCGAAAATAATGATAATCTTGCAGTTACCATTACTATTCCCATCCCCGATGAATTGGCATATTATGCAGGTAACAATAAAGCGGCTGCGGTAATTAACGGTCAGATTGATGATAAATATGTTAAATTCACAACCATCGACGGTGTACCGTGTATGACATTTGTTGCTACTCACTTCTCGCCTTATACCGTATATGTTGATACCAATAATTTGACCAGCGGAGTAGCCGATCTTACACCCAAGACAGGTGTTGCGGTCCAACCCAAATGGTTTTTATCGGCAGGACTCGGATTGTTCGGAATTGTGCTTTTACTTTGGAAAGATAAAAAGAAGATTGTTAAATCAAAATAATTATTAGTTTTTATTAAAATGGTGAAATAGGGATATATATGAAGAAAAAACTAATATTTATAAGTTTAATACCTGTATGGGTAATAATAATTGCCTTCGGGATCAGCGGATATATTTCTTCAAGAGCTGATTCCGATGGTTTTGTTGTGTCCGACGGCGTTTTGGTTTCATATTCGGGACAAAGCAAAGATATCATTATTCCTGCAGGAGTTGAATCAATCGGTCCCGAAGCATTTATTGCCAATCCCATGATTGAAAGCGTTACAATAGGTGACGGTGTTAAATCCATCGATTCAAGAGCATTTTCGGAATGCATTAATTTAAAGAAAGTGGTAATAGGAGATGATGTGACCGTTATCGGTGATTCTGTCTTTTCCGGTTGCCGTTCTCTTAACGATATTTCTGTCGGAAATGGTTTGGAACAGCTCGGCGACGGTGTGTTTTCTTCATGTACCTCTCTGGATTACGTTTCAATATCATCCCCGAATTTTTTGGTATCCGAAGGTTGCATTTATGATAAAGATATAACTCATTTGTATCAATATCTTCCGGGCTATTATTCCAATAAATATAAAATGCCAGGTACGGTTTCTTCAATTTCAAAATATTCTTTTTGGGGAGCCGATAACCTTGAAGAAATCGAATGCTCGGGCTCTCTTCCGATTATCGATCAATATGTATTTGCCAATGCAACCGGATTAAAGAAAATTATAATTAATACACCCGTAAATAAAATTAAAATGGGGGCTTTCGACAATTGTACGGCCCTTCTTCAGATTGAAACTCCGGTTTCTTTATCCGAGATAAACGAAAATGCGTTTAATAATGTGAGTGAGGATTTAATATTTGTTTGTGATGATTATTCTTATGCCAAAAAATTCGCATTGGAGCACGGATATCTTATAAGCGGTTATTCTCAGATCAGTATCGAACAGAATGAGAAACCTGCCAATTCAACGGTATCCTCGGATTCCGTAAGTGCGGATACATATATAGATCCTTTTATTGAACTTAATCATTCCGTTAACAACGGCACTTATTCATTCTCGGACAGCGTAATACCCGAAGGTACCGTGTTATCCGATACGGTTATTGTTTCCGACCGGGCTTTTCTCAGTCTTGACGGCCTTGATGTTAACGAAGGAAAAGACTATACCGTCAATATGAAGATTATCGATAATTTCTGTCATTACAGAGATTCTTCCCTTAATTCTTATACCATTCCCGATGATGTAATGGGAATCGGAAGATTTGCTTTCGCCAGAAGCAGTCTGACAGATATAGTTATTCCCGATGGTGTAACAACAATCGGTTATGCGGCTTTTTATCATTGTGATAATCTTTCGGAGATTTCAATTCCGGCAACGGTTACAAAAGTTGAAAAATATGCATTTGATTACACTCCGTGGTATAATAATTGGCTGAATGATGAAAATGCCGATGATTTTCTGATAGTCGGAGCTGGTGTTCTTGTCGGATATAAAGGCGATGAAGAGAATCCGGATCTTCCTTCTAATGTTTATTGCGTTGCCGAAGGCGTTTTTGATAAATAACATATGTAAATTATTTTGAAAGGATTTATTAATATGAACAAGATTAAAATGAATACCCCTATTGTTGAGATGGACGGAGATGAGATGACCAGAATTCTTTGGAAGATGATTAAAGATAATCTTCTCATTCCTTATATTGATTTAAATACCGAGTACTACGATCTCGGTCTTGTACACAGAAATGAAACAAATGATCAGGTAACAATCGATTCCGCAAATGCTGCAAAGAAATACGGAGTTGCCGTTAAATGTGCAACCATTACTCCCAATGCCGCTCGTATGGAAGAATATAAATTAAAAGAAATGTACAAGAGTCCTAACGGTACAATCAGATCAATGCTTGACGGAACCGTTTTCCGTACACCTATTATAGTTAAAGGAATCGAGCCTTGCGTTAAGAATTGGGAACAGCCGATAACTCTTGCAAGACATGCATACGGTGATGTTTATAAAAATACCGAAATCAAAGTTAACGGTCCCGGAAAAGGCTATCTTGTATTTGAAGACGAGAACGGTAATGTTACAAAAGAATTGATTCAGGATTTTAAAGCCCCCGGAATCCTCCAGGGAATTCACAATACGGATAAATCCATTTCAAGTTTTGCAAGAAGCTGCTTTAATTATGCACTTGATACCA
Organism: Lachnospiraceae bacterium; assembly: GCA_045639745.1. Classification (GTDB taxonomy): domain Bacteria; phylum Bacillota; class Clostridia; order Lachnospirales; family Lachnospiraceae; genus NK4A136. The sequence continues at coordinate 128,685 of JAZUDQ010000043.1, read as the reverse complement.
AACAGGATCTTTGGTTTGCTACAAAAGACACTATTTCAAAAAAATACGATCACAATTTCAAGGATATTTTCCAGGAAATATTCGATAGAGAATATAAAGAAAAATTTGAAGAAAATAACATTACATATTTCTATACTCTTATTGATGATGCCGTTGCAAGAGTAATGAAAGCAAAAGGCGGATTTATATGGGCCTGCAAAAACTATGACGGCGATGTAATGAGTGATATGGTATCAAGTGCATTCGGTTCACTTGCTATGATGACATCCGTACTTGTATCTCCCGACGGCAATTACGAATATGAAGCAGCTCACGGAACCGTTCAGAGACATTATTATAAGCATCTTAAAGGTGAAGAGACTTCAACCAACTCTGTTGCAACAATTTTTGCCTGGAGCGGTGCATTAAGAAAAAGAGGCGAACTTGATAATAATAACGATCTTTGCTCATTTGCGGATAAGCTTGAAAAGGCTACCATTTCTACAATTGAAGGCGGAAAGATGACTAAAGACCTTGCTCTTATTACAAGCCTTAAAGATGTAACAACATTGAACAGTGAACAATTTATTTTGGCAATTAAAGACGAACTTGAAAAATTATTATAGAGGTTAATTTATGTCCGCATCCGATGACGATTTTGAAAAAGCGCTCCTTGGAAAGAATATTCCGATATTACCGCTGGACAATAAATGGTATCGTCTTATGGTAGGTCTTGAAAAGACACCGGAAATGACGCAGTGGGAAGAGGAAATAAAAGAACTTTTAAAGGCCCAGGGAAAATGCAATACTGACATTAAAAATTTCAGAAAAATGAAGTCCCAATTAATGAATGAAATTTTGGGTGTTATGGAAAATGCAGATGCCGATCAAGTTCAAACCGAGAACAAAGAGAAAATAGAAGAGTACAATAATCTGATTGATGAATATCAGGAAAAACTCACCACTTTCCCGGAACGTATTAATGAACTGAATTATCAACTCATGCTGGCAACTATGAGGCAGTGTTATGACATAATCGGCGAAAATACAGCCAAGATTGAAGAACTTGCTCAGTGGCTTGCCGATATAAGAGTGGAACTTAAGAAAAATGTCGTCAGAAAACAGGAAAAAGAATTAAAAAATCAGGAAATTTATAATTATATGCACGATATTTTCGGTGCCGAGGTTATTGATATTTTCGACATGAAATATAATCCGGGAGATAAAATCCTTAAAAACGGAGGAAACTAAACTTTATTATGGAATATCTTGTTAATGTGCAACAAATGAAAGCTCTTGAAGAGCATTCCATAAATACAGTCGGTATACCTTCGTTAGTACTCATGGAGCAGGCTGCGGAAGCGGTTTGCAACGAAATATTAAAGACTGTATCTGCAACGGATAATATTTTAATTGTGGCCGGAATCGGTAATAATGGCGCCGATGCTTTGTGTGTCGCAAGAAGATTTTTTAAACTCGGCTTTAATACACATATTCTTGTTATAGGTGATAAAAATAAAGCAACCGATGAATTTCGTATTCATTATAATATTTGCCAAAATATTTCAATAAAAATATTTGATTCCTGTAAGGAAATCGATATCAGGCATTATAAATTTATTATTGACGGATTGTTGGGAATAGGCCTTTCGAGAAATGTTGAAGGCATATACAATGATGCTGTTAATTTGATTAATGACTCATCCGAATATAACAATTCAACTGTTTTTTCGATTGATATTCCTTCGGGACTTAACGGTTCTTCGGGAGTAATCATGGGTAATGCCGTAAGAGCCGATAAAACCGTTACTTTCGGTTATAAAAAAATCGGACTGTTTATTAATGACGGACTCGAATGTTCGGGCGATATTATTAAAGCCGAGATAGGAATTCCGTGCGGTTTTGAAAATAATCTTTCGATTCAAACCCATTCATATGAAAAGAAAGATATCAACCTTCTTCCCAAAAGAAAAGAAACAGGTCATAAAGGTACCTTCGGTAAAAATCTTATTATCGCAGGAAGCATTAATATGCCCGGAGCCATGCTTCTGTGCGCAAGAAGTGCATACAAAAGCGGTGCCGGCATGGTTAAGGTTATATCGGACATCGCTAATCGGGATCTTCTTATGCATGAATTATGCGAAGCTATGTTTAAACCTTTCGATTACGACAATCCCGAATTTATAGTTCCCGATATTCAATGGTGTGATTCCGTATTAATAGGCCCCGGATTGACTGTTGGCAGATATTTCGGGGATTTAATACTATTCCTGCTTATGAATTGTCCCAAGCCGGTTATAATCGATGCCGACGGTCTCAATAATATGAGCAATTGTTTTGAGGATTTTGAGAAAGCAATATTATTCAGAAAAGAAAACGGATATGTAACGGTTATTACGCCTCATCCTGCCGAATTGTTTCGTTTATTCGGCAGTTGTGCCGAATTAAAGGATTATAACGACAAAATCAATTGCGGTAAAATTAACCAGAATGTTGAATTGCTAAAACAATTATCCGAAAAATACGGACTTATTATTGTGGCTAAAGATGCCGTAACAATAAGCACCGACGGCAACTATAATTATATTAACACTGTAAGAAGCGTTGCTGCGGCTGTTGCCGGAAGCGGAGATGTATTGGCAGGTATTGTCTCTTCTGTAATTAACTATTTTGACAGTCCGATAAAATCTGTATCTTTCGCCGTTTTTATTCACGGTTACGCGGCAGTCAATGCACATAATAAGCACGGAGATTACGGTACGATTCCGATTAATTTAATCGAAGAGACCGAGCTCCTTTGTAAAGACGCATTTGATTATTAACAGACTTCGGCCTTAATGATTGTTGAAGAATAAGGTTGATTATGGTAAAATTTTAAAGTTGAGTTAAAAAATTTATTTATATATTTGGAGGAAATATGTCAGGACATTCAAAATTTGCAAACATTAAACATAAAAAGGAAAAGAATGATGCTGCAAAGGGAAAAATCTTTACAATTATCGGTAGAGAAATTGCAGTAGCTGTTAAAGAAGGCGGTCCCGATCCTGCCAATAACTTCAAACTTGCAACTGTTATTCAGAAGGCCAAAGCCAATAACATGCCCAATGATACAATTGACAGAGGTATTAAAAAGGCAGCCGGTGAAGGCGGCAATGTTAATTACGAACATGTAGTATACGAAGGATACGGTCCCAAAGGAATTGCAATTATAGTTGAAGCTCTTACGGATAATAAGAATCGTACCGCTGCCAACGTCAGAAGTGCATTTACAAAAGGAAACGGAAGCATAGGAGCTCAGGGATGTGTATCATATATGTTCGATACAAAAGGACAAATTATTATTGATAAAGAAGATTGTCCTTTGGATAGTGATTCCCTGCTTGAAAAAGCACTTGACGCCGGAGCCGAGGATTTTAAAGAAGAAGACGATTCATACGAAATAATTACCGATCCCGATGTATTTTATGATGTTGCAAAGGCAATAGAAGAACTTAAATTATCTGTTGTTTCTTCGGAAATAACAAGAATTCCTCAGAATTATGTTGAACTTACCGATGAGGAAAGTGTAAAACAACTTCAAAGAACTCTCGATCTTCTTGATGAAGATGATGATGTTCAGAATGTTTATACCAACTGGGATGAATGAGGATTGATATGATTTTCGCCAAATCACGAAGCACCTATTTTTATATATTTATTTTATGTCTTTCGGTTATATCATTTTCTTTTCTGGCTTCCGAGGGCATAATTGCGAGTGTAAATATTAAAGGCGGATTTATTCAGAATGTGGTTTTCTGCGCCGCTTTAATAGTTGCTGGTGGTTTGTTTTCATTATTTTCGATACCTTTATCCAAAGTTAATACCGATAAAGAAGGTCCGTCGGGCTTTATGGAAGGTATTACGGTTTTTTTCATATTAATCAGTTCATTAATGGCGAGATTTATCTGCATAACATTTTCGAATGTCAATTATGCAGAAATCTCGCATCTTTTCAATCAGATTATAAAAGGCAATCTCTTTGTGGGAAGCGTTAATTCACCGCTTGTATTATTTTATGCATCTATTGCCCGGGTGTTGTTCGGCATATTCGGAACGAATTCCTTAATGCTTTTATACCTTCAGACTTTTGTCATATTAATTACTTCATTGCTTCTTTATGTTGTAGTTAAAAAATTAAACGGTAAAATCGCAGCTTTTTCGTCTTTATTATTGTTTTCGTTTTTACCGTGCTCGATAAAGATGTCTGTTTATCCTTCCTATGATTGTTTTCTTGCTTTATTTTTTATAATATTTCTTTATATTGTTGTTAAAATATTTTCAATAAAATACAAAGGCCGTTTGGAAAAAAAATCCGGTATATTTCAATTTTTGTTTATTGGCATTTGTGCCGGATTATTTACATTTTTCGATCAATCCGGATGGATATTGATTTTTTTCCTGATTTATACTGCGTTTAATATTAAACAGGATTTTACAAAAGCAATAAATTCGGGACGAGGTGAATCCTTTTTAATCATAATCGGTTATATTATCGGTTTTTTAGTAGGCATTACGCTTGAAAGACTGTTTGTGCCGAAATCATTTATGCAACTTTTGATAAATTATTTTGAAGATTTAACCGATTTAAATTTTTCACGGATTTATTTCGATTCTGTTTTTACTGATTATTCATATATTGTTATAATAGTATTAATGTTTGTTTTATTTTTCAGAAGTTTTAAAATACAGAGAAATTATTTCCTTCAGATTTCTCTTGTATTGGCAGGGATATGTGCAGTTAAAGTCTGCGGATTAACAATGAATTCCTATAACTGTTATCCGCTTTTGGTTTCGGTTATTATAGCCGGTAGCGGAATTGCTTCTCTGTTTAAAAACGATATATCAAAATATAATATACAACCTATAAAAATTAGTAAGGATGATGATACTATGAAAAACGGTTTAAAAAAACATGACAAAACTCCTTCATTTTCTCTGGAAATTGATAAGAAACCACAGGTCGACAGCAAAAAACTTGAAGCTTCGCTTGAGTTTTTACAAAAAAAACCGGAAACACCTGCAGATAATACCGTCTCAGTTTCGAATGAAAATAATTTACAGCCGATAAATTCAACGGAAAATAATGCAGCTGACGATTCTGAAAATACAACAGGATCTGCTGCCGTGACTAAAGTTGGTGATGCTATATCTCCCGTAACGGAAAAATTATTTGAAAGTGATTCATTAAATAATATTAAACCGGCTGCCTCATCAGGGAATATCAGTATTTCAAATATGTCAAATGAAGTAACCTTAAAAGCGGATATCCCTAATAATGATCAATCGGTATCGGACCCCGTAAATACAAAAGAGCCGTTAAAACCTCAGGAACCTTTAAAAAGTGAAGAATCATTAAAAACTGAGGATACATTAAAAATCGAACAAGAAAATAATGTTACAGCGAATAATCCAATAAATGATGCGGTTCAAAACAAACCTGAACAACAGCCTGTTAAACCGGCTGTTCCCATCAGTAAATTCGGAAGAAGAATGGATTATAAAACAGCTATTGTATCTGCAGGTCCGGAAAATGCCGGTTTAAATAAAACAAATTCCGCAGTTACTCCTTTGGTAACACCTGTAATAACGACACCGGTAGCGCCGTTGACAACACCTGAAGTAAAACCGATCAGTGCAGGTATAAAAGAGCCGAATATCGACACTCCTTCAACTAACATTGAAAATACATATACGGAAATACCCCAGGTTAAGGCTCCCGAATTGATAAAGAATGAATCGGAATCGAAATCGGAAAAACCTCAAAATAATCCCGTTGAACCGGCCGGACCAATAATCCCTAAGCCCGTAACTCCGGCTGATATTGCAAAGCTGACTCCTGTAAGTTCGGAGCCGATTAAGAATCCGCTTCCGACACCCAAAAAACATATTGCAAAATCAATGAATTTTGATATAGAACCCGCAATGTCACAAATGCATTTTGATATTGTAGACATGCACGGAAAAGACTATTTTGATATTAATTAGTTATTAATAGGTTATTATTACAACATTTAATCAGTTTTACTGCGGAGGAAGAGGGCATGATAGAAGCTGTCAGCTGCGGTGGTGTGGTAATTTTCAGAGGTAAAATATTACTTTTGTATAAAAATTATCGAGGCCGTTATGAAGGTTGGGTTTTACCAAAGGGTACCGTTGAAGCGGGAGAAGAATATCCTGAAACGGCATTAAGAGAAGTAAAAGAAGAAAGCGGAGTAATAGCCAACATAGTAAAATATGTAGGTAAAAGCGAATATACGTTTAATGTACAGTCTGATACGGTGGATAAAGATGTTCATTGGTATCTGATGCGTTCCGACAGTTATTACAGCAAACCTCAAAAAGAAGAATTTTTTCAGGATTCCGGATATTATAAATATCACGAAGCTTATCATTTATTAAAATTCGCCAACGAGAAACAGATTCTCGAAAAGGCTTATGAGGAATTCCAGTTACTTTATAAGAACAGGCTATGGCTTCCGCGATAGCCGTAAATGAATGTTTGTAATATAAATACGGAGATTTGTGATGAGATTTATTGAAGATATATATGTTTCTCCATCTCTTTATAAAAATGAGAAAAGTAAAATACATATTTTGAATAAATTAAAAGCCGGAGATTTCTCCAAAAGTTTTTATGTTGAATATATTAACAAAAATACCGGTAAGCCCGAGATTATGCACAGTTTGTTTTTTATGCAAAAATATCTTCAAACGTGTGATATTCTTGTTACTGCTATATTTAAGACCAAGGATGAAGCAGTTAATGATTTGGCAAAGTATGTTACCGGTGAAATGAAGGTTGCTTTATTGGATATTGATTAGAGTGAATTTATGTTGGCTACTTTTTTGACTGTTTTGAAAATAATAGGCATCGTACTTCTTTGGATAATCGGTATTGTTCTCGGACTTGTCTTAATTATACTGTTTTGGCCTTATTTCTATAAAATTAAAGGAAATAACGAAGAAAAAACCGAAGCGTTGATAAATGTATCTTTTTTCTTTCATTTTATTTCTTTCAATATTAAGTATGAAGAAGGTATAAATGTATATTTAAAACTTTTGGGAATTCCGATTATTAAAAAAAATAAAAACAATGCTCCCGGGAAGAGCGATGAAATAGCAATAAATAATTTATCGGAACCCTACGAGTCGGAAGAAGTTAATGAAACAAAAGCCCCTGACAGTTCGAAAGATTACGAAACCGTAAAAGAATCCGTATACGATGCTGATGCGGATAGTGATGATACAGAAAAATCAGAAAAGAAACATACAAAAGGAATTAAAGCATTTTTTCATAAGAAAAAATTGAATTTTTATGATTTCCTGATTAATGTTTTGGAAAAAATCCGGAATTTCCTTGAAAAACCCAAAGTATTTGCAGAAAGTATTGTAGAAAAAATTGAATATTACAGTCACCTTTTTAATACTAAAGGTACCGAATATGTAATTCAATTTTTAAAAAAGGAAATCATCGTAATCCTTAAGCATTTAAAGCCTTATAAAGCCAAAGCCGAAATCAGATACGGAAGCGAAGATCCCGAAAAAAGCGCAAAGATGTATGAGACTTATATATTGCTCAATCAGTATATACCGATGAATATAGACTACACACCATTATTCGAAGAAGATGAATTTAAATTTTCGGTAAATATAAAAGGTGTTTTCAATCTTGGATATTTGGCATTTCATATATTAAGGATTATAATGAATAAAAAAGTTAAAAAGTTTATCAAGTTATTAAAAAGAGAGGGATAATTGATGTCAGAAAATACTTACCAGAATGTTATGGATTCGCTTCTTAAAAATATAGATAATGTTGTATCGTCAAAGACCGTTATCGGTGAACCTTTTGTTGTAGGTGATGCTACAATAGTTCCTCTTGTTGATGTCTCAATGGGTGTGGCAGCCGGTGCAAAGACCAATGATAAGAAGAATGGCGGAGCGGGAGGATTCAATGCAAAAATGTCTCCGAGCGCGGTACTTGTTATTCAAAACGGTCATGCCAAACTCGTAAGTGTTAAAAATCAGGATACACTGAGTAAGATTGTCGATCTTGTTCCGGAAGTAATCGACAAGATTAAACAGAAAAAAGATAATGTTATGGATTCGGATGATGCTGTAAATAATGCATTCCCGGATAAAGATGATGTTAACCGGTAGTATTGGGAGGATGTGACGGTGGCTTTTGAAGACGTTAATTCCAAAAAAGAATTGGAAGAACTTAAACACAGTCTTTTTAAAGAGAATGTCAGGTTGCAGGCAGAAAGAGCTCAGCTCGAAGAAGATGCGGAAGAATTGAGCCATCAGCGTAAGTTGTTAAATTCCGAAAGAAAAAAACTTATTAGGGAAAAAAATCAATTAAGTTCCGAACTTAATGAACTTCGTTCGCAAGTTGAATATGAAAGAAGAAGACTTAAGGAAGAAGAAAAACTTATTGAACGCAAGCAGAAAGTTATTGAAAAAGGATTTGATAATCTTACCGCCGATAAAAATTATATAAAACGTGAGAATGAAAGAATAGAACGAGAGCGAGCAGCCATTAAACGTCTTAAAGAAAATACCAAAAAAGAAGTATATGCAAAAGGTCTATTTTTCAGAGGCGTTAATAATATGGTTTCTCTTAAGAAAAGATATAAAGATCTTATGAAGATTTATCATCCCGATAATATCAGCGGTGACAGTGAGATAATTTTTAAGATAAACGAAGAATATAATGAACTCAAAGAACAAATGGAGCCGTTTGGCAAAGTCCTTTAATTATCTCTGATATAAAAAAAAGAACCGAATATGGTTCTTTTTTTTATAATAATCTAATAAAAATATTTTACTCTTTAAATTATGCTCTTTCTACTTTGCCACTCTTAAGACATGTAGTACAAACATGAAGTCTCTTGGGAGTACCGTTTACTGTACACTTAACACTCTTAATATTGGAATTCCAAATTCTATTTGATCTTCTATGAGAATGGCTGACAGCATTTCCAAAATGAGCACCTTTTCCACAAACATCACACATTGCCATGACAAACACCTCCTTAAATTAAGACTTGAGCCATAGCTACTCCTATGCCCACAACAAAAAATACTATAACAGAATAATTATGTAAATGCAAGACTAATTTTAAAAATATCTGTTGTTTTCTTTTTATCTAAAATCAGTTATACTATATTAATATGTAATTAAGGGAATATAATACATATTTTATATTTATTCTTAAAAAATGGAGGTACGCAATGAAAAGTACAATGGATACACATCTTGGCAGTATACAAGTTGACAATGAAGTAATTGCACAATATGCCGGTACGGTTGCAACCGAATGTTTCGGTATAGTCGGTCTTGCATCGGTTAATGTAAAAGAAGGCCTTGTAAGACTTTTGAAGAAGGATTCCGTTAATCGCGGTATTGTTGTCAGACCTAACGGTAATAAATTAAGCATTGATTTTCATATTATTATAGCTTACGGAGTAAATATTATTGCTGTTACAGAGAATCTGATCAGCGATGTTAAATATAAAATAGAAAATTATACCGGCCTCGAAGTAGATACAATAAATGTATTTGTCGAAGGCGTCAGAGTTATTGATTAAGGAGGACTATATTGTGGCTGTTAATGTATTAGATGCCGCTCTTTTGTCAAAGATGTTTCTTTCAGGAGCCAAGAATCTTGAAAATAAGAAAGATTATATTAACGAATTAAACGTATTCCCTGTTCCGGACGGTGATACAGGAACAAATATGACTCTGACGATTATGTCGGCAGCCAATGATGTCAGCAAACTCGAAAACCCCGATATGGTAACTTTGTGTAAGACTATGTCATCCGGCTCATTAAGAGGCGCAAGAGGTAATTCGGGTGTAATTTTAAGTCAGCTTCTTCGTGGTTTTACCAAGATTGTCAAAGATTACGATAATATTGATGTTGCACTTATTTCGGCAGGTTTTGATAAAGCCGTTGAAACAGCGTATAAAGCAGTTATGAAACCGAAAGAAGGAACAATTCTTACCGTTGCAAAGGGAATGGCAGAGAAGGCTTCTTCATTATTCGAAGACGGAACGGAAGATATTCAGGTGTTCCTTGAACAGGTAATTGCATATGGTTTTGAAGTACTCGATAAGACTCCCGATATGCTTCCTGTATTAAAAGAAGCGGGTGTGGTTGATTCCGGCGGACAGGGTCTTATGGAATTTATGCAGGGTGCGTATAATGCACTTATGGGAAAAGCAATTGAATTCACAATTGATGAGGATATGGCCAAAGTTGCATCCGAGACAAGAATGATTCCTTCCGATGAAGGCACTCCCAAAAAAGTTGTATATCTTTATGATACAAAGGTTAAGATTTACGCTACGGGACAATCATTTAATGCTAAATCCGCCAATGAACTTCTTGAATATCTTAATCATATAGGAGAAGACGCTGAGGTAAATGTTAACGAAGATGATATTTCCGTTTCCGTTATGACTAACGATCCCGGTCTTGTACTTCAAAAAGCACTGAAAATAGGTGCTCTTGAAGATGTTAAGGTTATTAATTTACATGACATTCGTAAATCCTCATCCGATGCATCCAAGGCTGAAAAGCCCGTTAAAGACGAACCGAGAAAGCCCGTAGGATTTATTTCCGTAAGCTGCGGCGACGGTTTTGGTGAAATATTTAAAAATCTCGGTGTGGATTATCTGATAGAAGGCGGACAGACGATGAACCCGTCAACCGAGGATATGCTTAATGCCATTGATAAAATTAATGCCGATACAATTTTTATATTACCCAATAATAAAAATATTGTTATGGCTGCCAATCAGGCAAGGGATATGACAGAAGATAAGAAAATCATCGTTATCCCCACAAAGACCGTTCCTCAGGGCATATCCGCAGTTATCGCTTATGTTGCGGAGGTATCTGACGAAGAAAATGAAAAGACAATGTTGGAATCCATAAAATCGGTAAAAACGGGACAGGTTACTTATGCCGTTCGCGATACCACCATTGACGGACACGAGATTCACCAGGGCGACTATATGGGTATCGGTGATGAAGGAATTCTTTCAAACGGTGATGATATAGTAAATATAACTGTTGAAATGATTGAGAAAATGGCAGATTCATCTGCTGAGATAATTTCAATCTATACAGGTTCCGAAGCCAAAGAAGAGGATACCGATAAGATTCAAAAAGCACTCGGTGAAAAATTCCCCAAATGCGATATAGATCTTCAAAAAGGTAACCAGCCGGTATATTATTATATAATTTCAGTAGAATAAAAAATGTTTCTTAAAGATGATATTACTTCAATCAAAGGAATAGGAGATAAAACGGCGCTTTTGTTTTCAAAAGCGTCTGTTTTTTGTGTTCGGGACTTATTGAATTATTTTCCGAGACAATATATTGAATATCCTTCGGCAGGTAAAATCAAAGATTTTGCTGTCGGCGAACTCGGAGCTGTGTCTGCAACGGTTACTTCCAATCCGGTAGTTCTGAAAAATAAGACAAAGACTTTTCTTTCATTTAATATTTCCGACGGCGAATCAATTATTAAAGTTTATTATTTCGGAATGCCCTATTTAAAAAATCAGATTTCACAGGGTATGAAAAAAATATTTTGCGGTCATATATCCAAAAGTTCAGGGACAGGTTTTCTTACAAATCCAAAAATATTTAATTATGAAGAATATGAACCGCTGATTAATCGTCCCGTTCCCATATATCCGCTTGTAAAAGGCTTAACGAATACCAAAGTCGCTTCTGCGGTCAAAGAACTGTTTAAAACAAATTTGTGCATAAAGGATTACATTCCTTCGAATATACTTGAACAATATGACTACGTTGATATCAACACAGCTTTAAAATATATGCATTTTCCTTCCGACATGGAAGAAGTTTATAAAGGAAGAAGGAGACTTGCGCTTGACGAATTTCTTTTGTTTTTATACAGAATGAGACTTCTGGAAGGTGAAAAAATAAAAGACCGAACCGAATGTATAATTGATTTAAATGACGAAAAATCATATAAATTAAAACAATTTATTTCATCTTTGCCTTATTCACTCACAAAAGGACAATCCGAAGCCGTAAAAGAAATTTTCAGTGATATAAAAAGCGGATATGCTATGAACAGGCTTCTTCAGGGTGATGTCGGATCCGGTAAAACAATCGTTGCTTTTATTGCTTCTTACGCAGCCGTTTTATCCGGTTTTCAGGCGGCTGTAATGGCCCCTACCGTCGTTCTTGCCAAGCAGCATTGTGAAGATATCTTAAAGTTGACCGAAGCTTTAAATCTTGATTTCAAACCCGCTTTGTTAACCGGCAACACAAAAGCAAAAGAAAAAAGAGAAATTTTAAACAAATTAAAAAATCATGAAATTAATATACTTATAGGTACTCATGCATTGTTTACCGAAGATGTGGAATTCGACAAATTGGGAATAACCATATGCGATGAGCAACATCGATTCGGGGTAAAACAAAGAATGTCTTTATTGTCAAAAGGCGAAAACAGCCATTTTCTTGTAATGAGTGCCACACCTATTCCGAGGACTCTCGGACTCATTTTGTACGGAGACCTGGACATATCCGTAATAAAAGATAAACCTGCGGAACGATTGCCGATTAAAAACGCCGTTGTCGGTCCTGAGTACAGAGAAAAAAATTATCAGTTTATTATTGATAAGGTAAGAGAAGGGCGACAGGCTTATATTATATGTCCAATGATTGAGGAAGGCGTAACAGATAATCAAAAAAATGTAACCGATTATTATAACGATTTAATTAAAATTTTTCCGGAGGATATACAACTTGACGTTTTACACGGAAAAATGAAGCCCGATCAAAAAAATAATGTTATGGAAAATTTTAAAAACCACAAAACGGATGTATTGATTTCAACTACAGTAGTTGAAGTAGGTGTAAATGTACCTAATGCAACCGTTATTATGATTGAGAATGCCGAAAGATTCGGCCTGTCCCAGCTTCACCAGCTTCGAGGCAGAGTAGGAAGAGGCAGTGAGCAATCATATGCAATTTTCGTAACCGAGAACAAATCCGACAAAACAATGGAACGACTGACCGTACTTCAAAAATCCAATGATGGTTTCGAGATTGCTTCGGAAGATCTTAAACAGCGCGGCCCCGGAGATTTCTTTGGATTAAGACAAAGCGGCGAAGCCATGTTTAAAATGGCAGATATATTTACGGATGCGGATGTTTTAAAGGATGCGAATGAGATTATTGGTAATGGTAATTCTTTCCTTAATACCTTGTTTAAAAAAACAGATGACATAGCATTTTTCTATTTTGTTGACAATGGTTTTCTATGTCTTTAGAATAAAAAGAGGTTTGTTTTGCTTAATATTAACCGCAGTTATGCGTAAATGGAGATAAAATGTCTAAAATTGCAATAGTTACCGATTCTAACAGTGGGATTACACAAAGCATGGCTAAGGAAATGGGTATATTTGTTATTCCGATGCCGTTCTATATAAATGAGACAGAATATTTTGAAGATATCAATCTTACACAGGATGAATTTTATTCCAAATTAAATGAGGGTGCTGATATTCATACTTCTCAGCCTTCTCCGCAATATGTTTTGGATTTGTGGGATAAGATTCTTGAGGATTTTGATCAGATAGTATATATACCGATGAGCAGCGGCCTTTCAAGTTCTTATCAGACGGCACACATGCTCAGTGAAGATTATGACGGCCGTGTGGAAGTTGTTAATAATCAGCGTATATCGGTTACGATGATTCATTCTGTCAGAGACGCCTTTAAATTGATTGAACAGGGTAAAAATGCGTCACAGATAAGAGAATTTTTGGAAGAAGAAAAATTCAATTCTTCAATATACATAACTCTTGATACTTTATATTACTTAAAAAAAGGCGGAAGGATTACTCCCGCTGCCGCAATGCTCGGTACGCTTCTTAAGATAAAGCCGGTTCTTCAGATTCAGGGTGAAAAGCTTGATGAATTTGCAAAAGCAAGAACAATATCGGCAGCAAAAGCAACAATGATAAATGCAATAAAAGAAGATGTTAACGGCAGGATTACAAACAACGGAGAATTCCGCTACGAAATTAGTGTCGCTCATACCAATAACAGCCAGGCCGCCGAATTGTTCAGAGAAGAGCTTAAAGAGCAATTCCCCGATGCAGAGAATATTATTATTGCACCTTTATCATTGTCTGTATCATGCCATATCGGGCCGGGGGCGATTGCCGTTGCAGCTTCAAGAATATTATGATATAAGTGTCAAAAGCATAAAATGTTGCGAAGCAATATTTTATGAGAGTTTGAGGTTCCTTAGTATTGTGGGAATTGCGCAGCAATGGAGCAATACGTTTATATCATATTCCGGAATTTTTAAGCTTCTTAGTTTTTAATGCTAAGAAGCTTATTTTTATATACAACTTTTTATGCATATATTGTATGGGCTTGTGGATTTACAACTGTAATGGTACAATATTTAGGGCAAAAATGAAATTTGATTATTGGAGATAGAGTATTATGGCTGATGTTCAGAATTATGGAGCTGAAAATATTACGGTTCTCGAAGGTCTTGAAGCGGTACGTGTAAGGCCCGGAATGTATATAGGCAGCGTGTCCACAAAAGGTCTCAACCATCTTATATATGAAATAGTAGACAATTCGGTGGATGAGCATCTCGCCGGATTTTGTTCCAGGATTTCCGTGTTTCTCGAAAAAGACGGTTCTGCAACAATTTCGGATGACGGACGAGGAATCCCGGTTGAAATGCATGAAAAAGGTATAAGTGCTGAAAGACTTGTATTTACCACTCTTCACGCAGGCGGTAAATTTGATAACAATGCATATAAAACAAGCGGCGGTCTTCACGGTGTAGGTTCATCCGTAGTTAATGCACTATCAAAATCACTCAAAGTTACCGTCAAGCGTAACGGACATACCTATTTTGATTCATATGAAAGAGGAATTCCCGTAACTCCTCTGATAAACGGTCTTCTTGAAGAAGGAAAAGCAACGAGAGAGACGGGTACCACAATAAATTTTGTTCCGGATGACACTATTTTCGAAAAAACTTATTTTAAAGCCGAAGATGTTAAAAGCCGTCTTCATGAGACTGCATATCTTAATCCCAAGCTGACAATTATTTTCGAAGACCGAAGAGGTGATGAAATTGAACATGTGGAATTCAACGAGCCCGAAGGAATCCGCGGTTTTGTAAAAGCCATTAACAAAGGAAAAGAAACTGTTTCGGAAATCATTTATTATACCGGTGTTGTTGATGGCGTTGAAACCGAAGCTGCATTTCAATATGTTAATGAATTTCATGAAGTTGTTCTGGGATTTTGCAATAACATTTATAATGCCGAAGGCGGAACTCATATAACAGGTTTCAAGACACAATTTACAACCGTAATAAATACATATGCAAGATCGCTCGGTAATCTGAAGGACAAGGATCCCAATTTTACAGGTGCCGATGTAAGAAACGGAATGACGGCAGTTATTTCCATCAAACATCCGGATCCGAGATTCGAAGGACAGACAAAGACCAAACTCGATAATCAGGATGCTGCAAAATGTGTCAGCAAGATAACCGGCGATGAGCTTGTTCATTATTTCGACCGTAATCTCGAAGAACTGAAAAATATTATTAGCTGCGCCGAGAAATCGGCAAAAATCAGAAAAGCCGAAGAGAAGACAAAGACCAATATGCTTTCAAAGCAAAAATATTCTTTTGATTCGAACGGCAAACTTGCCAATTGCGGTTCTAAAGATCCTTCAAAATGCGAGATATTTATTGTCGAAGGAGATTCGGCAGGAGGCAGCGCCAAGACAGCCCGTAACAGAGAATATCAGGCAATTCTTCCCATAAGAGGTAAGATTCTGAATGTTGAAAAAGCTTCGATTGACAAAGTTCTCGCCAATGCCGAAATCAAAACAATGATTAATGCATTTGGCTGCGGTTTTTCCGAAGGCTATGGCAACGATTTCGATATTACAAAACTCAGATACGACAAGATTATTATTATGGCCGATGCGGATGTTGACGGTGCTCACATTTGTACGTTGCTCCTTACATTATTTTACAGATTTATGCCCGATCTGATAACCGAAGGTCATGTATATATAGCAATGCCGCCTTTATATAAGGTTATCCCGAATTCGAAGGGTGCCAAAGAAGAATACCTTTATGACGATGCGGCGCTTGCCAAATACAGAAAAACACACAAATCTTCCTTTACACTTCAAAGATATAAAGGTTTGGGAGAAATGGATGCATCACAACTTTGGGAGACAACCCTTGATCCGGAACGCAGAATGCTCAAGCTTGTAACAATAGAGGATCCAATTATAGCAAGTGATACAACAGAGCTTTTAATGGGTACGGATGTGCCGCCGAGAAAAGCTTTTATTCACCAAAATGCAACCGAAGCAATGCTTGATTATTAATATTTAAATTCCACCGGAAAGGTTTTTATTTTCAGATGAATGAACAATTAATTCTTAAAACCGAATATTCGGAAGTTATGCAGAAATCATATATTGATTATGCTATGAGCGTTATAATAGCGAGAGCACTTCCCGATGTACGCGACGGTCTCAAGCCTGTTCAACGTCGTACACTTTATGACATGTATGAGCTTGGCATTAAATATGACAAGCCCTACAGAAAAAGTGCAAGAATAGTCGGAGATACAATGGGTAAATATCACCCTCACGGTGACAGTTCTATTTATGAATCTCTTGTTGTAATGAGCCAGGATTTCAAAAAAGGATTGGCACTTGTTGACGGTCACGGTAATTTCGGTAATATCGAAGGCGACGGAGCTGCCGCGATGCGATATACGGAAGCGAGACTTATGAAAATCACTCAGGATGCTCTTCTTGGCGATCTTGATAAAGATGTGGTTGATTTTATGCCCAATTTTGTCGAGACGGAAAAAGAGCCGACAGTACTTCCCGCAAGATTTCCCAATCTTCTTGTAAACGGTACGGAAGGTATAGCGGTCGGAATGGCAACCAACATTCCTCCTCACAATCTCGGCGAAGTTATTGATGCGACCAAAGCTTATATAAAAGATTCCTCAATCACATCAGATGAGCTTATGAAGTATGTCACCGGTCCGGATTTTCCAACCGGAGGAATTGTTATTAATAAAGACGAACTCCCCGAAATATACAGAACAGGTCAGGGAAAAATCAAAATCAGAGGAAAAGTTGAAGTTGAAAATTCCAAAGGCGGTAAAGTCAATGTAGTCATTACCGAGATACCTTACACAATGATAGGCGCCAATATTTCCAAATTTTTATCGGATGTTGCCGCACTGGCGGAGAGTAAGACAACAACAGATATTGTTGATATTTCGAACCAATCTTCAAAAGAAGGAATTCGTATTGTAATAGAATTAAAAAAAGACGCCGATGTAAAGAATTTTATTAATATGCTTTACAAAAAAACCCGATTGGAAGATACCTTCGGTGTTAATATGCTTGCAATTTATAATAACAGGCCGGAGACCATGGGTCTTAAAGAAATAATAAAGGCCAATGTTGATTTTCAATTTGAAATTGCAACAAGAAAATATACCTCACTTCTTAATAAAGAAAGAGAGAAGAAAGAAATTCAGGAAGGCCTGATTAAAGCTTGCAATGTAATCGATCTTATCATTGAAATATTAAGAGGTTCAAAAGATCGCCATATGGCCAAAGCTTGCCTCGTTGAAGGTATCACAGACGGCATTAACTTTAAAAACAAAGAATCCGCTATTATGGCAGCTATGTTAAGATTTACCGAAAGACAGGCAGATGCCATATTGGAATTAAAACTGTACAGATTGATAGGACTTGAGATTGAAGCTCTGAAAAAAGAATATGACGAGACAAGATCCAATATATTTAAATATGAGGATATTCTCGAGCGCAGAGATTCAATGGCTCAGGTAATAATCAACGATCTTGAAAAAATCAAAAAAGAATTCTCAAGAGAACGAAGAACGCTTATAGAAAACGGCGAAGAAGCGGTATTCGAAAAGAAGAAAATCGAAGAAATGGATGTTTTATTTCTTATGGATCGTTTCGGATATTGCAAAACCATTGATATGCAAACATATGAACGTAATAAAGACGCGGTCAACCTTGAGAGCAAATTTATAGTCAACTGTAAAAATACAGGAAAAGTTTGTGTCTTTACAGATATAGGTAATCTACATACAATCAAGGTTAGTGATATTCCTTTCGGAAGATTCAGAGAAAAAGGAATACCTATCGATAATATAAGTAATTTTGACAGCAAAACCGAAGAAGTTATTAACATTTCCGGACAATCCGAACTCAATCTCTACAGAATTATATTTGTTACGAGATTTGCCAATATGAAGATTGTCAGCGGAGGAGAATTCGATGTTTCAAGAAAAACCGTTGCGGCAACGTCTCTTGTAGAAGGAGATAAAGTCTTAAGTGTAAAGATTCTTACGGATTTAAGAAGCATTTGCCTGAAAACGCGCGACGGATATTATCTCAAATTTGACATAACGGAAATACCGGATAAAAAGAAAAATGCCGTTGGCGTCAGAGGTATGAAACTTTTTGGCAAAGACATAGTTGATAAGGTATATTACCTTAACGGCTATGACGAATATATAACGGATGAAGAAGACGGCAGTGTTAATATTTCCAAAATCAAATTAAGCAAACGCGATGGTAAAGGCTCAAAAATCAAAAAATAATTTATGGGAGAAATTAAATGAGAGTAATAGCAGGCAGTGCAAGAAGCATTCCACTTGTAGCTCCGGAAGGCAACAATACAAGACCTACAACAGACAGGATTAAAGAGACATTGTTCAATGTGATTCAATTTGATATTGAAGGTTGTGTTTTTCTTGATTTATTTGCAGGCAGCGGTGCGGTAGGAATCGAAGCACTGTCAAGGGGCGCTAAAAAAGCTTATTTTATAGACAATTCCGCCGAATCGATCAAATGTATTGAAGCCAACCTCAAAAAAACAAAACTGAGCGATAATGCAATGGTATTAAAACAGGACGCCATGACCGCTCTTAATTATTCGGTTCGGGAAAAAGTTGATTTTCTTTTTGTCGATCCCCCGTACTCGCTTGATATGGACAGACAGACTTTGGAAAATGCTTTAAAAGCTTCCTGTATCGACGAAAATACCTTAATAATAATTGAAGAGCTTGTTGACAGAGATTATTCTTTTGCGGAAGAACTCGGCTATGAAATTACAAAAACAAAATTATATAAATCCAATAAACATATTTTTTTAAAAAAGAAAGTGAAGAATTAAAATGGTTAAAGCAGTTTATCCCGGTTCATTCGATCCGATGACTCTCGGACATCTGGATATAATCAAAAGAGCTTCTGTAATGTTTGATGTTGTTCATGTATGCGTACTTAACAACACCGCTAAAAGTCCATTGTTTTCTGTTGATGAACGTGTTAAAATATTGCAGGAAGCGACGAAAAATATTCCCAATGTTGTTGTGGACAGTTTTTCGGGACTACTGATAGAATATGCCGAGAAAAATGACATTCATGTTGCTGTCAGAGGTCTTCGGGCAATTACGGATTTTGAATACGAATTACAGATTGCGCAGACCAACAGAAAATTTTCCAAAGACAAATTAGACAGTGTATTTTTAACGACAAGTCTCGAATATGCTTATCTTAGCTCATCAACCGTTAAAGAGATTGCAAGATTCGGCGGCGATATATCGGAATGTGTACCGGATTTTGTATGCAGCATGGTTTATGATAAGTATGAAAGGAGTAAAGATAAATGACAAGAAGTAAGATAGAAGACAGTATAGAGGATCTTGAGAATTTAATTGACGGATGCAAGACAGCTCCTTTTTCAAGCAGCAAGATTATTGTCGACAGAGAAACCATTGAATCTATTATTGATGAATTGAGAGAGGCCATTCCCAAGGAAATAGAATATTGCAGAGGCGTAATGGCCAGAAGCGAAGCCATTGAGAACGAAGCAAGAGAAAGAGCCGAGAAGCTTGTAAAAGATGCTACCGATAAGACATATGAACTTCTCAGCGAGAACGAGATTAATCAGATGGCTTCAAAACGTGCCAATCAAATAATTGAAGAAGCGCAGATTCAAGGCCAGCAGATTTATGATACTTATGTAAAAGAAGGAAGCGATTACAGAGATTCCGCACAGCGATATTTAAATGATATGCTTGTTAATCTTCATGATATGATTTACAGCTGCGTTAAAGAAACCGAAAGAAACACTACTAAATTTCTCGATTCTCTTAACAAAGTAGGAGCCACTGTTGATGAAAATCTTAATGAGCTTAATAATGTAAACGTACCCAACGCTAATGAAGATGCAAACGGACTCGGTCTTGATATAGACATAGATATTTAATTACTAAGCGTTGCTTTAAATGCAACGCTTTTTTAATAACGGAGGGAATAATTATGAATATTGCTATTGTAACGGGGGCTTCAAGCGGAATGGGTAAATGGTTTGCTATATATGCGCCGTTCTATTTCCAGGATATTGATGAAGTATGGCTCATAGGTCGTAATATGAGCAGACTTATGAAAACAAGCAGATATATCAAAAAACAGACAAAAGTATTTGCGATAGACATTTCAAAAGAGAATGAACAGCTTCTGCTCAAGAATGCAATTATTACAGAGAATCCCGACATTAAACTACTGGTTAACTGTGCCGGATTGGGTTATATAGGTGATTTCTCATCAATAAGCATGACAGACAACCTTAACATGATTGATGTCAATTGCAGAGCTCTTACTCAGCTTGTTCATATGTGTGTTGATTATATGATACCCGATTCGAGAATAATTAATCTTGCTTCTGCCGCAGCATTTTTACCGCAACCCGAATTTGCTGTATATGCAGCAACCAAAAGTTATGTTCTTTCATTTTCAAGAGCTCTTTCAAAAGAACTCAAAAAGAACAAAATCTATGTGACGGCAGTATGCCCCGGATGTGTTAAGACTCCGTTTTTTAACACGGCGGAAAAATACAGCAAGATGAAAAAATACAAAAAAATATTTATGGCCGCCGACAGACGTGTTGTACAAAAGGCTCTTTGGGACAGCAGAAAAAAAATCGATACATCCGTTTACGGTTTTCCCATTAAATTATTTGAGATTTTAAGTAAGGTTATCCCTCACAAGATAATTTTATCTTTCTTTTAAATATTTATTACAATTATTTCTTACAATAAAGGACAGCTATGAAACAAAAAAAAGTTCAAAAATGTGATTACGGTTATTTGAGTTATGCCATTAAAAGTGAATTATATAAAACAATTTCTATGTTTGCAGTTTCAATAGGAATTCTTATTTTCGGTATACTTTTATCGGGATCCAAAAAGAACCTTCTTACAATAGCAGCTGTTCTTGGGCTCCTTCCCGCATGCAGATCGCTTGTTAATTACATTATGTTTTTAAAAGCTTCCAAATATCGATGCGGCGAAGAACTTCATGAAAAGATTAATAATATAAATCATATTAATGATACTGAAATGCTGCATATCAGATATGATTTATACATTACTTCTTATGAGAAGAATTATCCCATCATTTCAATGTTTGTCGCAAACGATTGTCTGATAGGTTACACAAATATAAAAGAATTTGCACATAATAAATTTGAAGAAAATGCAAGAACCATGCTTGGCAAAAACAATCTAAAAATAGGTACGATTAAAATATTTGAGGATGAAACCAAGTATTTGGATCGTTTAAAAGCTGTTGTAAACAATGAACCGAAGCAGTCAAAAAACGATCTTGCGGTATCACATTTAATGGAGAATCTTTCTGTCTGAATGCAAACAATTAATATTACAACAAATGATGAAGGACAACGTCTTGATAAATTTTTAAAAAGATATTTCAAAGAAGCCGAATCATCATTTATATATAAAATGCTTCGTAAAAAAAATATAGTTCTTAACAGTAAAAAATCCGACGGAACGGAGATTTTAAAGTCCGGAGATATAATTAATACATTTTTTTCCGATGAAACCTTCAACAAATTTAAAGGTTCGGGAATACCTTCGGCAGGCGAACCGAAAAAAGTTAAAGACAACAAAAAAGACAGAGATGAATATGATATCGCATTTAACACACTGAAAAACATAAAGATTATATATGAAAATTCCCATTTAATAATTGTATATAAGCCCGTCGGAGTTCTCAGTCAGAAGGATACACCTTCTTCGTTATCAATAAATGAGTATTTAATCGGTTATCTCAAATCAAAAGGAGAAAATCCGGATTTTAATCTTTATAAACCTTCCGTTTGTAACAGGCTTGACAGAAATACATGCGGACTCCTGTTATTTTCAAAGACTTATTTCGGAAATCGATTTATTTCAAAAGCCATTAAAGAACATCACATAAAAAAAGAATACAAAGCAGTCTGCGAAGGTATAATCGATAAAGACATTACGCTGAGCGGTACGCTTATCAAAAACGAAAATACCAATAAAGTAATTATTACACACAACGGAGAGAGTAATATCAAAACAATTATTCATCCCGACCGCAATAACGGTGTTAACAGTTTATTAAATATCGAACTGATTACCGGCAAAACTCATCAGATACGAGCTCATTTAGCTTCCATAGGGCATCCCCTGGTCGGCGATGTCAAATACGGCGGACATCCAAAAGATAATATTCGGAACCAGCTCTTATGTGCATATAGACTGACATTTGATAGGGAAATTGCAAAACAGCTTGAAATGCAAAAATGTATTTTTGAGATTGAACCGCCTAAAATATTTAATAATTTGACAATATAAAATCTATTATGTATACTATCACTTGCTAACGAATTAGCACTTTAATTCGCTAAAGTGTATTCCTGATACTATTAAAATACGGAGGCAGCTGTGAAAAATAAATTAATACATACCCCCGAAGGTGTAAGAGACATCTACGGTTCGGAATTATCCAGAAAGATAATTATTAAAAATAAACTTCATGATACTCTTCACCTTTACGGATACAGAGATATAGAAACACCTTCTTTTGAATATTCCGATATTTATCACGAGGTCGGAACAACACCCGATAACGAAATGTATCGATTTTTTGATAATAACGGTAATATGCTGGTTTTAAGGCCCGACTTTACTCCTTCAATTGCAAGATGCGCAGCTAAATATTTCCTGGAAGACTCAATGCCCATAAGACTTTGCTACGAAGGAAGCGCATTTATTAATACATCGGATTTACAGGGTAAACTTAAAGAAATCACTCAGATGGGTGCAGAACTTATTGACGAAAGAGCCTCCTCCGAATGTGACGGCGAGATGGTATGCCTTATAATAGAGAGCCTTCTCAATGTAGGTTTTAAAGATTTCCAAGTCTGCCTCGGAAATGCAATGTTTTTCAAAGGCATGTGTGAAATGGCAGGTCTTGACGAAGATCAGATAATTACTTTATCCGAATATATTTCAATCAAAAATTATTTCGGCGCAATAGAGTATTTGACCAGTATAAATGCCGATGAGAATCTCAAAAAATATCTGCTTGAAATTACGGATATCACTAATTTCGAAGACCTTGATAAAATCAAGAACCTAAAACTATCTGACAGAAGTCTGGAAGCACTTGAAGGTCTTGCAAAGGTTTATGATGTTATCAAACTTAACGGTTATGACAAATATGTATCATTGGATCTGGGTCTTATAAGCAAATTCAATTATTATACCGGTATTATCTTCAAAGCTTATACATACGGAACCGGAGATGCAATTGTCAAAGGCGGACGATATGATAAACTTCTTGATAAATTTGGAAAGAAATCGGCAGCCGTCGGATTTGTATTTCTTGTAGATGATATTATGAGTGCGTTATCTGCTCAGGGAGCGCTTCCCGAATTTAAAAGAGAAAACATCTGGATATGCTACAATCTCGACAAACGCGAGCAAGCATACAAAAGAGCAAAAGAACTTCGCTCGGAAGGAAAGAACGTTACTCTGGCCCTTAAGAGTCCGGACAAAACGAAAGACGAATACGAAATTTATAAAGAGAAAAATAAAATAACAAATATCGAATATATTTTAGATTAATAAACTAAAACCGGAGTTTTAAAATGGAGAATGAAAAATATTTAACATTTGCTCTTACAAAGGGCAGACTTGCTAATAAAACATTGGAATTATTAAATAAAATCGGAATATCCTGCGATGAAATGCTTGATAAGGATACGAGAAAATTAATTTTTGTTAATGAAGAACTCAAATTAAAATTCTTTCTTTCAAAAGGCCCCGATGTTCCTACATATGTTGAATACGGAGTCGCAGATATAGGAGTTGTAGGCAAAGATACAATTATGGAAGAAGGCCGCCGGGCTTATGAGGTTCTTGATCTTGGATTCGGCAAATGCAGAATGTGTGTGTGCGGACCCGAAAGTGCCAAAGACAAGCTCGAACATCATGAGATGATCAGAGTTGCCAGTAAATATCCGAGGATTGCAAAAGATTATTTCAACAATCAGAAATATCAGACGGTTGATATAATAAAGCTTAACGGTTCCGTCGAGCTCGGTCCTATTGTAGGTCTTTCCGACGTTATTGTAGATATTGTTGAAACAGGCTCTACACTTAAAGAAAACGGTTTAATGGTACTTGAAGAAGTATGTTCTTTGTCGGCAAGAATGATTGTAAATCAGGTAAGCATGAAGATGCAGTCCGAAAGAATAAAAACTATTATTAACAGACTTCAGGAAGTACTGTAATTAATTTGTATAACTGTTTTGTATAATATGGAGAAAATGTATGAGAATAGAAAAATTATCAAAGGAAAGTAAGACGGCTCTTAAAGAAACCCTTCTCAAAAGAAGCACCAATAACTTTGACGAGCAGGAAAAAATCGTAAAAAATATTGTTGAAGACATTAAAGTAAATAAGGATAAAGCATTATTTTCCTACACACTTAAATTCGATAAATTTGATGCCAATGCATCAAACATAAAAGTAACCGAAGAGGAAATTGAAAAAGCGCTGACAGAAGTTGAACCGGAATTTCTTGAAGTTCTCAAAAAAAGCGCCGAGAATATCAGAAGTTTTCACGAAAAACAGCTCAGACTTTCGTGGTTTGATCCCAAGGATGACGGAACAATATTAGGTCAGAAATTTACACCGATTGAAACCGTGGGAGTATATGTTCCCGGCGGCAAGGCAGCCTATCCTTCATCCCTTCTTATGAATGTTATTCCCGCAAAAGTTGCCGGTGTTCCCAATATAGTCATGGTTACGCCCTGCGATTCGAGCGGTAAAGTTCCGTCGGTAACTCTTGCAGCAGCCAGGACAGCCGGTGTAACGGAAATATACAAAGTAGGAGGCGCTCAGGCAATTGCGGCACTTGCTTACGGGACGGAGACTATTCCCAAGGCAGATAAAATATGCGGTCCCGGTAATATCTTTGTTGCTCTTGCCAAAAAAAGCGTATATGGCCAGGTTGCAATCGATTCAATCGCAGGTCCGAGCGAGATTCTTGTTCTTGCCGATGAATCTGCCAATCCCACATATGTTGCCGCAGATCTTTTATCCCAGGCTGAACATGATGAAAATGCAAGCGCAATTCTTATAACAACCTCAATGGAACTTGCACAAAAAGTATCTTCCGAAACAGACAGATTCACAGAGTTGCTTGAAAGAAAAGAAATCATCATAAAATCTTTGGATAATTTCGGATATATATTTGTAGCGGAAGATGAAGACAGTATGTTCGAAGCAGCTAACGAAATAGCTTCCGAACACCTTGAGATACTTATGAAGAATCCCTTTGAAGCAATGACAAAAATAAAGAACGCAGGTGCTATATTCCTGGGTGAATATTCATCCGAGCCTCTCGGGGATTATTTTGCGGGTCCTGATCATATTTTACCCACAAACGGAACCGCTAAATTCTTCAGTCCCGTAAATGTAGATGATTTTCTTAAAAAGACAAGTATCATTTATTATTCAAAAGATGCTTTGGAAAAGGCACATAACGATATTGAATTATTTGCAAAAAAGGAAGGGCTTACAGCTCATGCCAATTCAATTGCCGTACGATTTTCAAAATAAGAAAGGGTGGATCAGATGAGAGAAGCATCGATAACAAGAAATACCAAAGAAACAAAAATAAATGTTAAAATCAATCTTGACGGTAAAGGTGAATCAAAATTAAATACCGGAATAGGATTTTTCGATCATATGCTTGCAGGTTTTGCCAAACATGGATTTTTTGATCTTGAGTTGTCCTGCGACGGCGATCTTGGCGTTGACGGTCATCATACCGTTGAAGATTGCGGAATTGCTCTGGGTGAAGCAATAAAAAATGCTCTCGGTGATAAAAAAGGAATAAAAAGATTCGGCAATTATTATATACCGATGGATGAGAGTCTTGTATTATGTGCAATCGATTTAAGCGGAAGACCTTATCTGAATCTCGATATGGATTTAAATGAAAACAGTTGCGGCGATTTTGACACATGTCTTGTTCACGAATTCTTCTATGCCTTAAGCTACAGCGCCGGTATGAACATACATCTTGTAAAAATGGCAGGCGGCAATGCTCATCACGTTATAGAAGCAGCCTTTAAAGCTTTCGGTAAAGCGCTTGATGATGCTACGAAATATGATGAAAGAATTAATGATGTCCTTTCCACAAAAGGAACATTATAATCGGAGGACAGACTAAATGAAGAAAAAGTACAAATCATTTATTGCGACATTGTTTATATCCGGCGGAAATGCCGTTAAATCAATCGGTAACAAAGAAATAATCAGCGAAGATCCCGTTGCCCTTGCCAAGTCTTATTCGGAAAGCAACGTAGACAGACTTCTTATATTTGATTTGTCCAAGAACGACGCGGAGCATGAGGAAACAATCGGTATTATTAAAGAAATATGTACCGAGATTGAGATTCCGGTTCTTGCTGCAGGTAACATTAACAGGTTTGAAGATGTAAAAAAAATCCTTTATGCCGGTTGTGCAAAGGCAGTTCTCAATTATGCCAAGGAAAGCAACATAGAAATGACAAAAGAAGTTTCCGATCGTTTCGGTGCGGATAACATTGTTGTGGCTCTTACATCCTCATCTCAATATACAGACAACAGGGAACTTCTTCTCAATTATGCATCAGAACTTGTTATTATGCAGGAAAGCTGCACAAAAGAAATGCTAAAATTGGCCGAATTACCGATGATGATCCCTCTTGCCGATATTCCTTTGGAAAGACTTATTGATTATCTTGAAAAAGAATATATCGGTGGAATCTTCGGTACTGTTGTTAATTCCAACATAGATAATATAAAATCCGTAAAAGCTTTATGCAAAGAAAGAGGTATTCTTACTTACGGATTTGATGCCGCAATAGAGTGGAATCAGCTTAAACTCGGTGAAAACGGTCTTGTTCCCTGTATAGTTCAGGATTATAAAACCGGCGACGTGCTTATGATGGCTTATATGAATGAAATTGCATTTAACGAGACTATTATTACCGGTAAAATGCATTATTTCAGCAGAAGCAGACAGAGCCAGTGGCTTAAGGGCGAAACCAGCGGACATTTCCAATATGTTAAGGAACTTTATGCAGATTGTGATAATGACACGCTTCTTGCCAAAGTAGCTCAGGTAGGCGTTCCCTGTCACACAGGTGCAAAGACTTGTTTCTTCAACGAAATACTGACAAGAGATTATGATAATACCAATCCGTTAAAGGTATTTGAAGACGTATTCAATGTAATTCTGGATAGAAAAGTCAATCCCAAAGAAGGTTCTTATACCAATTATCTTTTTGATAAAGGTATTGATAAGATTCTTAAAAAACTCGGAGAAGAAGCAACCGAAATTGTTATCGCTGCCAAGAATCCCAATCCCGAAGAAGTAAAATACGAGATTTCCGATTTCCTTTATCATATGATGGTATTAATGGCAGAAAAAGAAGTTTCTTGGGAAGATATTACAACAGAACTTGCCAACCGATAATCAAAGGTTAGCTGTTACTTATATTTAATAAATATTAGAATGGAAAAGTATGGTCATAGATAAAACAGAAAGAAAACCGGCACTGAGCCATGACATATTAATGAAAATAGAAAAGCCTGCCAGATATGTAGGCGGCGAAATGAACAGCATTTATAAATCGAAGGATGAAATAAGCCTTCGATTTGTTATGTGTTTCCCCGATATATATGAAATAGGTATGTCGCATTTGGGCATATCTATTCTTTATGATATGCTTAATTCTTTTGAGGATACCTGGTGTGAAAGAGTATATTCGCCCTGGACAGACCTCGATAAAATAATGCGCGAAGAAAATATTCCGTTATTTGCATTGGAAAGCCAGGACCCGATTAAAGATTTTGATTTTCTCGGAATTACTCTCCAATATGAGATGTGTTATACAAATGTTCTTCAGATTCTTGATTTATCGCAGTTGCCGTTATATTCCAAGGACAGAGGTTTAAATGCTAAATTAGGTGATTTCCCGATTGTAATCGGCGGCGGTCCGTGTATTTATAACCCCGAACCGATTGCAGATTTTTTTGATATGTTTTATATCGGCGAAGGAGAGACTCAGTACAGAACACTTTTGGATCTCTATAAAGAGTGCAAAAATCAAGGTGAAACCAAACTTGAATTTTTGAAGAAAGCTTCATTGATAGAAGGCATTTACGTTCCGTGTCTCTATGAAATTATTTACAACGATGACAATACAATCAAAGAGCGCAGAAAATTATTTTCCGAAGCTCCGGATACGGTTAAAAAAGTTGTGGTGGAAAATCTGGATGATACATTTTATCCCACAAAGCCCATTGTTCCTTTTATCAGAGCAACGCAGGACAGAATTGTGCTTGAAGTAATGCGCGGCTGTATAAGAGGCTGCAGATTCTGTCAGGCCGGACAAATATACAAGCCCGTTCGTGTAAGAACTCCGGAAAAATTAATTAAAATGGCCGAAGAAATTATTAAGAATACCGGATATGAAGAAATGTCATTAAGCAGTCTGTCAACAAGTGATTATCCTTACCTGAAAGAACTGCTCGATCAACTTATAGACCTTTGCAACAGCAAAAAAATAAATATCTCCCTTCCGTCTTTAAGAATCGATGCATTTTCTCTTGATGTTATGAATAAAGTTCAGGATGTCAGAAAGACATCATTAACATTTGCGCCCGAAGCCGGAAGCCAGCGAATGCGTAATATAATAAATAAAAATTTGACCGATGACGATATTCTGAACGGCGCCAAAATGGCATTTGAAGGCGGATGGGACAAGGTTAAATTATATTTCATGTTAGGTCTTCCGTATGAAACGAACGAAGACATAGAAGCAATAGCCAGATTATCCGACAAAATTGCGGAAGTATTTTATGATACCGTCCCTAAGGATAAAAGACACGGAAGAGTATCGATAACAGCAAGTACATCATTTTTTATTCCCAAGCCCTTTACTGCATTCCAATGGTCCAAAATGAATTCCATGCAGGATTTTCTTGAAAAAGCATACATGACAAAAGATGCATTTTCCGTACAGCACAACAAAAAATCTTTGTCTTATCATTATCACGAAGCAGGAACCAGTGTTGTTGAAGGTATATTTGCAAGGGGCGACAGACGTATATCCGAAGCTATTAAATATGCCTATGAAAAGGGTTGCTTATATGATGCCTGGAACGAAGAATACAAACACGAAATCTGGATGGATGCATTTGAGAAATTTGGCCCCGGTCTTGATTTTTACATTTTCAGAGATCGCGAAAAAGACGAAATTCTTCCATGGGATTTTTTGGATGTAGGCGTAAATAAATCTTATCTTTGGAAAGAATGGGAAAATGCCCAAAACGCGAAGGTAACCGATAACTGCAGGGACAAATGTGCGGGATGCGGTGCATTTACATATAATTGCGGCTTATGTCACGATAAAATTAATCAATAAATTACGGAGATAATAAATGTCTTTTTCATACAGAGTTAAATTTACAAGAAAAGGTCCCGCTTCATATATCGGTCATCTTGATAT
Organism: Lachnospiraceae bacterium; assembly: GCA_045639745.1. Classification (GTDB taxonomy): domain Bacteria; phylum Bacillota; class Clostridia; order Lachnospirales; family Lachnospiraceae; genus NK4A136. Next base: position 98,646 of record JAZUDQ010000043.1, on the reverse strand, counting down.
GTTAAGATATTTTCAAAAGGCAATTTCAAGAAGCGGTATTAAAATCAAATATTCTGAAGGCTTTAATCCCCATCAGATAATTTCCTTTGCTTATCCCCTCGGTGTATCAATGGAAACCGAAGGAGATTATTTTGATATGGAGCTTACGGAGGAAATGGATGAAAATTTAATTAAAGATACTCTCAATTCTGTTTTAAATGACGGAATAACCGTTAAAGAAGCCCGGAAAATACCCGAAAAAGCTCTCAATTCCATGGCAGCTGTCGAATTGGCAGATTATGATATCAGACTTGATTGCATGGAATCATTTACCGAAGAATTAATTGCCCTGGTTCTCGACCGTGAAGAGATCAACATAGAAAAGGATGGTAAAGAGGGCGGCAAAAAAGTTATAAAAACAGTTAATATTCGAGAAGGTATTTATGCGCTCGAAAGAAGAAGTGATTCGCTGTTTATGAAGCTTTCCTCGGGAAGTTCATTTAATATAAAGCCTTCTATGGTTATCGACAGCATAAATAAAATCACCGGTAATTCTTTTAAAATCGAGAAGATTACCAGACTCGAACTATACAGAAAAAATAAAAAAGGCAATTTTGTGCCACTCGGATGTTTTGATGATTAAACCACGTAATAACAATATTAATATAATCGAAGAAATGAAAAGTAACGATAAAAGATTACTTGTTTTTGATAACGGAAATTCCGGATATATATATTTATTTATCATGAACGGTGCCATTTATTCGACATATACGGAATCTCCCGAAGAATGTCTTCCGGGAGATATTTATATTGCTTTGGTTGAAAAAGTAAATAAAGGACTTGACGGATATTTTGTCAGAGTAAATAAAAATACACCCGTATATGTTCCTTCTTTTAAAAATACACCGATTTTATTCAACAGAAAATTCAACGGCAGTATTCATGAAGGCGATCACGTTCTTATAAAAATAAAAAAGAGCGCCTTTAAAGACAAAAGAGCAGCCGGTGCATTTATTACGGAAGAAGACAATACCGACAATGAATATAACGAACTTATAAACACTGCCAAAAATTCGGTCTTATATACCCGGGTAAAACGGGAATTTGATTATATCTGTAGCCTCAACGGAATGTATGATCTCAGCAATTGCAAATGTATATGCAACGGTAATATTTGTTATAAATACATGTCGGATTTTTATAAAAATACATTTAACGATATTACCGAATATTCCAATGATTCAATATCAATATCTGCTTTATACAATATAGAAAAGTTGTGGGCAAATATAACGGATAAAAAAATATGGCTGAAATCCGGTGGTTACATTTTTATCGAACAGACCGAAGCAATGAATGTAATCGATGTAAATACCGGCAAATCGTCAAACAAATCAAGAGAGGAAAATATTTTCAAGACAAATATTGAAAGCACATATGAAATTTTATACCAGATAGAAGCCCGCAATCTTAGCGGAGTAATAGTAGTCGATTACATAAATATGAAAAACAGGGATTCATACGATGAAATCGAAAATATTTTATCCGAAGGCTTGAAAAAAATGAATCCCCCGGGCGTATTTATGGGATTTACACATCTTGGAAACGCAGAAATTAAAAGAAATAAATCATTATATGATATATATGAACTGCAAAAGAAAATAAATAAAAATATTTTGATTGATTAAATTACAATCATAAGCGATTTTTTAGTGTTTATTATCCTTAACATCCTTTATTTATAAGCCTTGTAACACATTTTATCATCAGATCCGAAAATATTTAATATTTTATATATCTATATATTGTATGAAAATATATTGACATAAAGCATAGAAAAAGGTCATTGTTTTTTATATTTTTTGAATTATATTCTATAATTTATACAAATCTGCAATATCTACAATATATTATTTGAAATTATATCCCTTTATTGTTATTATTTATATACACTATAGTAAAAAAGGATTATATTTAATCTAATAATACATGGAGGAATAAAAATGGAAGTATTTCAGTGTAATACCAACAGTAGTTTAAAAAGTTTGTTTTCTGCAAAAAATACCGAAAAGTTATTTATTCAGATTGACGACAACGGACCGGATATTAAAATAACCGGTAAGGCTTTCGTATGTAATGATGAAGGAAAAAACGAATACATTTCTCAGATTGATTACAACGCAGCTGATATTCGTGAAATTAAAAAGGGCGAGTTCCAGGGAAGTGACGCTCTTATTCTTGTTACCAAATTAAAAACTCTTTACGGAAGCAAGAAAGTCCAGAATATTTTTCCTCAAGTTAAAGATATGGACAGAGCTATTGATGTTCTGAAGAAGATTGCTGCCGATGCCGGCGGACTTGATGCAGAGACAAAGAGTAAGGCTGCTTCAGCACCTGCTCCCGCAAAACCCGCACCTGCTCCGGCACCCGCACCTAAGGGATTTACAGCTGCACCCGTTGCTCCCGTAGTTCCTGTTGCACCCGCAGCTCCCAAAGCATCAGCGCCTGCACCTGCACCCGCTCCGGCACCTGTTCCCGCACCTGCACCTGTTCCCGCACCTGCGCCTGCTCCTGCTCCCAAAGCACCGGAAGTTGCAGCAGCCCCTGCAGATCAGCAGATTGCTCCCGCATTTAATAAACAGGCCGCTCCGGATATGAACGCAACACTTACACCGCCTTTTTCACCTTCAAAGACTTCAAATACAGCCGCAAAAGCACCGGCACCTCAGAAAAAGGGAAGCGATGTTCCTTTTGAAGAAAGAATGAAGAAACTTGAAGTTCTTCACGGAACCGGCGTACTTAGTGATGTAGAATACAATGATAAGAAGATCGGTCTCATCTGTGACGAAAAAGGTCTCGGAACATTCTATGAGAGAATCCAGAAGATCTTTACCCTCAGAAGATCAGGCATGCTTAATGATGCGGAATTCGAATCAAATAAGAGCCAGATTGTTGATGAATGTTTTGATACCGAAGTTACCGACCTTAAGGTATTCAGCGAGAATATGGTTAAACTTCCCATCATTAAGATGAGCGAGCTTATCGATGAATTTGATTTTGATTCAAGAATGAACAAGATTCTTTCATCTGTTGAATATAAAGCAATGGATTCCAACGAACTTTTCTGTTTGAAACTCCAGAAGCTTCCTATTCTTCGTGACAATGAAATGATTCCTAAGGATGAGTATGACAAAGATATCGCAGAACTTAAGACAATCCTTGATCCTCATGCCAATGATTCAATCGAAGCACTTGATATGAAGCTTTCAAGATGGCCCGCAATGGTTAAAGCCGGAACAGTTTCAGATTCTGAGTATAAGCAGAAACAGCAGTCATTCCTTGACGAAGTTATGAGAATGCCTTCCGGTGACGAAGCATCATTCAAGGATAAGACAGAAAGAATCATCTTAATGAAAGACAAAGACTGGTTACGCGATATGGATTTCCATAGCAAGAAGGTTGAGATTCTTAAAGATGTTCAGAACATTCAGGATTACATTTTAAGAACAAAGCTCTTCATGGTTGCAAGAACAACAGGTCTTATTTCTCAGGATGATTATGATGCCAAGAAGAAGGAACTTATTAATGACATTTTTGCTCCTTATGCAGATATGGATGAATTCCAGGCTAAGGTTACAAAGCTTATGAATATCTACGAATCAGGTATTATTTCGGAAGAAGATTACGCAAAATACAAAGAGAAACTTCTTAAAGATTTATAAAATTAATAATTCATTCAGAAAATACCTTGCATCCAAAAGGTGCAGGGTATTTTTATGTAAAAGATTTGAACATATATTATGTTGACATACCTTATGTTTAATGCTAACATATCATTTGTATGCCGCTTAAAGAGGTAAAAGTTGATTTTAATCACACCGTATTTAGCGAGTATTTAATAAGGAGGTACAACCATGTACGCTATTATTGCAACAGGTGGAAAGCAGTATAAAGTTTCCGAAGGCGATATCGTTAAAGTTGAAAAGATTGCCGGAGAAGCAGGTTCTACTGTAACTTTTGACCAGGTAGTTGCAGTTTCAGACGGTTCCTTAAAGATTGGTTCAGATGTTGCCAAGGCAACAGTTACAGCAACTGTTATGGAGCAGGGAAGAGACAGCAAGGTTATTGTATACAAATACAAGAGAAAAACCGGCTACCACAAAAAGAATGGTCATAGACAAGCATACACACAGGTTAAGATTGATAAGATTAACGCTTAAGGATGCTTTATGATTTCTGTAACAATTTATAAAAACAGAAATTTTTACTACTCGGGTTTTTCAATCAAAGGTCATGCCGGATATGATAAGTACGGCAAAGACATTGTTTGTTCATCGGTAAGTATATTGGTGATTAATACAATTAATTCCATTGAAAAATTCACCGAGACCAGGTTTAAAATTGATGAAGATCAAAACACTGGATATATAAGATTAGATTTTATTGATACTCCATCAAAGGAAGCTTCTCTTCTTGTTGATTCAATGGTGCTCGGCATCAGTGAGATTCAGAAACAGTATGGAAGCTATGTTACTTTAAAGATTAAGGAGGTATAAAACCATGATGAATTTGAACCTTCAATTTTTTGCTCATAAAAAAGGAGTCGGTTCTACAAAGAACGGTAGAGATTCCGAATCAAAGAGACTTGGAGCAAAAAGAGCTGACGGACAATTCGTTAAGGCCGGTAATATAATTTACAGACAGCGCGGAACCAAGATTCACCCCGGTGTTAATGTTGGTATCGGCGGAGATGATACATTATTTGCTACTGTTGACGGCGTTTTAAAATTCGAAAGAAAAGGACGCGACAAAAAGCAGGCAAGTGTTTATCCGGTAGAGAAATAAGATTGTTTTTCAAGGAGCTCCTGATTATTTTTCAGGGGCTCTTGTTTTTTTAGTAAATATTTTTTATATTTATCAGAGGTAAAGATTTTATAACAGCCAATTGTTTCGGAGCAGGACATTTGGCGATGCTTTAAAATATTTCCTGCATATTCAATATTGTATTAGCAGGACAAGGCTCGGAAATGAGGATTAAATGTTTGCAGACAGAGCGAAAATAATAATCAGAAGCGGTAAAGGCGGAGACGGTCATATATCCTTCAGGAGAGAGAAATATGTTCCCGACGGCGGTCCCAACGGTGGTGACGGCGGTCGAGGCGGAGATGTTTATTTTGTTGTCGATAAAGGCCTTAATACGCTTATAGATTTTAAACATAAAAGAAAATATTCAGCCACCGACGGTGAAGAAGGCGGTAATAAAAACTGTCGCGGAAAAGACGGTGAAGATATAATTATCAAAGTTCCCGAAGGAACTGTAATCAAAGATGCGGCAACCGGAAAAGTTATATATGATATGTCCGGTAATAATTCTAAATATAAAATATTAACAGGCGGTCGAGGCGGCCTTGGTAATCAGCATTTTGCCACTTCAACGATGCAGGCGCCCAAATATGCCCAACCGGGTAAACCTTCAAAAGAACTCGAAGTAATACTTGAACTCAAGTTAATTGCAGATGTCGGATTAATCGGTTATCCAAGCGTCGGGAAATCAACATTTTTATCAAAAGTATCCAATGCTAAACCTGAGATTGCGGATTATCATTTTACAACACTGTCTCCCAATCTCGGAGTTGTAAAAATAGACGAAGGAAAATCCTTTGTTATAGCCGATATTCCCGGTCTTATAGAAGGTGCTGCAGAAGGAACCGGACTCGGACTTGATTTCCTTCGTCATATTGAGCGTAATAAACTTCTAATACATGTTCTCGATGCCGCAAGCGTCGAAGGACGAGATCCTATTGAAGATTATTATATGATTAATAATGAATTGAAAAAGTACGGTGAAAAAGTATCATCAATTCCTCAGGTTATAGCAGCCAATAAGATTGATGCAATAGTAAATGATACAGAACCTATTGATATTGATGAAAACGGAGAATTTATTTATCCGGAATATATATCTCCCATAGACAGAATAAAGAATGAATTCAATCCTAAGGGAATCAAAGTATTTCCTGTAAGTACATTTACAGGAGAAGGAATGGACGAAATAATCAAATATGTTTATTCCGTTTTGTCGGAAGATGTTAAGGAACAGGTTGTATTTGAATCTGAATACAATCCCGATATTTACCTCGAAGAAGAATCCGAACCATATGAGGTTTATTTCGACCATAAGACAAAAGAATATGTTATCGAAGGTCCTAAGATTGAAAAAATGCTCGGATATACCAACCTCGAATCCGAAAAAGGATTTCTTTTCTTCCAGGATTTTATGCGTAAGAACGGAATTCTGAAAGAACTCGAAAAAATGGGCATCCAAGACGGAGACACCGTAAGAATTTATGGTTTTGCATTTGATTATTATAAATAATTAGGAGAATTTTAATTATGACAAGCAAACAAAGAGCATATTTAAAGGGTCTTGCTCAAAACATAGAACCGATTTTTCAGATAGGTAAATCAAATTTATCACCCGAAATCACAAGTGCTATAAATGAAGCATTTAATACAAGAGAATTGATTAAAATATCGGTTCTTAAAAACAGTACCGACAATCCCTCGGAAATGGCGTCAATTCTCGCAGAAAGAACCGGTTCAAGCGTTGTTCAGATAATCGGCAAAAAAATAGTTTTATATAAACCGGACAAAGACGATCCGAAGATAATTTTGCCCAAATAAATTATCACACGAAAGAAAACTGACATGAATATTTTAATTTTTGGCGGTACATTTAATCCGATACATAACGGACACGTGGAAATGGCATTAAAAGCTGCCGATATTATCAATGCTTCCAAATGCATTGTAATTCCAACAGGTGTTTCATATTTAAAAAAGGGATATCAGGAATCATTAATTCGATATGAAATGTGCCGTCTTGCATTTGAAAAATACGAAAAATTTGAAATTTCCGATATAGAAATCACAAGATCGGGCCCTTCATATACTTACGAGACCCTTTCATTATTGAAGAATCAATATAAAACCGATAAACTTTATTTCCTTATAGGTGAAGATTCTTTACGATATATTGAGAATTGGAAAGAGCCTGAGTTGATTTTTAAATGCGCAAATATAATTTGTGCCGGGAGAAGAAAAGAAAATTCTTTTGCCGAAAATATTAAGCAGATTTCCAATGATGAAATCAATGATTTAATAAATAAACTCGAACAAAAATTTAATATCGATATTACTTATTTTGATTTCAACAACGAATTATCATCAACCATAATACGCGAAGAATTAAAAAAAGGCATCTATGATAATAACAAGCTGGATGCGAAAGTAATCGATTATATCAAAAATAACAAACTTTATATTAATTAAATGAAATAGTTAAATGGAAATTAACGATATAAAATTAAAACTGAAAAGAGAACTGACCGAGAACAGATATATTCATACAATCGGAGTGGCAGATACCGCATTTTGTCTTGCTTTAAGATATAATACCGACTGCGAAAAGGCGTATTTGGCAGGTTTATTGCATGATTGTGCCAAATGTTTGTCTGCTGATAAAAGAAATGAATATATTAAAAAATACGGAATTATATTAACGGAAAATCAAAAAAATAACCCGGAACTGATTCATGCAGAACTGGGTTATTATATGGCAAAAGATATATACAATATCATAGACGATGAAATATTAAATTCAATAAAATATCACACAACCGGCAAAAAAGAAATGTGCCTTCTGGAGAAAATAATCTTCTCAGCTGATTTTATCGTGCCAAATCGTAAAATGATACCCGGATTAAATGATGTGAGAAAATTAATATTTTATAATTTTGATGCCGCAATAATAAAAATATACGATTGCACCTTTAGGCATCTTCGTAATACCGGTAATGAAATAGATGAAATCAGCTTGGAAGCATATGAATATTATCTGCAAAGTCTGAACACACCGAATACTTTACCCATTATCTGACACTCATCAACAATAATAGGCTCCATAGAGTCATTTTCCGGCTGCAGTCTGATGTGGCCGTTTTCTTTATAAAAAGTCTTAACCGTCGCATTATCGTCAATAAGTGCAACTACAACATCTCCATTTCTGGCAGTGTCCGTTTTTTCAACAAATATACAGTCACCGTCGAAAATTCCTATATTAATCATCGATTCGCCGCGAACCTTAAGAACAAAAGTATCCGCATTTGGAACATATTCAACGGGCAAAGGAAAAAATCCTGTAATATTTTGTTCGGCATACAATGGCTGTCCGGCAGCAACGTTACCCACAATAGGTATACTTGTCATTTCTGTACGTATATTGGAAAATTTATTATCGGTAACCTCGATAGCTCTGGAATTGGAAGATTTTCGTTTTATATATCCAAGTTTCTCCAAAGTCTCAAGATGAGCATGAACGGAAGAGGTCGATCTTAATCCGACCGCTTCGCAAATATCCCTAACTGTCGGAGGATAACCGTTATCAAGAATAAAGGATTTAATATATTCAAGAATCTGTTGTTGTTTGATAGTTAATTTTGCTGTTGGCATTAAATTAATAACCTCCTTTTATATTGGTTAAAGTTATATTAACATAATATCTTTTAAAAATAAACAAATTTTCGAAAGTTTGTTCGAAAAAAGTGTTGACATTCGAATATTTGTTCGTTATATTATAACCAAACAGTTGTTCGACACAGTATTATAATTGGAGGTAACATAATGACTTTACAGAAGATTTTTATGGTAAATAAATATTTATTCAGATATCTTAAGAACAGAATCCACAGACAATTCAGAAAAATAAAAAAATATTATCAAAGTTTAAATTCTATATTAAGAAAAATAATTATGGTTGGTATTACATTTATGCTGATTTTGTTTTTCTTATTGCTTATACATCCCCAGAATGTTAATGCGGCAGATAATAACGAATCCTACAAATATAAATACTTTGGCGCATATACAGTTATGGACGGAGATTCTTTGTGGGATATAGCTTCCGAATATTCCGAAGGGGATTATAAAGATTACATCGAAGAAGTAAAAAACATAAATAATTTAACGTCCGACCATATATATGCCGGAGAAATGTTGATTATACCTTATTACAGCACCGAATATAAATAGATACCTTAATTTTCACGCAACTTAACCATATTTCTTGCCTGGCGTTTACGGTCTTCATCAAGATCGGCATAATGCTTACGGGTTGTGTTTACATCCTTATGTCCCAGAACACTTGCAACAAGATAAATGTCACCGCTTTCCCTGTAAAGATTTGTACCATATGTACTTCTTAATTTATGAGGTGTTATATTCTTCAAAAGAGTAATTTCCTGAGCATATTTCTTAACAAGATTTTGAACCGCTCTGACACTTATTCTTTTATTCTGCATGGATAAGAACAGTGCACCCTCGTGTCCGGATAGCGGAATGATTTTTTTCCTTTCATCAAGATATTCTTTTAAAGTAGCTTCAACTTCATCTCCGAAATATACTCTTGCCTGATTTCCGCCTTTTCTGACAATACTAATGCAGCAGTTATCAAAATCAATATCGTTAACGTTAAGACCGACACATTCCGATACTCTTATGCCGGTGCCCAGAAGAAGAGTCATCATAGCCATATCTCTTTTTAAATTAATAGAATGATAGGCTTGCATATGTTTGCTTTCTTTTTCAGAGCCTTTCTCGACAACATCCAGGAATTTAGCCACTTCATCGGTATCAAGTCTGATAATATTCTTATCGTGAAGCTTGGGAGAATGAACTATTACGGCCGGATTATTACTGATTCTTTCGTCTTCATAAAAATAATTATACAAACGTCTTAAAGCACTTAATTTTCGGGCTTTTCCACGTTCATCATTGGTTTTTGACGAACCGTCTTCGCTGACATAAAGTGAGAGATAATCCATATAATCCTCAATGTCTGTTTTTTTAACATTATTTAAATCTTCAAGCGTTATTTCAGAAATCGTTTTATTACCGTCAAGAATATTCTCAACCATATATCTGAAAAAAACCTGTAAATCATAAGAATAAGCTATTAATGTACGAGAACTTACGGTTTCACTGATCCCCCTGAAAAAAGTAGTGCAAAAGGGTGGAAGTGCACGTTGCATTTCTCTTAATTTTTTTGTATTTTCTATTTTAATTTGTTCGTGATAATCAGAATTTATATTTTTCATTAAAATACCTCATGATTAACTATTCGTTAAATATTATATTTCTTATTTATAAACAAGGCAATAAAATTATTATGTTAATCATTACAAAATATGTAATTTATGTTATTATGAATTATGCGTATACGATAAGGTGGTGATTATATATGGCTAATGAAAATAAACAGGAAAGAGGAAAATACATTAAAATAGGAGCAACAGCATTTGGTGTTGTAGCTGCCGGATTATTGTTTTATTATATCTTATTTCATTTTGATACAGTTACCGAGAATTTAAAATCATTCTTTAAAACAATTGAAGGAATTGTTTTCGGTTTGGTCATTTCATATTTATTGTGTCCGATTCTTAATTATCTCGAATTACATATATTTAATATAAATAAATACAAAACAAAAGGACGAAAAAGAATCCGAATAGTAAGTATTATTATAACAATGATTTTATTTATCGGTCTTTTCTATGGTTTAATAAGTCTTATTTTACCCGAAATAATAAGAAGTATTTATAAAATCACTTCATCATACAAAGAATATGAAGACAATTTTATGAAATGGTATAACAGTCTGTTATTAAAATATCCTGAGCTTAAAGCATTCTTTAATGATGAAGATTATGCCGTTTTTAACGAAAAACTCCTTACTTATTTGAGCGATTCCTTATTGCCTAAATTGGAAGATATTATTAAAAACTTTACTTCCGGCATATTTACGGCACTAAGGGTTCTCGTTAATTTCCTTATAGGAATAATTATGTCTGTATATCTTTTATACAACAAAGAATTATTTACGGCACAGAGCAAAAAAATGATTTATGCTTTCATGAAACGCTCAACCGCTAATAATTTTATCCATAATATCAGATACATAAACAAAACTTTTATTAATTTCCTTATAGGAAAAATTGCCGATTCGATTATAATAGGTTTTCTTTGCTTTATTTTAACTACAATTATCGGTACTCCTTATTCGTTATTAATAAGCGTAATTATCGGTATAACAAATATAATTCCGTTATTCGGACCTTTTATCGGTGCTGTGCCATGTGCCTTCCTTGTCTTACTCGTAGATCCGAAACAATGTTTGTATTTTATAATCATGATAATTATATTGCAGCAATTTGACGGAAATATTCTCGGTCCTAAGATTATAGGTTCGTCAACGGGACTGTCGGGTTTCTGGGTACTTGTTGCATTAACTGTATTCGGCACCTGGTTCGGTTTAATCGGATGGATTGTCGGGGTTCCTTTATTTGCCGTAATTTATACAACAATAAAAGCATATGTAAATGCCAAATTGTCCGAAAAGAATCTTAATTCCGAAACAAATAATTATATGAATGTAAATTATATTGATGACGAACACAATTTTATTAAGATTCCTCGTGAAGAAGTTGTCGGTGTATCAACCAAATTCAAAGCGATTAAACCGAAAATGGATAAAAATCGAAACAACACATATAATCCTTTAATGAAAATTATTCATTCAATTGATAAAAGAAATATTGATGAAAATGAGGATGAAGATAACGTAAAAACAGCCGAAGGTTCAAATGATAATTTAAAATAAGGTAATAAAATAACAGATATAAAAGTATAACAACTATTCGCAAAACTTTGCTTTTGCGAATAGTTGTTTTTTATTACATAACCTTCTATCGGTCGATTTCTTTAAGAATATTTTGAAAGTATTCGGGAAGTTCACTGTCAAAAGAAACAAACTCCTTTTTTGAAGGATGAACAAATCCCAGAGTTTTTGCATGCAAAACCTGACCGAATTTACGATATTTATCATTGGAATCGCCGTAAAGATTATCACCAAGTAAAGGATGACCAAGCGAGGACAGATGAACTCTGATTTGATGAGTACGTCCGGTTTTAAGCCTGCACTCTATATAAGTGGCATTTTTAAGCCGTTTAAGCACTTTTACATGTGTCTCGGCAGTTTTACCGTTTTTATCATTAACAGCCATTTTAAGCCTATCTGAAGGGTGTCTGCCAATGGGTTTGATGACATCAAACTCATCATCCGATAATATGCCTTTACAAATAGCATGATATGTTCTTTCACCCGAATGATTTTTCAACTGCTCTGCTATGAAACTATGCGCAAAATCATTTTTACAAATAACAAGAAGTCCTGTTGTATCTTTATCGATTCTGTGAACTATACCGGGTCTTAAAATGCCGTTTATCCCCGACAAATCTTTACAATGATACATAATTGCATTAACCAGTGTGCCTGAATAATGACCGGGAGCCGGATGGACAACCATATTTTTATCCTTGTTTATAATAATAATATCCTTATCTTCATAAACAATATTAATCGGAATATCTTCAGGTTCAATGGATATTTCCACAGGATCCGGAAGCGAACAGGTAATTTCGTCTTCCGCTTCCACTATTCTCGATGGTTTAAATTCATTGCCGTTAATAAGAATATTACCGTTTTTTATATGTGTCTGAATATATGACCTGGATTTATCGGATAACAAAAACGAAAGAACCTTATCAGCTCTTTCGCCTTCATTCTCTTCTGTTATTATAAATTTATAATCAAGCATTTCTTGTTCCTTTTTTATCTTTAGGGAATATAAATGATAAATCATCCTCTTTATAACAGAAAATAATCATAATAACAAACCAAAAAGTCGAACATGTTATATAAATATCCGCGCCGTTAAAAATAGGAAAATTAATCAGTTTAAAATATATAAAATCTCTCACATAACCGTAATACATTCTGTCAATGGTATTTCCTAATGCACCTGCAAGAAAAAAATCCAAAGCAATGTTTAACTTAATATATTTCTTTTCGCAAGGTATCTTGACATATAAGTAACAACCGGCTACAAAAATAACAATTGCAATCAAAAGGAAAAATACGCTTTGTCCTTGTAAAATGCCAAATGCCGCACCTCTGTTCTCAAGATAATTTAATTCAAGAACATCTTTTATTAAAACTACGGGTCCATTATCTTTTAAAGGGGTAATCAAAAGTTTTATATATAAATCCAAAAATATCAGAGCTATAACAGCAATGAAATTAATTAATAACATTTTTTTTGAATTATTCATAAGTTTATTTTCACCTTAAATTATTCTTTCATATCATCATCCGAAAAATAAATCTCGGAAATAGCTTCTTTTATTTCTTCTTCGGTAACCACTTCATTGGATACAGCTTTACCGAGTTTCTTTAAAAGAACCATTTTAATACCTTCGGAATCGGATTTTTTATCATTCTTCATGATTTCTATCAATTCATCCGGATTAATATCCGATATTGAAATCGGAAGATTAAAAGGAACAAACATATCACGAATCTCATAAAAATCTTCCTTGGAAATCATATCTCTTTTCCAAGAAATAAAAGCTGCACATACGCTTCCCAAGGCAACACACTCGCCGTGAAGGAGTTCAAAATTCTTCTGTTTCTCAATTGCATGACCCACAGTATGACCAAAATTGAGAATCTGTCTAAGCCCGAGTGTTTCATGCGGATCAGCTTCAACAACACGCTGTTTGAGTGTAATACAATGAGCAATCATTTCTTCAAGAACAGATTCGTCCAAATCGAATATTTCATACATATTACTGAGAATCCATTCATAGAAAGAAGCATCCTGAATAAGTCCGTACTTCATCACCTCGCCCATGCCGGAATAATATTGACGAGCGGTAAGTGATGTGATTGAATTTACCGCAATATAAACCAATTTAGGCATATAAAATGTCCCGAGCATATTTTTATAACCGCCGACATTAACACCGTTCTTTCCGCCAATACTGCTGTCAACACATGATAAAAGAGTTGTGGGCAGTTGAATAAGATTAAGCCCTCTTTTATAAATCGAAGAAGCAAAACCCGAAATATCTCCTATTACACCGCCGCCGAGAGCCATACAATAATCTTTTCTCGAAAAATCATTTTTAATAAACAAATCAATAATATTATTTATTGAATCCATATTTTTCGAGTTCTCGCCGGCTTCAAGCGTAATTGTAATCACTTCTTTAAATTCTTTTGCGGCAATATCTTTAACTTTATTCAAATAAAGAGGTTCAACATTACTGTCGGTAACAATAAGACACTTGTTATTATTAACTTCAAGTGTTTTAAGACTATCCTTTAAATGCGAAAAACCTTTTTCTATAACCACATCATAGCAGGGTTTTTTATTGTATTTTATATTTATTGACTGTGGCATTAAAATTTCCTCCTAAATCAAAAACAGAACCAAACAATATAATATCATCTGATCCTGCTTTTGTCTATTTTAGCCTTATTATATTAAAGCATTTTGGTTCTTATTTATCTTCTTCGGGTTCTGTACCGAAAGCTCCTGAAATATCAATTCCGTTAGGTACAAAGAGGAAGATTGTATCTGTAATCTTCTGATATGCACCGTCAAGAGTATATATAGAACCCATTGCGAAATCCAATACTCTTCTTGCAATATCAAATTCAACCAATGTAAGATTAAGAAGTACAGCTTTTCCGGAAAGAAGTCCGTCGGCAATTTCTTTCTCATTATCAACGGTTTCGGGTTTTACAACAATAATTTCATATCTGTCGCTGCTAATCTTTTTCTTGTTTCCGATAGAAGAAACTTTGTTGAATTTTTTTAAGTTTTCATCAGAATCTTTAGACTTTACTTTTCTGCTTTTGTCTTCATATTCTTCATCAGTGTCATAATCATAATAATCTTCTTCGCTTGGATTACCCAAAGATAATTTGTTTAAAAATTTATCAACAGCTCCCATTTCATTCTCCTAACATAATATAAATTATAGTATAAATACTATACCAGTATACATAATATTATTATGTAACCAAAATCATATTATGTCAACAGGAAATTTATGTTAACTTTAATTTTTACCGTAATCTCTTTCTCCGAATATATTTGTGCCTATCCTTATATAGGTTGCCCCCTCTTCCAACGCTACTTTGTAATCACCGCTCATCCCCATTGATAATATAGGAGGATTCTTTACAAACAAAGAAGCTTCATTTTCGGAAAATTTTTTTAAGGCTTTAAAATATTCTCTGTTGCTTTCAGGATCTTTTGTGAAAGGCGCAATTGTCATAAAGCCGCACAATTCAACTCCTTCAAGTTCGGAAATCTGTTTAACCATCTCTAGATTTTGATCAAAATCGGATGAACCAAATTTGGAATCTTCACCGGCAACATTAATTTCCACAAGAATTTTTTGAACTATATTATGTTTAACAGCTTCTTTACTTATCTCTTTGGCAAGTTTTAAGGAATCAACACTGTGAATCAAAAAAACTTTACCGACAATATATTTTACCTTATTCGTTTGAAGATGTCCTATCATATGCCACCGTATATCCTCCGGAGTAACCGGAATCTTATCAACCAATTCCTGCACATAATTTTCACCAAAATCACGACAGCCGGCCTCATATGCATCCATTATCATTTCTACGGGTTTTGTTTTGCTCACGGCTATTAATACGGCATTATCCGAAAGAGTTGAAGAAATATTAAGATAATTTTCCTTAACATTACTCATATACAAACATATCCTCCTTAACAGTAGTCGAATCAAGTACAATAAAATCGTATTCTCTCAAACCGTATCGGGTATTGGGCGAAACAATTGCATATTCTTCGTTTTGATATAATATATTAATCTGTCTGAAATCCGCATATCCCATATTCATGTTATATACGCCCTGCAATTCCGCCTGAGTAGAAACAGGATATTCATTTGCGACGGAATCTTTCATCAGAAGATAATCTCCCAGTTCCAAATTAACATCATTAACGTAATAATATCCGTCAATAAGGCCGTATACTTCAACCGAAACAAGTTCTGCCGAAACAGTACCGTCTTCAAGAAAAGTCTTTCTGAGGAAAAATACATGATTGTCCTGTCCTTCTTCTACGGCATATTCCTCGGGAATAATAAAGAAAACCTTTTTAACAAGAGATGAAATCGGAATTTTAAGACCGGTTTCTTCCTGCGTAACAATCTCAATCTCCAAAAATCTGTCTTTACAATATTCCATAACACCGTTATTAAAAGTTAAAATGGCGTAATAATCCTCCAAAACCTGAAACACCTCAACAGAAGCTTTCATTTCACGTTGATTGGATAATACTTTAACATTTATATATCCGGCTTCGGACAATTCAAGTGCCCTATCATCTTCTATAGGTATAACAATTTGCCAAATATCGCTGGTTATAATCTTGTATGCGGGAGCCCCACTGTCGATTAAGGAATTGTTAACAAGCTGAGTCTTCTCATAGTCTGTCTTTTCGAATAATTCAGCATTTATTCCGTTAACGGATAATGATTCATAACCGTCAACATTATAAACAACATATCCCGGTGTTTCGTTTTTATAAAGATAAACGGAATCGCTTAAAGAATTCAGACTGTCTATTTTATTTAAAATATTGATATTATCATATTTTAAAACCAAGCCTTCCAAATCATATTCAAAATCGTAAACTTTATAAAATTCGGTATCATCAAAACCCGCCTGAAAATTAACAAGTTCAGTCCTGATTTCAGACAGATCTTCATTCGATAAAGAATTATCCCCTCCGTTATCGGCGCCTATCAGCTGGTTAATGGTACCGCTTTCATCAACTGCAAAAACAACATCCCCATTCCCGGTATGTTCGCCTTCTCTCGCAAAATAATCGATATATCCCGAAAGAGGAGAATAAATTATCTCTTCATCTCTCAGAATTACTCCTTCGTAAATATTACTCTGGGCCAGTGATCCTTCATGAACTTCATATGATGAAACAGTATCTTTCTTGAAAAGATCAATTATGAGAAATATTACATAAAAGAGAAATATCATCATAACAAATATGCCGGTATTTAATTTTGAAAGTCTTTTTCTATTCTCTTGCATTTTTTCATAAATCGAGCCCCTTTAAAGGGGCTCTTCATTAAAGTGAAATAATAATATTATCTTTAAATATTGCGGGAAGTTCGTTTTCGTCTTTGGATACACTTATTACAAAATCTATATTACATTTTTGACTGAGTGAATTAAATTTTGTAAGAACAGATTCTATATCCGTATCATCAACAGCTGCGATTTTTAAAAAGTTATCAAGGAATAACTTTTCCAAGTCATGATCCTGAGAAATAATGCCGCAAATAAATCCGTAAAATTCCTGGTAACATTCAAAATCAAATTCCGATACATCAATCAACCTGACTTTATTGTTTAGTTCATACATATGTTTCTTATTCTTATCAAGAAATACATAATTTCCCGTAGCTTCTTTAACCTCGGAATTAACTTTATCAAGAAGCTTTGCAGTCTTTCCTTTTCCTTCTCTTCCCACAATCATTTGAATCATAGCAGTAACCCTCCGTTAAAATGTTGTTGTTTCATTACCCCAAATGAATTAAGCTATCTACCTACAGTTTAATTATATCGTAACTATGAATTTTTACAATGTTTTTTGACCGTTCGAAACATAAAAAGAAACTAATTTACAGTATCTCCGATAAGCTCTGACATCGTAGTATAAAGAGTCTGTTCATCGGGAGCTCCCATAATCGCAGCCACATAATAATTGCCCTGTTCATCGGTAAAACATATCATTAAACATTTACCGGCTGCATTGGTACTGCCCGTCTTGCCTCCGATAATCGTAATATTATCAGGCAATTTATATTCTCCGGTTAAAAATTTATCCGTAGAATTAACAGACTTTGTAACATATTCACCTTCAGCACTTGTATATGATATTTCAACAGAAGAAGTGTTTATTATTTCTTTAAACAAATCATATTTTAAAGCTTCGTTAAATATCAAATATAAATCATAAATACTGGTATAGTGATTATCAACCGTTAAGCCGTTGGAATTGCAAAAATTGGTATTTGTACAACCGAGTTCAGCAGCTTTTTCATTCATAAGAACACAGAAATCAGCTTCCGTACCGGCAATATATTTTGCCAAAGCAAGAGAAGCATCGTTACCGGAATATACCAGGTTGGCATATAAAAGATTTTTAACGGTAATACGATCGCCCTCGTGAATATTAAATAATTGAGCGCCCGATTCATAGATAACAACATCCGGAACGGTTACAACCTGCTCAAGATCTTCGCAATTCTCAAGAACGATAAGGCTTGTCATTATTTTAGTAATCGATGCCGGATTAACATGATTATTTACATTATAAGCATATAAAGTCTCGGCGCTTGTCATATTAAATACACCGGCCGCAAGAAAAGTACTTCTGTCGACATCCGATGTATCAACAACATCAACATCGGTAGCGCAAAGATCGGATGCAAACAACTCCACTTCTTTGGTCGACATTGAATAATCAATATTGTAATGCTCGTTAGATTCCAAATAACCATAAGGAACAGCAATTTCATTTTTGGCACAACCTGTCACAACAAAAATGCAAAGCGCCAAAAGAATTACAAATTTTAATTTGAATCTATTTATACATTTCACGCCACTCAAGTTCTCCTCTTTCCAGAGATTTTATCATAAGCTCTGCGCTGGCAAGATTTGTTGCAAGCGGAATATTATGTATATCGCATAATCTTACGAGACTGTTAACATCCATTTCATGCTGTTTGGGGTTAAGAGGATCTCTTAGGAAAATAACCAAATCAATCTGATTATGCTCAATCTGTATACCGATCTGCTGTTCACCGCCGAGGCTGCCTGCAAGATATTTATGAATATTTAAATTTGTTACTTCTTCAATAAGTCTTCCTGTAGTTCCTGTTGCATATAAATCATGTTTGCTTAAAATCTGTCTGTATGCAATACAAAAATTCTGCATAAGTTTCTTTTTTGCGTCATGAGCTATAAGAGCAATATTCATATTTACCTTCTCCTTTTAGAAATAAAAATATTTAATCAATTTAATATCCAAACGACTATAAACCTTTCGGATATACTCTTTGTAATCCCACATTCAAAACAAATCCCATTCCGATATACAAAGAAACAAGGCTTGTCAATCCGTAACTGACAAAAGGCAACGGAAGTCCGGTATCAGGTAAAACGCCGGTGGTAACGCCAATATTAATAAATCCCTGAAATAAAATAATGCCTCCGACTCCGCCGCAAATTATCCGTCCTGCAGTATCTTTTGCATATCGCCCCACATTAAAACATTCCGTAGATATCAGAATCAACATTAGGATAACCGCAAAGCTTCCGACAAATCCCATCTCTTCGCCGATAATCGCAAAAATAAAGTCAGTTTGCGGTTCAGATATAAAATTACCGTTCTTAACCGAACCGACCTCATTATTATTCAATCCTTTACCCCACAATCTCCCCGACCCTATTGCCGTAATGGAATTCTGTTGTTGATATGCGGTCGTCAGCTTATATTCTTCGGGATAAAGCCATGCATAAATTCTTTCTTTCTGATAATCTTCTATAATCGTGGAATTAGGTTGCATAACAAGATACATTCCAAGCAAAAAAATTGGAATAATAACCAATAAAGATCCTATAATAATCTTTTTACTGAGCCCTCCCACATAAAGACATACACAAAATACAAGCCCGATAACTATACTTGTAGACAAATCAGGCTGCTTCAGAATTAATATAAAAGGCGGAAGAAACAAGCAAATACATTTAAGTAAATTAGGCAAAGAATTAATCTTTTCTTCATGCTTCATTATAAACTGTGCAAAAAAAAGTATCAATAATATTTTTGCCGTCTCCGAAGGCTGGAATCTTATGCCTGCAATCTTAACCCATCGTTGTGCATTGTTACTCGACTGTCCCACAAACATAACAAGAAGCAAAAGAACCATATTCATAATATAAATCGGCCAATACAATTTTAAAATCGAGCTGTAATTAAAGAATGATAACAATACCATCATAAAAATTCCAAATACCGCACCGACAAGCTGAGTATTCTGAACAGATTGTTTTGCAGAACCGATTGCAAAAATACCTATTGTCGTAAGAATAATCAAATATATAACAAGTTTAAAATCGTATTGTGAAATTTTATATTTTAATCTCATAATTTTTTTATTAATCTCCTCCGATTGTACCCGACAATGTTTCGGCTGTTCCGGTTAATATATTTTCTTCCTCATCAAGATCAAAATAATATCTGTAAACATCAACACTTAACTGCGCTGTATAATCCGATGTATATCCGTTGGCAATACGAATAGCAACGCACATTTCGGGATTATTATAAGGGGCATATCCTACAAACCAGGCGTGATTGGCCTTATTGGTTGCCTCCTGGGCGGTACCGGTTTTACCGGCGGTATCTACCTGCAGGTTGTTAAAATAGGCCTTGTTCTGTACCACGCCTCTCATTCCGGTATGAATAGAATCCCACAAAGAATCCGGTAATTCAATGGTATTTCTTATATTGGGCGTATAAGTATATATGTAATTGCCTTCATAATCTGTAATCGAATTAATAAGACTCAGATTATAAACGGTACCGTTATTGGCAATAGCAGTTATATATCTGGCAAGACCTACAGTCGTAAAGTTATTGGTACCCTGTCCTATAGCGGACGCTACGGGATATTGATCTGATACCATAGGTTCGGATTCCGTTATTTCCACGCCGGATTTTTCGGATAATCCGTACAAATCCGCATAAGTATACAGGCGATCTATACCATAACCGTCATTATAAACACCGCTGTCATCGGCGAGCCTGTATCCGACCTCATAAAAGAAACAGTTACACGAATATTTAATAGCCTGAGATACATTTAAGGCGCCGTGAGAACCGGGATAACAGTGACATTTATGAACAACTCCGTTTAATTTATCGAAAACACCTGTACAGGTTATTGTTGAATAAGTATTTATAACGCCTTCCATAACACCTGCGGTAGCAACAACCATTTTAAAAGTAGAACCGGGTGCGGTTCGTTGCTGAGTGGCATAATTCCACAAAGGCTTTGACAAATCGGCGTTAAGAGCGGCAAGATATGACATATCTGCATTATTGGCAAGTTTATTATTGTCATAACCCGGATATGAAACAAGCGCAAGAACCTCACCGTTGTTGGTATCCGTAATTACAATTGAACCCGAGCAGGGCTCCAATCCAAGTTGAGCAGGCGTTATTTTAAGATTCGAAATTAAGGAAGTCATAAAATCATATGAAGAAATAACGCCGTTTTTAAGATTATTAATCTCGCTTTCATCAACCTGAATAATATCCTGTTCCCAGAGAATCAAAATAATCTGCCTGGGAGTAATGGTATCCGACAAAATCATGTATTTGATGATTTTTTTTGTAAAATCCCTGTTGGTACTTAATTTATTGATTATATAATCTACAAGAGCAGCATAAATTTCATTGGTATCCGCATATTCATTATCGATCTGCAGCTTCCCGAGATCGACCCACTGAGCAGAAATACAATAATTCAGGAAATCTTTTATTGAAATATCTTCCGAAATCTTCCACTGCTGATATACAGGATCGGTTGTATCAATGGCATCAGACAAAAGAACATTGATATCAGCCGAAAGAAGCATATTAACAATAATTGATTCATATGCCTGATATTCTTCCGATTCATTTTTATACATAGTAGTACCGTTTTCAAGAATATCTCTTATATTTTCAAGGCAGACTTCTTTTTTGGCAGAAATTGCGGAATATACCGTCTGCTCTGTGTCTCCCGCATAGGATTGCCCCATATGTGTTAAGTTAATTACATTATTGTTAAATAGAGCAAAATATACATCATATATGGGAATCAAAGGATTTCTGCCGTCTTCGTCAACTGTTTTAACATTTCTTATCTTCGTAATAAGAATACTGGCAATCTTCTGTTCCAATAAGTTATACATGGCAATCTGAAGATCACTGTCTATAGTGAGATAAATATCATTACCCGCAACCGGAGCGGCTACATTGGAAGTCTCAATAATTCTTCCCTGATTATCGACAAATATTGTTTCGGATCCTTTGATACCCTGAAGCACGCTTTCCATTGAATATTCAATTCCCGTCTTACCTACAATATCATTGGTTGTATAATTTCCCGAGACAGAATATAAATCATATTCCTCCTGAGAAATATGACCGACATAGCCTATTATCGGAGAAAAATATACAGCATTATTATATTTTCTGATAAAATTCTCCTCAATCGATACACCGTCAAGGTCGTTCATATTCTCCATAATAGCAGCAACGGTTTTATCCGAAATCTCCGAAGAAACCGTTGTTGAAATATATTTCTGATAAGCATTTAAAGAGAGATTATAACGAACTTTGATTATATTTAAAATTTCTTCTTTGTTAAAACCTAATCCGGGTATAAAATCTATATTATTGTTTTCATCGATTAAATATGTTCCGATACCGTATTTTTCAGAGCCGGCAAGATAATAAATCACTTCATCGGGGTTAGCGTTTTTTTCCGAATAAAGAAGATCGGAAGTCAATTTTCTGCCGTATACATCCGCAAGAAATCTCAATAATGCCGCATCGGAGACAGAATATCTGTAATTGCCGTCTTCATCGAGATAAATCGCAAAATCACATTCAATACTGTCACCGTTTTCAAGAATAATTGAATTCATTTTATTAATTATACTGTTCAGCTCAAGATTCTTTTGAGGTCCGGATTCGATTACATCGGTAATTACAACTGAATAAGCCAATTCGTTATATGCAAGAAGTACGCCGTTCCTGTCATAAATATTGCCTCTTGAACCCGGGATACTTATATCTTTTTGTGTACTCAAAGAAAAATTATTAAAATAATCATCTCCGTGAATAATTTGAAGATTAAAAATTCTGCAGGTCAGAATGCCAAAAAGAATTGCGGTAATAACGTAAAGTAAAAATAATCGGTCTGTTATAAAATTTACAAACTTATCTTTAATATCAAACAGCATTTTCCTTCTCCTTTCTCACGAAAGTATAAGGTATGACTTTGTTCTCCACAAACTTAAACAACGGATAAAAAGCCAAAGCAACTACCACGGTATAAAACAATTCGGGTAAAATAATATGCAGAAAATAATATGAGAAATTAAAGTATCCGTTTAAAGCGAATCTGAAAAAATAAGTAAAAATCGAAGAAAGCAAATCAGCTATAGTAACGCAAAAAAGCGGGACTTTTATATCTTCCTCAATATAAAGAAAATTTAATATTCCGCAAAAGAAACCCAGATATAAATAAATTAAAGAATGCATTCCGAGAGTGTCGGAATAAAACACATCAAGAATCAAACCGCAAAAAAATCCTGTAATGATGCCGCTGTTGGCACCTCTGTAATAACCGTAATAACATACAAGAATCAGTAGCAAATCAGGAACAATGCCGTTAAATGATATGTGATGAAATGTATTTGTTTGTAATAAAAACAGTATTATAACAGAAATAATACTGATAATAACTTTTTTCATTTTTGTATCTCTGTATCAATATTCCAAGTTCTCTTTTTCTCCGACAATTACAAGCACTTCACTCAAATGGGAAAAATCCACCGCCGGAGTAATCAAACCGTATTTGGTAATATGATTGGAATCATTTTCAATCGAAAAAATATACCCGATCAATATACCGGGAAGATATTTATCACTAATATATGATGTTACTATTTTATCCCCTTCGTTCACTGAAGCTTCAGAATCTATAAGCTGTGAAAAGGAAATATAACCCTGATCTATTAATTCCATTGAACCGCTGACAATGAGGGTATTACCTGAATGAAGTACGGCTGCACTGACGTTGGATTTGTCATCAATAATAGAAGTTACCATAGACCAATTTGTCCCTATTTCCGTAATTCTTCCGACCAAGCCTCCGTCGGCTATTACATTCATATCTATCGCCAAACCGTCATCGGTCCCTTTGTCAATCAAAAAAGAATTAAACCAGTTATCCGAATTCCATGATATAACTCTGGCTCCGATTTTATCATAATCGGAGTAAACCATATCAAGTTCATACAAATCCCTTAAAGATTGAAGTTCATATTTATCCTGAAGAAGAAGCGTATTTTCATTGGAAAGTTCATCGATCCTTGTTCTTAATTCTTCATTCTCAGCCGTAAGTTCCTCTATTGTTCTCTTCTGAAAAAATGCTTCTGAAATTCCATCGTTAATGGAAGAAATTCCTCTTTCAAACGGTATAATAACAAAACCAAAAATATTTCGAATATATTTATCATTAACGGTCCCCGAAAATGTAAGTGCCATAATGATAAGAGTAATCATTGTATAAATCAGCAAAAGGTATTTACTGGGTATCTTGGGTTTTTCAATTTTTTTCTTAACTACTGGGCTCATAAAAAACCTTTATTCTATAGAAAATGCCAACGAACTGTATTTATCGTTTTTAATAATTGTCGAAAGACCTTTTACAACTGATGCTATAGGTTCGTCTTCAATGTTCACGTTAAGTCCGGTCTGTTCAGACAACATATCTGCGAACAGACTGATTCTGGAAGCTCCGCCTGTCAAATATATTCCGTGTCTGTAAATATCTGCTCCGAGTTCCGGAGGAGTTCTTTCAAGAATCTGTTTTACACATGTAATAATAGAATTAAAATTATCTTTTAAACAATCGCATATAAGATCTACGGAAATGCTCTTTTCTACGGGAAGACCGGTTACAATATCTCTTCCGTACACAACAACGCTCTTTCCTTTCATATCTTCATTATCAATCTGATATTTAATTCTTTCGGCTGTCTTATTGCCAATAAAAAGGCTGTACTCTTTTCTCACTGTATTCTTAATCGTTTCATCGAATTTATTACCGCCGATTTTCATTAATTTGGAAACAACAATTCCCCCAAGCGACAGAATTGAAATCTCGGTCGTATCATATCCGATATCGACAACAAGTACACCCTGACTTGTCTTAACATCAATGCCCATTCCGAGAGCATCCGCAACCGCTTTCTCAACAATCAGTATATTTTTGGCTTTGACATTGGCTTCCTTTACCAATTCAAAAAATGCTCTTTTTTCAACATCCGTAACATCGGTAGGTACCGCAATATAATAATCTGAAGGTTTGATATTTCCTTTAAACAGATCACCCATAAAATATTGAATAAGTGTCTGCATATTACCGATATCGGCAATAACACCGTTACTTAACGGAAATGAAATATTAATATTGTCGGGAGCTTTTTCATACATCTCATAAGCCGAATCTCCGTATGCAAAAAGCGTATCCTTGCCTTCGATTGCAATCATATTTTTTTCCATAATGAACGAATCATTAATACCGTTATAAACCTTTATATTACTTGTTCCCAAATCTATTCCGAAAGCATTAATCATCTTTGTATTCTCCATGTTTTTTTGCAAACCTCGTATTATTATACATTATTTTTTTTATTTTGTTAAACAGGCTTCAAAAATTTAATCAACAACTCTCTTAAACTTCTTTTCAAGTTCATAACGACTCATTGAAAAAATGGTGGGGCGACCATGCGGACAATTATATGGATTGTCTAATTTAAGCATCTCATCAATAAGAGTCTCCATTTCATCCTTTGAGATTTTATTTCCGCCTTTAACAGATGCCTTACATGCCATTGTTGCAATTCTTTCTTCGACAGCCTGAGGTGTCTTATAATTACCGAGGGCAAGTTCATCAAGAATACCAAGAAAGAGTACATCCGGTTCATTATAATATGTTTCCAGCGGAATTGCTCTCAGGGAAATTTCATTACCCCCGAAATTGTCCGAAACAAATCCAACTTTTTCAAGATACTCTTTATTTTCCTCATATACGGACATTTCTGCCCCCGAAAGAGTTACAACAAGAGGAGGTAACAGATTCTGTGTGACAACGGATTCCGATTTAACTTTTTTAATAAGCCGTTCATAGTTTACTTTTTCATGTGCGGCATGTTGATCGACAAAATATAAATTGTCGGCATATTCAATCATCCAATATGTATCGAATACCTGACCGATAATTTTAAATCTTCCTCTGGCATCTTCGCTGAGGACTTTATCTTCCGGTTCTAAAAATGATAACTGAGTAGGTTTGAAAATGTTAATCTCCGGCCTTTTATCTTCTTTAACCTCAATATCTTCATCCGCTTTATCCGAAATATCATTAAAATCAATTGAAAACAATTTACCGTGTGTCGGCTTGTCTGTTTCTTCCGGAATATTTAAAACTAAAGCCTCTTCTTTTTGATCTTTTATATTATTTATGGCTTCTGTATCGTGAGACTTATCTGTATTTATATATGAATCAGCCATAATTTCTTTTATCGGAAGAGAATCATTTTCTTCTTCCGCAAAAGTAGGAATCATTTCGCGTTCCGATAAAACATTTTCCAGTGCGCTTACAATAAAGTCATGAAGGCAGGAGGATTCCGAAATACGCACTTCCAATTTGGCGGGATGAACATTAACATCAAGAGAAAACGGTGTAACATTAAAATATAAAACACAAAAAGGAAATTTGTGTTGCATAAGATACTGGCTGTAAGCCTGTTCTATTCCGTTGGATACAATCGGATTCTTTATATATCTGTTATTTATATAATAATTTTCAAAATTACGATTGGGACGATTTAATACGGGTTTACCAAGATAACCTGATACAACGTACCCCCCTTCGGAATAATCAATAGGAATCAGATTGTCACTGGTCTCCTTACCGTAAAGACGATATATAATTTCTTTTATATCCCCTCTTCCGGATGTAGTTATTTTTTCTTTTCCGTTAATAATTAACTTGAATGAAATATCGGGTCTGGAAAGACATAGATGATCAATAATATCATTAATATTATTTCCCTCGGCAGTCTCGCTTTTAAGGAATTTTCGTCTTGCCGGAGTATTATAAAATAAATTTCTTACAATGATTGTTGTTCCGTCGGGTGCTCCTACTTCCTCAAGTTCCTGTTCTTCCGAACCTTCTATAACATATCTGGTACCCAAAAGCTCGTCTTTAACTTTGGTAATAAGTTCCACCCTTGCAACGGATGCAATACTTGAAAGGGCTTCACCTCTGAATCCCATGCTTAAAACACCCGCAAGATCTTTGTCGGTTTTAATTTTGCTTGTTGCATGGCGATAAAAAGCTTTTCTCACATCATCTTTATAAATGCCGGAACCGTTATCGGTTATCCTGATAAATTCAATTCCGCCGTTTTTAATCTCAACGGTAATTTTATCGGCACCACTGTCAATAGAATTCTCAACAAGCTCTTTAACAACGCTCCCGGGTCGTTCAACCACTTCCCCCGCAGCAATAAGATTTATTGTATTGTCATCAAGTATATTAATTATTCCCACTTTTAATTCCTATTTCTCATCGATTGACCATCTGTTTTTCAGGTTGTTCTGCAGTTTATACAAAGTATTCAGCGCATCAAGAGGCGTCATATTTGAAATGTCTGCATTCCTGAGTTCATCAAGAATATCTTCATCCTTAACAGTTTCAAATAAAGACATCTGCCCCATATAATTTTCCGATGTTGTCTTTTTTCTTTCTAAGGTTGAATTATTCTCGATATTTATGCTCTGTAATTTTTCGGTTATATCGTTATCCGAAAGAGTTGCCACTATCTCTTTTGCTCTGTCGATAACCATATCGGGAACACCTGCAAGTTTGGCAACAAGAATACCGTAACTCTTATCGGCACCGCCTTTAATAATTTTACGCAAAAAGACAATATTATCGCCCTTTTCTTTCACCGCTATACAGTAATTATTAACATTGTCAATCTTTCCTTCGAGTTCTGTCAGCTCATGATAATGAGTTGCAAAAAGTGTCTTTGCCCCCAAAATCTTTTTATTTGAAATATGTTCAACAACTGCCCATGCAATGGATAAACCGTCAAATGTCGAAGTACCTCGGCCGATTTCATCCAGAATAAGAAGAGATTTGGGTGTGGCATTTCTGAGAATGTTCGCGACCTCATTCATTTCAATCATAAATGTCGACTGACCCGATGCAAGATCATCGGATGCACCTACTCTGGTAAAGATACGATCGACTATACCGATATTGGCGGATTTTGCAGGAACAAAACATCCTATCTGAGCCATAAGCACAATAAGTGCGGTCTGCCTCATATATGTCGATTTTCCGGCCATATTGGGACCTGTAATAATATTTACACAATTCTTTTTATTATCAAGATATGTATCATTATCAATAAACAAATCATTACCAAGCATTAATTCAACAACAGGATGTCTGCCGCCTTTAATATCGATAATGCCTTTATTGTTTATTAAAGGTTTCACATAATTATTTTTTTCACTCACATAAGAAAGAGAACAAAAAGCATCAACGAAAGCTATTATCTTGGCAGTCTTCTGTATTCTCGGAAGATTTTCCTCAATAACATCTCTTACATGACAGAAAACATCATATTCAAGGCCATAGAGTTTATCTTCTGCATTTAATATCATGTCTTCCAATTCCTTAAGTCTCGGCATCATATATCTCTCGGCATTGGCCAAAGTCTGTTTTCTGATATAATCTTCCGGCACCATGTTTTTAAAGCTGTTTGTTACCTCAAGATAGTAACCGAAGACTTTATTATATTTAATTTTTAAATTTTTAATTCCCGTTCTTTCTCTTTCGGAATTCTCAAGATCAAGAAGCCACTGCTTCCCTTCCGTTTTTGAAAGTCTCAATTTATCAATGTTGTCGTCGAAACCGGATTTAATGAATCCGCCTTCCTTTGATGATAAGGGAGGATCGTCAATAATCGTTTTATCAATCAATCCGAAAATATCATTAAGTTCATCCAAATCTTTATATAACTCACCTATATATTCCGAATCAAAAGAAGAAAGAAGTTTCTTAATATGAGGCAGCATACCCAGGGAGTTTTTTAATGCAATAAGATCTCTGGGATTAGCGGAATGATATGAAATTCTTGTAAGAAGTCTTTCCAGATCATAAATTGCATTAAGATATTCTCTTATCTCATCTCTGTCTACCGACTGATTAATAAAATCGGAAATTGCATTTTGTCTTTTAATTATCAGTGCTTCATCCAAAAGAGGCTGTTCGATTAAATTTCTGAGAGCTCTCGCCCCCATCGCCGTCTTAGTTTTATCAAGCACCCAAAGAAGAGAACCTTTTTTCTGTTTTTCTCTCAGGGTCTCTGTCAGTTCGAGATTTCGTCTGCTTTGAGAATCCATTATCATAAAGGTCCCCGGGAAATACGGAGTAATATGAGTCATCTGAGAAAGCGATACTTTCTGTGTATCTTTAAGATACATAAGCAAAGCTCCGGCAGCTGTATTTCCTACCGTAAAATCCGATATGCCAAGGCCTATAAAAGATGAAACTTTAAAATGTGAAAGAAGAAGATTTCCTGTGGAATTATCATCAAAATAACAGGATTCAAGTGAATTAATACATATATGAAGTCTGTCTCTTAAATCTGCGATATCAATACCACTTAACAAAAAAGCATTGTTACAGATAATCTCAGCCGGAGAATATTTTGTAATCTCATCCATAAGCATTTTATTGCCTTCGATTTCCGTTACAAAATAATCACCGGTGGTGACATCGGCAAAGGACAGACCGATTAAATTGTCAAAATATGCAACGCACATAAGAAAATTATTTTTTGTCTCTTCAAGAGATTCCCCTGCGGATACGGTTCCGGGAGTTACAATTCTGATAACTTCTCTTTTCACAAGACCTTTGGCAAGCTTGGGATCCTCAACCTGTTCACATATGGCAACCTTATATCCTCTTGAAACCAGTTTGTTAAGATAAGAATCAACTGCATGGAAAGGTACACCGCACATGGGAGCCCTTTCCGCAAGGCCGCACATTTTACCTGTAAGAGTAAGTTCAAGTTCTTTACTTGCTATTTCCGCGTCCTCGAAGAACATTTCGTAAAAACCTCCGAGACGATAAAAAAGAATACAATCATTGTACTCTTTTTTAGTTTCCGTATATAACTGCATCATTGGCGACAATTCGTCAAAATTAACATCACTAAGATTCATTTTTCATTTTTCCTATGTAATAAAAGCCTTTATTCTCGGTTAGTTCGACATCAACCAAAGTTCCGATAAGTTCTTCGGTCCCTTCAAAATGAACCAAAAGATTATTGCTCATTCTTCCTGTAACAAAACTGCTGTCATGAGAATTCACTTCTTCCACAAGAACGGTCTGAACAGTACCTTCCCACTTTGCGACACGACTTCTTGCAGTCTTCTGAACCGTCTCCAGAACCATATTAAAACCTTCGGCAACAAGTTCTTCATCCACCTGATTTTCCATAGCGGCAGCAGGAGTTCCGGTTCTCTTGGAATATATAAATGTAAAAGCATTATCAAATCCGACTTCTTCCACAAGAGAAGCGGTTTCTTTCATATCTTCCATTGTCTCGCCGGGAAAACCGATAATAAGGTCTGTTGTAAGCGAAAGATCCGGAATGGCTTTTTTCAATTTATCAACAAGCGCCAGATAATCTTCTCTCGTATATCTTCTGTTCATAGCCTTTAAAATACGGTTTGAACCGGATTGAGCCGGTAAATGAAGATGTCTGCATATCTTTTTGGAGTTCTTCATAACTTCAATCAACTCATCCGAAAGATCCTTGGGATGAGATGTCATAAAGCGAATTCTTTCAATTCCCTCAATCTGCTCAATCTTCATAAGAAGCTGAGCAAAAGTAATATCTTCATCAAGATTTTTTCCGTAAGAATTAACATTTTGACCAAGGAGAAGTACTTCTACAACGCCGTCGGCGACAAGATTTTTTATCTCTTCTATAATCTCCGAACTCGATCTGCTTCTTTCGCGGCCTCGTACATAAGGCACAATACAGTATGAACAAAAATTATTACAGCCGAACATAATATTAATGCCGGACTTAAATTTATATTTTCTCTTAATCGGAAGGCTTTCAACAATCTGATCGGTATCTTTCCATATATCGATTAACATTTTATTATTATCATTTATGGCATTGGAAAGAGTATTAAACAAAAGTTCGGCAAACTTAAAAATATTATGTGTTCCGAACACGAGATTAACAAAGGAATATTTTGTTCTGATAGTGTCAAGAACGCTCTCTTCCTGCATCATACATCCGCAAAGGGCGATAATTTTATACGGATTCTTCTTCTTGAGATTATGAAGGTAGCCGAGTCGGCCGTATACTCTCTGATTGGCATTGTCACGAACGGTGCAGGTATTATATATAACAAAATCTGCTTCTTCGTTATCGGTATCTTTAAAACCGACCTCAACCAAAATACCCAGGAGTTTCTCCGAATCTCTTGCGTTCATCTGACATCCGAATGTATTAACGCAACATGTAAGCGGATGTCCGACTTTTTCGGACAAAGTATTATACAGAATCTTTGATTTATTAATATATTCCTGCTGAATTTTTAATTCGTTTAAATTTTCCATAATTCAAGAAATAATCCTTTTATTGATTTAAAACCCATCTGGCTTCTTTTTCACCGTTAAGGCTTATAATATTTTTCTCTGAGATAATTTCATCCATCTTGATGTCATAATCATCATACGGCAGTGTGTCACACATTTGAATATCGTAACAAATACCGATTTTGTACATTGACGGAAATGTAGCAAGAAATCTGTCATAATATCCTTTACCGTAACCTATTCTGTATCCGTCTTTACCGAAAACGGTTCCCGGTACAATAATAATAGTGTGATTAACCGATTCATATTTTCTGGTATTACCAAACGGTTCCAAAATTCCCTTATATCCGCCGGAAAGCTGTTCCTGATCGGTTATTTTGTAAAAACTCATATAATATCCCTCAACTTTGGGATAAAATACATTTTTACCGTCTTTAATGGCTTTTTCAAATATTAAATTTGTCTTAACTTCACTTCCGTAATCATTATAAATCAAGACATTTTCCGCTCTTACGTATTTACTCTCCGCAAATATGCATTCGGATATTCTTTTACTGAATTCTATTCTTTCAACCGGAGAAACGGATTCTCTGATTTTACCGTATTTTTTTCTTAATTCTGCTTTTTTCTGATCAATAGTAAGTTCTAACATGAATTTCCCCCTCAAATCATTCCCCAATTATTTTTTTGCAAATATCAATCAACATATTCAATATTATCCAATGTAGCTTTAAGATTAGTTTTAATCGAATCAATATAGGCTCTTCTAAGGAGTTGCTGTTCTTCCTTTTCCTCGGAAGATAATCCTTCGCCTTGCGACTTATGATAAAGCTCATTTATACGAGCAATCTTCTGATCCATATTCATTTTCGAAATATCCATATTTTTTCTCTTTCTTAATTGAATTATTTAATCTTTTATTTATGATGCTTTTCTATAAAATCTTTAAGATAAAAATCTTCATCCTTATGAGCGGCAAATAGGGTTCCTATATTTCTTCCGTCCATAATTCGATGAATAACTCTTATATCCTCCGAATTGGCTATAATCATATCAGCGCCGGACAATGTTGAAATCTGAGCTGCAATAAGCTTCGTCTCCATTCCGCCGGTACCGACATTCGAGCCGGTCTCATGTTTTCCCATCTTAAGAATGTCATCATTTAACTCTTCAACAAAATCAATAAATTGAGCATCATTATTTGTTCTCGGATTATCTGTATATAATCCGTCAATATCCGAAAGAAGAATAAGAAGATCGGCACCCACAAGAGATGCAACTATGGCAGACAAGGTATCATTATCGCCTATTTCAATCTCATATGTTGCAACCGTATCATTCTCGTTAACAATAGGAACTACCCCGAGATTAAGAAGTTCGATAAAAGTATTCTGCGCATTAAAGCGGTTAAGATCATTGGTGATTGTATCCTTATTCATCAATATCTGAGCCGATGTCTGATTATATTCGGAAAACAGCTTTTCGTATATTGTTATAAGCTTAGCCTGGCCTACGGCAGAGCAGGCCTGTTTTACGGCAATCGAATGGTTACTGTCTTTAAGAGAAAGTGTTTTTTTACCGAGTGAAATGGCACCGCTTGTTACAAGTACTACATCTTTACCCATATTCTTAATATTACAGATTTCTCTGACAAGTACTTCCATTTTTATTAAATCGATGTCACCTGTTTCTTTGTGCTGAAGTGATGAAGATCCGATTTTAATGACAATTCTTTTTTTATCTTTTATAAGCTCCCTGAGGGATTCTTTAGTCATTTTATGCCTCCGAAAATCATTAAATTAAAAATCCTATCAATTATACCTTAGAGCCACCTTTTCCGCAACCTTTAACCCATCAAGCGCAGCACTGGTAATACCTCCGGCATACCCGGCTCCTTCACCGCAAGGAAATATACCGTTAATATTACTCATAAAAGTTTCGCTGTCTCTGATAATCTTGATCGGAGAAGAAGTTCTGCTTTCGATACCGGCAATTATTGTATCATCACCGTCAAATCCATCTATAACATTACCGAAATATCTCATACCCTCGTCAAAAGCATCGTTCAATTCGTCGTTAAGAATTTTAAATACAGGAGCTTTGACAATTCCTCCCTTAAATGCAGCATTAAATTCTACGCTTGGCGGATTTTCAGAGTTATCTTTTCTGTTTTTAAAATCAAAATAATATTGAACCGGAATCAATCCGTTACCGAGTTCATATGTTTTTTTCTCAATTTCTTCCTGGAATCTCATTCCGTCAAAAAGGCCGTCTCCAAATATGTCTTTATCGACACCGATTACAATGGCACTGTTGGAATATTCACCGCCTCTGTCATGATTGCTCATTCCGTTACATACACCATATCCGTCTTCGGAAGATGCGTTAACTACATAACCGCCGGGACACATACAAAAAGAAAAAACCTTTTTATCTTTTGAAGTCGAATAAGTCAATTTATAATCGGAGGCCGGAAGAAATTCGGGAAAATCCTCACCATATTGACTGTTATCTATAATTTCTCTTTTATGCACTACCCGATAGCCCACCGCAAATGGTTTTGAATCCATATTAAGTCCGCTTTCAAAAAGAGTTCTGAAAGTATTTCTTGAAGAATGACCGGTGGCAAGGACCAAAGTATCCGTGTTGATAATCTTTTCTTCTCCGCTTTGTTCTGCGACTATGCCGGTCAATGTATTATTTGAAATGATAGGCTTGACAAATCTTGTTTCAAACAAAACTTCACCGCCCATATTAATAATCTTTTCCCTTATATTCTTAACCATCAAAGTCAACTTATCAGTCCCAATATGAGGTTTTGAAAGATATAAAATATCATCCGGAGCTCCGTTATCGTTAAATAATTTAAGTATTTCACCGATTCTTCCGTACTTATCTTTTACTCCCGTTTGAAGTTTCCCGTCGGAAAAAGTTCCGGCACCGCCTTCTCCGAACTGAATATTGCTGCGTTCAAGAATCTTACCGCCGTTCCAAAATTCATTTACATCCTTTATTCGTTCTTCGACTTTTCTGCCCATTTCCAGGACTATCGGCCTATATCCCCACAATGACAGATAATAAGCACATACAAAGCCTGCAGGGCCCATTCCTACAACAACAGGCCTTTTATAATCTTTATCCGAAGATAAAGACCTGTCGGGTAATTCAAACGAATATCTGACAGGGTTGTATATTGCAATGTTCTTATTAGACTTTAACAATCTTTTTACGTCTTTTTCTTCAACCGTAAATGAAGCAGAAACAACATAAAAAATATCGGGTTTTCTCCTGGAATCAATCGACAATTTAATAACTTTGGGATTATTAAATATATTTTCATCACAACCCGTAGCACGTTTTAGTGCAGACTTAAGAGAATTAGCATCAAACTTTTTGTCTGCTTTTATTTTTAATTGATTAATACATAATTCTTTTAACATTATTTTTTAAACAGATGCATAACTTTCGCAACAGGAGCAAGAATAAATCCCAAGGGAGATCTCGCCAACTGCGAATAATTAAATGCATGAATTAATATGTAAATTATAAATACAGCAATAAAACACACTATTAACGTTATTATCAGAATAAGAAAATCAGACGCAAATAACCCGAGAACAAGCTTAAACAAAAGACTGATCACAAGTGTAATAACTGCGGCAATCAACGGTTTGATTACCGAGTAAATCACATCCGGGGTATATTTAAGATTTTTCATAACAAATATATAGCCCGAAACCGAATATATTACGGCAAAAATATAAACCGATATAATCAAAACACCCATACCGGCGGTATTATTCTGTAATCTGATTAGCGGAAATATCATTCCCGCAGCAAGTGATACACCTCCGGAGATAATCGGAGAAATATCTTTTCTCATCCCCAGAAGAATATTGTTCATCATTAATCCGAAACAAAGAAAAATGGGCAGGAATGCGGTATATCTGATAAAATGTGACGCCTGAATTGAATCGACTTTAAAAAACACGGAAGAAATCTGAGGACTCATTACATAAATAAATGTGCACACAGGCATCGAATAAGTAAACATTTGACGAATCATATCATTAACTTTATTTCTGATAGGCTGCCTTTCGCCCGAATTATAAGAAATTCTTACAACCCTGATATCAAGATAAGAATATACTCTCGTAAAAAGCAATATAAAACCGACAACCGTCATACATATTCCGAACAGTATACCGCTGTTATACAGATTAACAGAGTTAATCTCCGAATTATCGTTCATCTTAAATACAATCTGCATAAACAATACAAAAAGACTGATGAATACATTAGACAGCCCGAACATAAACGCACCTTTAATCATTTTCGTGCCAAGGTCATAAATATCATCAATTCTGCGAACGCCGTCCTCGAAATATATTTTTTTGCCGAACATAATATATAAAACAAGATTAATACAAAATGAAAGCAACATCGCAATCGTAATACCGAGACATATTCCGGCAGATGAAAAACCGGCAATAATTTTTACATCATACATAACCTTGTAAACACGGTCTCCGAATTTATTAAAAATCTTAGAAAAAATGACTACACTCGCAAGGAGCAACACTCCGTCGGTGACAACGGAAACATTAAAGAGAGCCTTCATCTTTGCGCCAAGGAAAAATCCTTTAAATACGGCAATTAAAGAAATAAAAATCAGAGCCGGTGAGATAAGAAGCAGCGATAATCTGCAATTTGCACCGTTTAAGACTTTAATGCTTAAAATTCGTGAAAATGACATCAACAGTACGGTGATCAGGCACGAATATAATAATGCAATTGCAATACCGAAATGAAATACTCTTTTTGCATTAAGATACTGACCGGTACTGACTCTCTCTCTGACATATTTGGATACAATCTCCATCAATCCCAAAGGAAATCCGACCACAAAAACAATAAACAAATCAAACACGCTGAAGAAATATGACGCGCTTATTATGTCGGTTTTCACACATATCAGTTTAGTAGTGAAAAACAGTAATATAAATGAAATAAATGATAAATTCCTGTATATTTTAGTCATTATTAGCTCCAATCAAAATCTTATACTTATCTCTTAATATTCAGTTCATCAAGAACTTCTCTTTGCATGGATTCCATTCTCATTCTTTCATCGTCATTTTCATGATCGTATCCTATAAGATGCAATATACTGTGAGCTGTCAAAAAAGAAAGTTCACGAATTACGGAATGGCCGTAACTTTCAGCCTGTTCCACAGCTCTTTTATAGCATATTACTATATCTCCGAGTATAACCGCATCCGATTCCGGATTAAAATAATCATAATAATTTGCATCAATGTCAATAACCGAAAAATCTGCTTCCGTTTCAAAATTAATGTTGGGAAACGATAATACGTCTGTGATTTTATCGAGTTTTCTCATTTCTTTGTTCAATTCTCTGATTTCATCTTCGCTTACAACGGAAAGAGAAACATCTGCATCATATTTAAAATTATGTTTTTCAAGAACCTTCGCAATAATCATTCTTGCGGTTTCTTCAAAATCAAAATCTTTAACATTATTTTCATCATCTATATACTCAATATTAATTTTCATAAATTCTCCGTCTGTTATTGATTAATTATAGCTATATATTTGTTTTCATTTAAAAGAATGGACCGAATCTTATTATAATCCGAAAAAGACAAGGTAAGCGTATCGATTCTGTCATCATTATAATACTCTTCAAGAATTCCTATAACTACTTCCTCATAATGAGCCTTATCAAGTTTATTTTCCGATTTAAGCTGATACAGTCTGTTAATAAAGTCATCACATAAAATAATAACAAATTCTTCCGGACATTCAAATGAACTTCCGCCTTCGATAAGAATATCCATCAGAATATCCGATAATTCTTTCGGAAAGTTATTCTTTATCATTACAGCTTCAATATTTTTATATTCTATATCAAACAAATCAAGTCTGCAGTAATATGCTCCGCCTTTACAGATATAACCGTCAAGACCGAGTGCTGCGGAAATAAGCTGTGCATAATAGGAACAGTGAATCGATCTCATATATTCGGCCTTATTGTTGTGCTTTAATTCTTCAAGAAGAAAAGAAGTCGGATCGTTAATCTCCATATAAGCAAGTTCTTCTTTTCTTACATAAGAATTCCTCAAATGAGAGGTTATCAGTATAAGAACGGAAATGCTTACGGTAATATACAAAAGGGTAACAATTATGTGCTCGAGTTTAACGGAGCCGGTCATATAAAAAACGACATTTATAAGTATTTCAAAGAAATTAATAAATGTAAAAGCGATAAAAGAAAATGCAACTTCAGATTTGGTATCCGACACCATAAATATCATTACAGACAAAATACCGGCCATGAAAAATACGGAAAACAAACCAAGAGGCGCATCCGAAATAAGACAGGAAAATATCAAAATAACCGTACCGGATACTATACCCAGAACATCATCCGATAAATAGTACAGAATAACAAAAAAAAGCGGAAATGCCCAACCCGTAAGCGGAATAAGCGGAAATACGGCGGCTATTGAATAAAGCAGAAGGAATACTCCGAAAAATCTAAACGGCTTTTCATTGTTATTAAAAAGCAGTCTTTTTTCCGAAGAAAATCTGATAAACAGCGAAGTAAGAAGAATCCCACCCATAAAAATAATTACACTGTTTCTTATAATACCGGAAATTGAAATATGATAACATAAAGAAAAAATAACCGTAATTACAGTCATTATAATAACAGTAGCAATATTTAGTAATACAATCTTATAATTTATTGTTTTCATAAATTCCCTTTATTTAACAGAATAAATATGATAAAATGCCTCATTATGAATCTACCGATTGAATTTCAAAACAAAATGAAACATATACTTGGCGATGAATATGAGGCATTTATCAATTCATACGATGAACCGAATGTAAAAGCCGCTCATATCAATACTGCCATTATATCAAATGACGAATTCTGTCATACTTTTAACAACACATTTATACCTATTGAAGATGTCAATAACGGTTATTATTACAACCTTGACAAAATAGGACTTAATCCTCTCAGCCACGCAGGTTTGATATACTCACAGGACCCCGGCGCATTGAGAACGATATCAATGTTGCCGGACATATTCACTCCGGGAAGTATCGTGCTTGATCTTTGTGCAGCTCCCGGCGGTAAGAGTTCTCAAATCAGTTGTCTGTTACACAATATAAACGGTTTTCTTGTTTCTAACGAAATCAGTCATGAAAGAAACAAAATTCTTCAAAGCAATATGGAGCGCATGGGATATGACAATAATCTTATCACCTGCTTATCTCCGGATGAAATTGCCTCAATACTACCGTCAGCCTTCACGCATATAATAATCGACGCTCCGTGCAGCGGCGAAGGTATGTTCCGAAAATATCCCGACAGCATCAGCGAATGGTCTCTCGAGAATGTTAATATGTGTGCTCAAAGACAACGTACCATTATCGATTCAATAATGCCCGCTCTTAAAAAAGGCGGTTATCTTGTTTATTCAACATGCACATTTTCTCCGGAGGAAAATGAGGAAATAATTGAATATATATTAAATCATTACAATTTCAAAATCATAACCAAAGGAACTCATATATATCCTCACCAAATTAAAGGCGAAGGGCAATTCTATTGTCTGTTAAAGGAAGATTCGGATAATATTAACTATACTCAGAACTTCTTCGAGCCCGACTTTACACCTTTAACACGCTCCGAACTCAAAATAGTTACCGAAGCATTTCCATATATGACCTTGCCCGACAATGTTAAATTCTATATGAATAACGGTTCTGTAATTGCCTGCGGTAATATACCGCTACGCATAAACCGAAAAAATATCGAAAAACTCGGAGCCATCGTAGGAACAATACGTAAAGACCGTCTTGTACCCCATCATAATTTTTTCAAAGTCTACGGCAAATATATTAATAACAATATCAACCTTGAGGATAATCCCCGTCTCCTGGATTCATATCTCATGGGAAATGAAATCACGGTTGATTCTTCACTGGTAAAAAACGGATACGGAACAATCGGTTATTACCACGCAACAGTCGGCGGCTTTAAAGCATCGGGCGGTCGACTTAAAAATTATTATCCCAAAGGACTTCGAAATAATACTTCTTATTTGTGATACGGTTCGTTGTTATTAATCTTAAACGCTCTGTAAATCTGTTCCAAAAGAATTACTCTCATCAACATATGAGGAAATGTCATTTGGGAAAAGCTCAATTTATAGTCGGCACGTTTTTTTATTCTTTCGGCCAAACCGAGAGAACCACCAATAATAAACTGTATATGAGATTTCCCTTTATTGACTGCATCCTGTATCGAAACGGAGAAATCCTCGGAACTCATTTGTTTTCCTTCTACGCAAAGAGCAAATACATATGCCGATTCTGAAATGTAATGTTCGATTCTTTCCGCTTCTTTTTCCAGAATCAATTCCGTTTCTCTTAACGACGCATTTTGAGGGGTAATTTCATCTTTCACTTCATTAATTGTAATACAGCAAAATTTACCGAGTCTTTTACTGTATTCCCCGATAGCATTACGAAGAAATTCTTCCTTCATTTTGCCGACACATATTATATCTATTTTCATTATTCAAACAACCACTGATAAATTTCTTCACAAATATGATCGAGGAAAGCATTATCAAGATCTTCATACTGAGATTTTACAAGAAAAGCAATCTTACTGATTCTTTTAAAATATTTAAGTTCTTCCTCGGTATTGTCATCTGCGGCAAAAAGGCCTTTATCTATACCCTCTTTTGTAAGATTAGCCTTATACCATTTTTCAATTTCTTTTGTTTTATCATCATCTTTTCCGGCAGACTCTTTTAAGGAATTAAAAGATTTTAAAGAATAAAATCCCATTGCGGTCAATGCTACAAAAAATACCCCCATTAAACCACAGCTTATATATTTACCTACCAACTCAAGATTTAATTTAATTACATCAAATAAAACCAGAATAACCGCTGCAATACCCAAAATACCGATAAACAAAAGACAGATAGCCGAATCTTTCATATCTTTTGCTTTAACATTTTTATCCTGATATATTTCGGGGCTTCTTAACTGTCTTTGTTTGCTGACATTTTTTGAGGATGCGTTAGCGCTTCTTTCGGATAATATTTTATCTTCATTGACATTAGCATTCGAAAGATCCACACCTTCGGCTTTGACAATCTTACTTCCGCCTTTTAATGCATTAAGAAATGCCTCTTCCGAATCGGAACTCTCGCTTACATATTGAGAAACAAAATCATCGTAAGGGCTCTCTTTTTTTTCATTATCATCAAAACCCTCTTCGGGATTCAAAGACATCCTCATGGCTTCTTCTTTGGTATCAAATAAGGAACAATCACATTTCGGACATACCTTTATCCCTTCAACATATTCATTTTTACATATAGGACACCATCCCATAGTGATACCTCCAATTAATAATTATTTTCATCCCCCGGTTCGGGTTCGGAAGGGCCTTCATCAGGCATTGTATACTGTGAAGGATCTATCTTGTTGGAAAGAAGAATATTATTTTCCGCATCTTTTGTTCCAACATAGATATCTCCGTTAGATGTATCTACCAAGAAGAAGCTTCCTGTTTTAAGCGCGTTGCCGGATACATCAAGAAGTGTTTCGACAAAAATATAATAATCTTTATCATTTATATTTATCGCATTGGAAACGATATAATTAAATACCGTTGAATTACCTGCAATATGACCTTCCGTATCAACAGAACGACCCGCAAGATAGTTATATGTATAAAGATTTGAGGTTACCTCTGATATATCAACAGTACTGTTTAACGAAAGATTATAATCAACCTCGGTTACTTCACCCGGTGCTCCTTCCTGAGAAAATGCAATAAATATAAAATGACTTGAACCGATAGGCATCGGAAGAGGCGTTTCATATTTTTCACTTTGTAATGTCGGAATGGTACCGTCGGTTGTGTAATATACGGTACAGAATTTCTGTACATCAACCTCTATAAGTTCCGGACTGGTATAATCGCCTCCAAGCGTTAATACGGAAGGAGGATAAGGAACCTTGATATCAATTGTATATGTTTTTGATACAACGGAACTTTGGATACCGTAATCATTAACAAACATAGCATTAATTTTATAGATACCCAATTCAAGGAAAATAGGCCCTGAATAAACAAGACTGTCCGTTGTAGGATCTGTTCCGTCTGTAGTGTAATAAATGGTTCCCGAATTATCCGAAGTAATTTCAAGATAAATTGCGTCTTCATAAGTACCTTCGTTAAATGAAAAAGAAGGAACAGATGCAAAATAATTACCGTATTTTGCAGTAATTGACGAATCCGAACAGTTTTCCAGTATATTCTTAATCATTTCAAAATCGCCAAGACCTTCGTAATAAGAAATAATACTGTCATATGCATTAACGGCATTGCTGTCACCGCTGTCAATAATTTCCCATAAAAGAAGTACACCCTGATCCTGCTGATTATTGGCAAAATAGTATTCCGAAAGTGTATATTTTATTGATGTATCGGTGGAATTAAGCATAAGTGCATTTTCCATATATTCGATTGCGGATACATAATCACCGTTGGCAGCAGCTTGTTGGGCTAATTCCATCTGATATTCATAAGAATTGTTTCTATATACGGTATCAGATATCTTCTTATAAAGCAGTACACCTCCGCCGAGCAAAATAAGAATACTTATTATGGCAATCCATCTGTATATCTTATGTGAAAATATTTTGTAAAGCCATCTGAGAAATATTGTTTCATAAGCAAAATCATCAAACGGATCAATTGCAAAATCATCATCCTCATCAAGAAAATCTTCATCACTGTATGAATCATAATAAAGGGTATCGGAAAGAGAATGGCTCATTCTTTCATGAGGTTTCTTTTCTATCCATTCCTTTTGAGCTCGTACTCTTGCATCATGAGCTTTCTCATATTCATTTTTCTCGCTAAAATCAGGAAGAATTGAAAAACCGGAAAGAAAAGAATTACTTTTTTTCTTCTTTTTCTTCTTTTTCTTTTTTGCACCGGATTTCGTTCCGTTTTTTTTGGCTACTGCCTCATTATGAGATTTATGAGATTTATTGCCGTTTTGAGATTTATTCTTTTGAGAGGAACTCTTTTTTTCGTTTTCTATATCCAAATCAGATAATGATTCATTAATAGAATTCTCATATTCAGGTTCATACTCGGGAACATATTTAATCTCGTAGCCGCAATTTCCACAATAAAGTTCTTCATCCGAGAGCTGTGTACCACAATTAGGACAGATAATCATTTTATAATACTACTCCAATACAGAATTTACGCAATTGTTCATAAGCATGGCTATTGTCATGGGTCCTACGCCTCCGGGTACAGGAGTTATAGCACCGCAAACAGGCTCCACATCCTTAAAATCAACATCTCCGCAGAGTTTGTTATTGGCATCTCTGTGGATTCCGACATCAATAACCGTTGCACCTTCTTTAACATATTCAGAATTAATAAATAAAGGTTTTCCGATTGCAACAACAAGGATATCGGCTCTCTTACAAACACTCTTAAGATCCTTTGTTTTTGAATGACAAATTGTTACGGTTGCATTTTCACGAAGAAGCAAAATACTCATGGGTTTTCCGACAATATTGCTTCTGCCCACAACAACACATTCTTTTCCTTCAATATCAATGTTGCTTCTCTTGAGAAGCTGAATTATACCTGCAGGTGTACAGGGAAGATATCCTTTTTGTCCGATAAGAAGAGAACCTACGGATGAAGGATGAAATCCGTCAACATCTTTGGAAGGACTGATTCTGTTAATAATACTTTCCTCATTAATAGTTTTCGGAAGAGGAAGTTGAACAAGAATACCGTTAATGTAATCATCATTGTTAAGTTTATCAATAAGTTCAAGAAGTTCTGCTTCGGTAGTAGTCTCCGGAAGTTCATATGAAACCGATTTGATTCCTATATATTCACAAGCTTTTTTCTTA
Source organism: Lachnospiraceae bacterium (assembly GCA_045639745.1). GTDB lineage: Bacteria > Bacillota > Clostridia > Lachnospirales > Lachnospiraceae > NK4A136. Next base: position 55,128 of record JAZUDQ010000043.1, on the reverse strand, counting down.
TTATTAACATAAACGGTAGAAGCGGGATCGTTACCGACAAGGACAACAGCCAATGCCACTTCTTTACCTTCAGATTTAAGTTTGGCTACTTTTTCTTTTAACTCATCTTTAATCTCACTTGATATTCTTTTTCCATCAATTAAAGTTGCCATAATATTCTCCATTTCCGAACAAAATATTGTTCAATAAAATTCTGTATAAAATAAATTAATTAAAATAAACCAACAATATTGCCTTCATCGTCCACATCGATTGAATAAGCCGCGGGAACCTTAGGTAATCCGGGCATAGTCATTATATCTCCGGTAAGAACCACGATAAATCCCGCTCCTGCCGAAACATAAACATCTCTTATGGTTATCCTGAAATCGCTGGGAGCCCCGAGAAGAGTCGGATTATCCGATAATGAATATTGTGTTTTTGCAACACATATCGGAAGTCGGCCGAATCCCATTGCCTCTATTTTATCTATCTTTTTTTGAATCGGACCGGATATATTGACACCGTCTGCGCCATAAATTTCCTTTGCAACGGTTTCAATCTTTGAATTAACGCTGCAATCATAATCATAAAGAGATTTAAATGAATCGCTGCTGTTATCAACAATATTTATCAATTTTTGTGCCAAATCCAATGCGCCTTCTCCACCCTTTACAAATACCTCGGATACAGAGAAATCCACCTTAAGATTATCGCATATCTTTTTAAGTTCGTTAATTTCATTGTCGGTATCTGTATAGAAAGAATTAATAGCGACAACAATGGGAAGATTATACTTCTTCAGATTCTCAATATGTTTAACAAGGTTGGAACTGCCCTTAACCATCGCCTCGACATTTTCCTGATTTAATTCGCTTTTGGGAACTCCGCCGTTATATTTCAAAGCTCTTACCGTTGCAACAAGAACAACCGCAGAAGGTCTGAGACCTGCCATGGGACATTTTATATCAAGGAATTTCTCAGCACCGAGATCTGCCCCGAAACCGGCTTCGGTAATAGTATAATCCGACAATTTGAGAGCTGCCTTTGTTGCAATAACACTGTTACATCCGTGTGCTATATTGGCAAAAGGACCGCCGTGAACAAATACCGGAGAGTTCTCAAGTGTCTGTACAAGATTAGGTCTGATTGCATCTTTTAACAACGCGGTCATGGCGCCGACACATTTTAACTGTCCTGCCGTAACGGGTTCACCGTCAAGATTATAAGCAACAATAATATTACTTAATCTGTCTTTTAAATCTTTAAGATCGTTGGCAAGACAAAGAATTGCCATTATTTCCGAAGCAACCGTAATAATAAAATGATCCTCTCTTACAAAGCCATCGGTTTTGTTTCCAAGTCCGCACACTATATTTCTTAAAGCTCTGTCATTCATATCTTCGCATCTTTTCCAAAGAATCTGACGCGAATCTATTCTTAATTCGTTACCTTGATAAATATGATTATCAATAACAGCTGCCAGAATATTATTGGCACTTGTTATGGCATGAAAATCACCGGTAAAATGAAGATTAATATCATCCATCGGGACAACCTGAGAATAACCACCGCCTGCAGCACCGCCTTTTACACCAAAGCAAGGACCGAGTGAGGGTTCTCTTAAGGCAAGCATAGTCTTTTTACCAAGACGATTAAAAGCATCGGCAAGACCTACACTGGTTGTTGTCTTTCCTTCTCCTGCCGGAGTCGGATTAATGGCTGTAACCAGAATAAGTTTTCCGTCGGGATTATTCTTAATTGAAGAAAGAAAATCTGCGGATAACTTAGCCTTGTACTTACCGTAATTCTCGAGCCGGTCGGATGGAATACCAATCTTTTCCGCAACCTGATCAATCGGCATCATTTTCGCTTCTCTGGCAATTTCAATGTCACTTTTCATAAAATCCTCATTTCTGAACTAAATAATTAAATAATTACCACTTACTGAATCTTTGATAAAATATCTTCGAGAGTAAAGCTGTCAACAAGAACTGTACGGGCTTTTGTTCCCATTTCTCCGCTAACAATACCGAGATTTTCCATCTGGTCGACCATTCTGGCAGCCCGGTTAAACCCAATTCTGTATACTCTCTGAAGCATTCCGCTTGAAGCACTTCCCTTGTCCACAACAAGCCTGCAGGCTTCTTTAAAATATTCATCATAATCGCTCTTGGGTTGCCCCTGGGCAGATGACGAACCGTCGTTATTTCCTTCTGTCGAAGATGAAATTTTATTTTCAACATCATAATCGGTCTGATATTCCGAGTTATTATCTTTTAAATAATCAACTACCCTGCTGACCTCTTCATCGGATATATATGCGCCCTGAACTCGAAGCGGCTTATTATATCCCTGCGGGAAAAAGAGCATATCGCCTTTTCCCAACAGCCTCTCCGCACCAACCATATCAAGAATGGTTCTTGAATCAACACCGCTTGATACCTTACACGCAACACGGCTTGGCATATTGGCTTTTATAAGACCTGTAATAACATCAACGGAAGGACGCTGGGTTGCAATTATAAGATGAATTCCCGCAGCTCTTGCAAGCTGTGCCAGACGACAAATGGATTCCTCAACTTCTTTGGAAGCCACCATCATAAGATCTGCAAGTTCATCAACAATTACTACTATCTGCGGCATTATATGAGGAGCATTTTCCTCTCCGCTCTGCTTCATTTCGGCTGCCTTTTCATTAAAACCTTTAAGGTCTCTGACGCCGACGGCGGCAAAACTGTTATATCTTGATATCATTTCATCAACAGCCCATTTTAAAGCAGCACTGGCTTTCTTGGGATCCGTAACAACAGGTATGCAAAGGTGCGGAATACCGTTATATACGCTAAGTTCAACGACTTTAGGATCTATCATCAGAAGCTTAACATCATCGGGATGTGCTTTATACAAAATACTCATAATAAGCGTGTTGATAAATACACTCTTACCCGAACCGGTTGCACCTGCAATAAGCATATGCGGCATCTTGGCAATATCGGATACAATTGTCTGACCGGAAATATCCTTTCCGACAGCAAATGATATATTGGAAGTTGCCTTTTTAAATTCCGAACTTTCTATAAGTTCACGTATGCCGACATCTGATGCTTCTTTGTTGGGTACTTCTATTCCAACTGCAGCTTTTCCGGGTATCGGAGCTTCAATTCTGATATCAGCCGCCGCAAGATTTAATTTAATATCATCAACAAGTGATACAACCTTATTAACTTTTACTCCTACATCAAGAGTGAGTTCATATCTTGTAACCGATGGGCCCTGACTTATATCGGTAACCTGAGCGCCAACACCGAAAGTCTTAAGAGTATCCTGAAGTTTAAGCGCTGTTGTCTTTAATTCTTTATCGGTGTCACCTGTATTCTTTTTCTTATTAACCTTGAGAAGGTCAATAATCGGAGGTTTATAACTGTTCCGATCATGAACAATCTTTCTGATTTTATTGTTATCCGAGGTAGGATTATCGGAAATTGAATTATTATCTTCCGCTTTCTTATGTGTTCTCTCGGTAACCGGATCAGGCATTGCATTAATCTTTGCCGTATCAAATATACTGACGGATGAACTCTGATTCTTATCTGTTTTTTTATCTCCTTTATCCGAAGAATTCAAAGAAATATAGGAATTAGGATCATTGATGCGTACAACTTCATCAGAAGCAGCTGCTTTCCGGCTGTTATCATTTTTGTCCAATGCTTCATTAAATTCTTTGGAATTGATATCTTTATTTAAATCTTTGGTATCTCCGGGAGCTACAGCAACAAATATATCGTTATTATTATCGTTAGCATCATCATTATCACGATTATGCAATTTTGCATCTTTTTCCGCAGACAATATTTGAGTATCAATCTTATTAGCCGGCTCTGTGTTTACAGGTTTGATTCCGAAGGACTCAGGATTAATCTCGGTCATTACCGTCGAGTGTCTGGACGGTTTATGAGAAACCGGTAAATCGGCAGGATTAACAGTCGAAACCTCTGTCGAATCCGCATCGGAAACAACATTAATTTGATGAAGATCATCCTTATTCGAAAACTTATCGGAATTTAAATCGCTTATGACAAAATTCTGCCTTTTTCCGGATTTATACGAAGCATTTACAATACGTTCATCTTCACGTCTTTCGGCATTTCTCTTTTCTTCAAGTTCTCTTTCAAGTCTTATCTCACGTGCTTTTTCACGTTTTTCATTACGCTCGTTCTTTTTTCTTTCTATTTCTTCTCTCGATTCCTCCTGAACAAATCCTTTTTCATCCGGGGTCAAATCGGGAATTGCAAGCTGTTTTGTATGTTTTTCTTCGATTAACTTTACTTTCTTACGATTAATAAGTTCTTTGTCATCATCATCTTCATCCGCCTCTTCAGATCCGCGAAGATCAAGTTCCCCGTTAAATATCTTTGAAGCAAAGGCTGTAATAGATTTACCCGAAAGAAGACAGGTACTCATAATTACAAGCAAAATCGATACAATAATACTACCTGCGTTGCCTATCCATTTAAACAAAAGATAAGCAAGTCCGCCAAACAAAACTCCGCCGCCCTTTCCCGCTTCATAAACACTTTTAATAAAATCTTCACGAAGTGAAAGGTCTGCAACAGATGGAGTACTGACAAGAGCTATAAATATACCCATATTAATAACCAGTAAAAACGAGGAGAGAATCTTTACAAGTGATTTCCCCTTATTTTTATTGGCAATAAAAAACCATATACATATAAAAAGCAAAATCGGCATAAGATAACCTATCAAACCGAACAAGCCGACAAATACTTTTTTTACAAAAACGCCAAAACCTCCGGAAATAAGTCCTATAAAACATGCATAGCAAAAGATAACCGCAAGAATACTGAGCCAAAAACTTAAATCTCTTCTAAGCTTTTGCTCCTCTTCTGTAATTGCTTTTCCTTTGTCAGCATTAGAATTCGACTTTCCCGGAGTTTTATAACTGCCGCGTTTGGAAGTGGTAGTATTTCTTGATGAGTTTGTTTTTTTACTACTGCTTTTTTTTGAGTTGCTAACTGCCACTTATTGTGTCTCCATTCATAATAATCGCAATATATTGATTATACCATAAGTTTGGCAATTGCATCATTAATTCTTTTAACTGTTTCTTCTTTTCCCAGAAGTTCCATCATCTCGGTGGCACCGCACGGTGTCATCTGCTTTCCGGAGAGAGCCGTTCTTATAGGCCACATAACAAAGCCCGTCTTATATTCATGCTCGGCGGCAAATGACGAAAGAAGTGAAAATAACGCGTCATTACTGTAATCATTCGTACTCTCGATAACCGGAAGGACTTCATTAAGAAGTTTGAGTGAAGATGATGCATCCGTTTTCATTTTTTTATGAGTATACATTTCTATATCATAATCGGGAACAGCATTGAAAAAGTCCACCTGATTTTCAATATCCGGAAGAACCTCAATTCTTGTCTTAACCATATTGGATACCTTTTTAAGGTCAAGTTTCCTTGATATATATTTTTCAAGATAAGGTTTTGCCATTTCATAGAACTTATCCTCATCCATTGCCTTAAGGTATTCTCCGTTCATCCATTTAAGTTTTGTATAATCAAATACAGAGGGCGATTTGGTCATATGCCTGTAATCGAAAAGCGAAATCAGTTCATCAAGAGAAAAGATTTCCCTGTTTTCGTTCTCCGGACACCATCCGAGCAGAGCAACGAAATTAACAATCGCTTCGCTTACAAATCCCTGTTCAAGAAGATCTTCGTAAGAAGAATGACCGCATCTTTTTGATAATTTTTTATGTTCCTCATCGGTAATAAGAGGGCAATGAATATATGTGGGAATCTCCCAGCCAAAAGCATCGTATAATCTGTTATATTTAGGCGTTGAAGATAAGTACTCGTTTCCTCTTACAACATGTGTAATTCCCATAAGATGATCGTCAACAACATTTGCGAAATTATATGTAGGGAAACCGTCCGATTTTACAAGAATCATGTCATCCAGTTCGGAATTGTCAACAGTGATGTCTCCGTATAATTCATCATGAAAGGAAGTTGTTCCCGTACGGGGATTATTCTGTCTGATGACAAAAGGTTTATTGTTTTTAAGATTTTCCTCAACCTCATCTTTTGAAAGCGACAGACAGTGTTTATCATAAACGGTAATCTCCTTTGAATCTTCACCTTCACCTATAGTCTGATTGAGAGTGGCAAGTCTTTCTTTATCACAGAAGCAGTAATATGCCTCACCTTTATCAATGAGTTTTTTTGCATATTCCATATAAAGACCGGATGTTTGTCTTTCGCTTTGAACATAAGGCCCTACGCCTTTGTCTTTATCGGGACCTTCATCATGAACAAGGCCTGTTTTTTCGAGAGTTCTGTAAATAATATCAACAGCACCTTCAACATATCTTTCCTGATCGGTATCTTCTATTCTGAGAATAAAATCTCCGCCGTTATGCTTTGCTACAAGATATGCGTAAAGAGCAGTTCTTAAATTACCTACATGCATTCTGCCCGTAGGACTGGGGGCAAATCTGGTTCTGATTTTTTCCATTTTAATTTATCTCCGTTTCAAAATATAATTTATTTATCTTAAAATTCTCTCATGCAAAATTATGTTGGCGCCAAAATGAGAAATATGAGGTTCTAATATCTTCTTCTTGAAGCCCACACAAATAATCCGGCAATAAATATTCCCGCAGGCAATACAACGATAAGAAGCAGAGAGAAAATATTTGTAAATGTCTCATTAATCATTATCGTTGAATATGAATAATACTTAACAGCCACAGGGCTGACGTTCTCCTCTTTGCCGACGAGCTTATTTACACAATTCATAAACACATCGTAATTGTCGCCGTTAACAGCCGAATCAATATCCTGGTAAAGCATATAATCGGAAGAAAAAGCAACAATCTGGCTGGTACAATCGGGATATGATTTTACTGCATAGACGCCAAGTGCATACATTGAAGTCTCTTTCGTTGCATCCGTTTCATCTTCACCCGACTCATAACAATAAGCATTTTCCGTTGTCTTTAAGAAAATCAAAGTACTGACATCATTGTTATCTTCCGTAATCTCAAAGCCTTTACAATACGGCATATAAATATATTTATTATGCAGATATGTATAAACGCCTTCGGTAAATTCACAATCCACAATATCCGGCAGCAGATAAACAGGGGAAGAATTGTAAAAGGACGTTCCCTGTTCAACAACAAGTCCGGGATGAACGGAAATATTGTACGGTTGTAAGATCTTATAATAATTGGTAGGTTCATCACTGTCGGAATAAGCCGCAACAATAATTGCGTTGCCGCCTCCCGCAAGATATCTCTGAATCTTTGAAACATCGGAATCGGAATAATCCTTCATAGGTCCCAAAATAAATACAGCCTGAGCATCATCGGGAATTGATTCGTAATTCAAAAGATTGATTGATTCCACGACAATATTGGCCTTCTCCAGGCGAGACATCAACGCATCTTCAATCTCAAGTTCATCATGCCCCGCAATGGTATATATCTTTGGCGAATAATCATCGGTTAATGATGAAATTGCTGAAATAAGCCTGCCTTCACCGTCATAACCCAGAACGGAATAGTTGGTGGCTTTATATGATTCTGTTGCGAAGTCATATTCGTAATCATATGTAATCTCATAAAAAGAAATATAATCTATTACGGAATACGAATCCCCAACCGATACAATTACACTGTTCTGAGCAGGTGCTTCTTCACAATATTCGGTGTAGAAATAAGGATTTTCGGTAGGAGATACATACAACAATTCAATTTTATCGGAATATTCCGACATGTTGATAAGAGTATGTTCAAGCGTATCATCATAATTACCTTCATCCGCGAGATAATATAATGTCACATTAGTCTGGAGGTTATCAATAAAATTCTTCGTTTCGTTCGAAATAGAATAAATTCTGTTGTATGTAATATCATGAAGCACAGCAGTATCGGGAAGTGTTTTTACAAAAATATTAATTGCGATACTTACAGCAACAACAGCAATAAGCCTTATAGAACTTAAAATACTTCTGATTACACCTTTTGCCGAAAAACTTATTCTCCTTGATTTAATAATAAATTCCGTTAAAAACAGCGAAAGGAAAATAACAGTAAGATAATAAATCAGTGAAGAAATATTAAATATACCGTATTGAAAATAATCAAACGGTCCGGCCATATCAAAAACAGAAAGAAGCACTTTAATCACAGCTCCGCTCGAATCCATCAATGATGTAAGACTGTTCATCATAAGTCCGAGAAGTATGACAAAAAATGTCAGAACGGCTGCTATAAGTTGGTTGTCGGTACAGGCCGATATAAGAAAACCTATGGCAAGACAAGCCGCTCCGAAAAGGAAAAATCCAAATACCGCAAGATAATTTTCTCCGAACGGAACCGCTCCGAAAATACTAAGCACAAGCGGATAAAGGCTTATTACAAAAATAGGAATCGCAAACACGGATAATACAGCCAAATATTTTCCCAAAATAATTTTCCAAACGGGTACCGGCGATGTAAACAATAACTGGTCCGTCTTATGTCTCATTTCCTCCGAAAAGCTTCTCATTGTTAAAAGCGGAAGACTGAAAAGGAAAATTGCCAGCATTCCGTTTATTACATATGAAATGTACGGATAACCGCTTTCCAACTGATAGAGTTTAAAATACCAAGCCGAAAAAAACAGATTGGCAGCAAGATAAATATAACCAAGGAGATTACCGAAAAAAGAGCGAAACTCCTTCTTGAATATAGCAAGCATTATTCTTCCTCCTCATTTTCATTAAAATCTTCAGGTTTCTCTTTTTCGAGAAGTTCTTTATAATGCTCTTCACTTGTAAGTTTAAGATAAACGCTTTCGAGTGAAGCAAAATTAACCTTCTGTTCAAGGATAACAATATCCTTATCCGAAAACAATTTAAACAAAGACTCTCTGAGATCATACAATTCTTCGGCAACAACGGAAAATCTTGTGCATCCGTCTATTTCACTGATTATCTTGTATTCCTTAACTCCTTCAACCCCTGTCATAACAGTCTCCGTTGTAGAAGAATTAGCCTTAACGCAAAGTTCCAGGAGCTGATTACGATTAAATCTTTCTTCCAGTTCCTCCGGAGTACCAAAAGCCATTACACGTCCGTGAGAAATAATAACAAGATAATCGCAAATAGCACTTACCTCACTAAGTATATGAGTACTTAAAACAATTGTATGTTCGGATTTCAGTTCTTCTATCAGACTTCTGATTTCGACAATTTGTTTGGGGTCCAGACCGTTTGACGGTTCATCAAGAATGAGGAACTTGGGATTACCCACCAAAGCGGAAGCAAGACCTACTCTCTGTTTATAACCTTTGGAAAGATTTTTAATAAGACGACCTTTCATAATGGCAAGTCCGGTCTTTTCGATAATTTTATTAAATTCGGTTTCCTTTTGAATCTTGGGAACCTTTTTTAAATCCATAACAAAATGGAGATATTCCGTAACTGTCATATCAAGATAAAGCGGAGGCTGTTCGGGAAGATATCCGACCATTTTCTTCGCTTTAATAGGTGAAGTAATCATACTGATGTCATCAAATAAAACCGAACCGCTTCCCGGAGCAAGATATCCGGTAATAATATTCATAGTAGTACTTTTCCCGGCACCGTTGGGTCCGAGAAAACCACAGATTTTTCCATCCGGAATCTCAAACGAAATATCGTTGGCAGCAATTCTGTCACCATAAATTTTATTAATATGGGCAACCTTTATCAATGCGGCATTCTCCTTTTAAATATAATTTTTAAATATATCCGTTTCGGAAAGATAAGAAAATGATTGATAAAAATCATTTTTAATTCTGCTTAAAACTCTTTTACAATAAGCAGTTCTCTCCGAATAATTATATTTTAAAATATTCTTATGCCCCCAAATATGCGTGAACAAATCCTGTTCCGGATACCCCGTTAAATTATCAAAAATACTGTAGATATTTTTCCCTTTATGAGCAGCAGCAAGGGATATCAGCCTCTGTTCGGCAAAAACCATGTGTTTGAGATTCTCGTGTTTCTCACAGCAGTTACACATGAAATCAATTGAAACTTCCGAGTAATACTTTCTGAATTCGTCATCTTTAATATACAGAAAAGCCGTATTTACAGGTCTTATCCCGGATTGAAATTCAATCGGAAATACATAATCCTTATTCATTGAAAAAAAAGAATAATCAGGGTAAATCTCCGGTCTTATATCTTCGCTGTGAATGCAGAGGACGTCTCCTTTGGAATAATAATCATCCATATTTTTCCAGACAATCAAATCCAAATCAAGCATAACAGCATTTTTCTCAAGTTTATTCAGAGCAACAATCTTGCCGGCTGCCCAAAATACAACCGGATTAATGCCCTCGGGAACTTCAAGGTTATATATTTCATCAAAAAAAATGTTAAAACCGTTTTTCAGCAAATAATCACGTACAACACTATCACAATACAGATATACGTTTCCGTTATTTTTTTTCCACTCCAGCGCGGATAAAAACAACGTCAGCAGTTCATAATCTTCCAAAGAATAACCACCGGTTACATTATAAGCCGCACCGGGTTTACTCCAAATTGAATAAAATCCGTCCATAACACCTATATCAGATTAAGGCCGTAGCCCAAATAACCTATTCCAAACAAATCACGATATTTATCTCTGTAATCAATATACGAATCCTCATTATGAGAAATCTTATTAAAAGAGCTCGTATTGAAGGAGCCTTTATAATACGATCCCGAACCGAAAGCACCCGCAACAAAAGAACTCAAGTTAAAGGAACTTACATTAAACGAAGATGCGTTGTAAAAACCCGCATTATAAGAACTTATATTATACGAGCTTACATTATATGAGTTCGGTCTAAATGAAGAAAAAACAAAAGAACTCATAATAAAAGATCCGGCATTAAATGACCCTGAAGTAAATAATTCGTCGTATTCGTCTTTACCTTCATAAAAAACAGGATTACGAAAATCAAAAAAATCGTTAGTATAAAAATTAATGCCGAGATAATATACTTCGTAATCATTCCCGCCAAAATTAAGGTTAATACGCAGTGGAATCGGAAATCCATTCTTTTCCGTAAACAAAATATCTATCGGTAAACCTCTTAATTGTTTTTTTAATTCATCGGCTGCAGGAAGATCACAATTGAGAACATAACCATATGAGGGTAACGAATTAATCAAATGGGAATTCATTTCACCGTTCCAATTAATTACAATTCTGAACAACTGATCAGATTCATCATATGAATTGGCACCAAAATAAGCATATCCGGTATGAACAATACCCGCAGATTCAAGTCTCAACTTATAATCAGTCAAATCTTCATCAATATCCCGTTGTAACCACGCAAATCTTATACTCATTTATCCACCAGAATCAATAATATCCCTAATTTACCTAAGTATATATAATACTCCAAAACAGTATCTCGTTCAACAAAATATTATTAAAAAAAGGCGATTGCTCGCCTTTAAATTTATTAGATTATCTAAAATCACCGAAGAAGAAAATTGCCATTGTTCCGGGCCCGGAATGCGATCCGATAACCGGACTGACATGGTTAATCACAAAAGAATCAATTCCAAACCTGTCTTTAATAAGATTCTGTACCTCTTGCGCATCTTCGAGGCAATCCCCGTGACTTATAAATACAACATCATTTTTATCTCTGTACGAGCCGATTCGTTCTTCCATCATATCGGTTAAGGCAGCCAATGATTTTTTACGGCCTCTGCATTTACCGATATTGACAAGCCGTCCGACATCATCCACATGAAGAAGAGGTTTAATACCGATTATCGTTCCCAACATTGCCGTAGTTTTGGAAATACGTCCGCCCCTTTCCAAATGAAACAAATCATCTACCGTAAACAAATGGCATAAATTGAGTTTATGACTTTCGATATATGATGCATTATCCGAAAGAGAATACCCTTTTTTTCTTAATGAAACGGCGGTATATACCAATAAACCTTCTCCGAGCGAGGCGCTTAAGGAATCAATAACCGTTATATTATACTCACCATTCTCTTCCATCAGCTCACGTGCGGCATTGGAGACACTCTGAAAAGTCCCCGACAATTCAGAAGAAAGAGCTATATACAGTATATTTTTACATTGATATTTTTCGGAAAAAGAAATGAATTCTTCACGGGCTTCTTCGGGATTAACCTGACTTGTTGTAGGCATCTTGCCTTCCCTTAACTGCCCGTAAAAATAATCTGCTTTTAAAACATTGTCTTTATTATAGGTAACACCGTCCAAAAGACAACTCAGATACACAATTCCTATGTTATTTTCAATACAGAAATCTTCCGGAAGATCGGATGTGGAATCGGTAATAATAATATAATCGTTCATAAATAACACTCCTGTTTAATATAATGTTTTGCATTAATTAAACTTGAGTTTATCACAAACTTAGGTAGTTTTCAATACTACATATTTTAATTTGCTCCGGTAGATCCAAAACCTCCTCTTGAAGTATCTTCCAATTTGTCGGTTTCTTCAAAAACTATTTCCGGTTGATTTTTAAATATTCTGAATTGACAAACCCTGTCATTTATCTCAATAACAGTATCTCGGGTTGCATAGCAGGGCCACATATAAATATCATCCGAACCGCAATAAGAATTATCAACAATACCGCAGCTGTTGGTCTGAATAAGCCCCCACCTTTTGAAGGTAGAACTTCTGGGAACAATATGTGCCTCATAACCATCGGGAAGTTTCATGCTGATTCCGAGATTAATAAGAGTAAAATCGCCTTTTTTAATTTCGTATCGTTCGGCACTTCTCAAATCAATCCAGTCTGATTTTCCTTCGATATATGTAAGTTTATCTATTTTATCCGTATGATAAAGAATCTTTATTTTCTCCATAAATATTCTTAAACCTTTCCTAATATACAAAATTATCGATAAATGTCTTTATTTCGAATGATCGTGGCAGAACAAAACAGGAACATCCGGTTTATCTGAAGCAAGTGTTTTTTGAACATCTATAACACGTTGATTGGAAGAACCTTTCCAGAACAATGTATTATCTTTCTTATCAATTTCAAATTCCCCGTCGACAACCACATCAACATACTGCATTAACTGAAGGTCATATATTGCCTCCCAACTGTAACCGGTATAAAGCCAGACGGTTTTTTGGGGATATTTATTTTTTATATCAATCACAAGATCTTTTATATCCGCTCTGTTAGCCGAATGAAGAGGATCACCTCCGGATAAAGTTATCCCGGATATATATGATTTATCCAGTTGTTCGTATATTTCATTTAATGCCTTTTCATCAAACGGAAGGCCTCCGTCCGGATCCCAAGTCATTGGATTCTGACAGCCTTTACAGCAATGTGAGCATCCTGAAACCCAGAGAACAACTCTTAAGCCATCTCCGTTAAGCATATCTTCCTTGGTAATATTGTGATATCGCATTACTACATACTCTTCCTTTCAGCTATTTCTGCCATCTTGGCATCATTAAGTCTTGTGTCTCCGTGTACTCTGGAATAGGAAAGGTAACCGTTCATTCTGTCAATCTTTGTAAGATTACGCGAACCACATACAGGACATACATCCATCTCAAGTTCTTCATGACCACAGTCATCACAATAAGCAAGTGAAAGATTTACGCCCTCATAAAAACCAAAATCCATAGCTCTTCTTATAAGAGTCTTAACAGCTTCGGTATTGTAATCAATCGGATATTTGACGTACTGAATCTTTCCGCCGTTTAAAAGTTCCCAGAATCTGTATTCCAAATCCTGCTTCTGAATAGGTGTAATATCTTCGGAAACATGACAATGGAAAGAATTCGAAACATATTCCCTGTCGGATACGCCCTCTACAATACCATATTTTTTCCTGAACTGTTTTACCTGAAGTCCGCAAAGATTTTCAGCAGGTGTACCATAGATAGCGTAAAGATTGCCGTCTTCTTCTTTAAATTCATTAATACGCTTGTTGATATGTTCCATAACTTCAAGAGCAAATGCACCATCTTCCACAAGGCTCTTACCGTTATACAACATCTGCATTTCGTTTAATGCAGTAATTCCGAACGATGCCGTAGCACATTTAAGAAGAGGCTTAATCTTATCGGTAAGTTTCAAATTGCCGTAAAGGAAACCACCTTCGCAATAAGCAAGCGGATTGGTAGATGCTCTCATTTCTCCCAGATATGCATAAGTTCTTATATGAAGCTGTCTGATAAGATTTAAATAATAATCGAGCGTCTCATAAAAGTCTCTGCTCTCCTGACGGGATTTTGCAAGAATCATAGGTAAATGAAGAGAAACAGCTCCAATGTTAAAACGACCTACAAATATAGGCTTATCATCATCATCAACAGGGTGCATACCGCCCTTTTCATACCAAGGCGAAAGAAAAGCTCTGCATCCCATGGGAGATATTACTTTGCCGTAACGTTTATACATAGTGGCAATATATCCTTTGCCTGTAAGAGAAAGCCAGTCGGGGTACATAGTCTTTGCCGAACACTCAACACCGGCTTTGAATACATCCTCAAGTTCTCCGCCTTCCCCATGAAGATTCTCATCATACAAAAATACGATTTTGGGGAATAATACCGGTTTCTTATGTTCTTTTTTGCCTTGGCCGTTTCTTCTTACATTCAGCATACTTATCGTGGCCATACGCGCAAATTGGCCGAGTCCGATTCCGGCTGTAACCGTAATGAAAGGGTAATCTCCACGGCTTGAGGCAACGGTATTGAATTTATATTCCCAGCCCTGGAAACCTTGTTCAAAATCACGTTCGACATCTTTTAACGCTTCCTCTTCGGCTTTTGCTTTATCAATTCCCAAATTTGAATATTTTTCAACATATTTTGCAAATGATTTTTCCGCATAAGGTTCAAGAATCTTATCAACCTCGGGAACAGTAAAACCACCGTACTGCTGACTTGCTGCACTAAGTACAATATCACCTATTACATCAAAAGCCACATCCAGTGTCTTAGGCTCGTTATACCAGATATTACCCATTTCAAAACCGCCTTTAAGAACGTGTTCCACATCAAAAAGACAGCAGTTCATGGTATCTCTTCTCGCAGACATGTCGTGAATATAAATATATCCGTCCCTGCATGCCTGGAGCTCTTCCGTTGTCAGAAAGAATTTCTGATAAAGTTCTTTATTGAATTGATTAAATATCAGAGACCGCTTTGTTGAAACCAGAGCCGAGTCCGTATTGGCATTTTCTTTGTCTCCCACATACATAATAGACTGGCTCTTTTTGTAGACATCATCCATCATGCGGACAAAATCCTGTTTATAATTACGATAATCACGATAGCTCTTGGCAACTATAGGTTTAACCTGTTCAAGAGCACTCTCAACTATATTATGCATAATGGGAATCGGGATCTTATCGACCTTCATCTCATCAACCTTATCTATAACATATTTACAGATTTGTTCTTTTTCTTCTTCCGTAAATTCCGTCAAAGCTCTGTATGCACTTTTACCTACAGCGGCAATAACCTTCTGAACATTAAATTCTTCAAGGCAATTGTCTTTTTTTACCACTTTAACCGGAAGTTTTGTTTTATAGATGCTACCATAATCAATATCAGTCATAACGACCCCCTGGAAATATAATTATAAATAAAAATCACCACAATATATTGTGGTGATTTAATTATATGTACCTAAATGAGCTAAGTCAAGCAAAAGAAACAACCTTTATTAATTTTCATCTAAAATACAAAATCCATATAAGTAAACTGATTTGCCAAAGGATAAATATCCGTTTTATTTCTTTGAAGCTGAAAATGCCACCATTCGTTTCTGTTGGGAAGATATGCCAGGTTGGAGCCATGACCAATCATAATACAGGTTAAAAGGTCGGCCTGCCAGTTATTCATCTGCATATTGCAACGAAAATCCAGAGTATGCATTTTTGTGGGCATAATAACCTCGCTGCCCAATGAATCGGGAGATGAAAACTGAATAAGTGATAAATCCGCAGCTATTCCCATATTGTGAAGCGAATAATTTGAAATATAATAACTGACATTATAGCTTTGATCAGTCAAAAATCCCTGTGCAAGATTGGTTGTACTGCCATCCGGAATAAATGAAAGCGCATTTGATGCGGATAAGTTTCCGTAGACTGCATTAGATGTTGATACCGGCCTGTATCCGTCATAAACAACAATGGAATAGCCGTTTTTCAGTGCATGTTTCTGCGTATTCAGAAGTTCCAAAGCCAGATCCCATACAACCGGCATACACGAAGGAGAGCCGTAATTGGGAAGGGTCTCATTGGTGATTCCTTCAATAATATTGTAACCCGTTGATGTAAATATTACATCAGGGTTATTGGCCGATACGGGATTATACCGGGTATCCGGAGCAGATTCCATATCAACGGTATAAGCACTTCCTCCCGCCGTAAATACTGACGAATATGCATTTGTTCGATTAATTTGTATTCCGTAAATATTGTTAAAGGAATCAAAAAGTCCCGAAATATCAATCATAAGCACCTCGGCATTTATCCATCCTTCTCCCAATTCCTCGGATTTAACGCGAAGATACCAGATTCCCTGTGCATCTCTGTAACAATAATTACCGTCGGAATCCGCCGTTACAATCAAAGATGTACCTACCGGCACGGTAACAGCATCTTCGGTCCCTCCGGGTACGGGATACATATTGTACTCCAAAACATTTTTACATACCGCATTATTACATCCCTGAGCCGATGTGCAGGTGACAACATTCGCAGAGACACAATCAAGTATTACTCCGGTCTCTTCATCTCTTTGAGGCAGGCATAATATCGATTGAGAATTCTTAAACGGATCGCCGAACCCCGCAGAATATGTATTAATCTCCTGAATCGGCAAATATTCCGTATGTTCGTCATCATTAATATAAATATGAAATTCATATATTGTCTCCGGAATAAGTCCTTCAACCGTCAAATAAGAATCGTTTGTATTGACGCAATACCATCCGTTTTGAGGAGTTTCGGTCGAATAATCCGAATTATCCCTGTCAAATGCAAAATCATAATCCGCACAACAAATATCATCCATCATAAGGCCGTCATGTTCCGTATAATCTTTGCCGTGATTATTTTCATCTGTAACAGCATAATATTTAACCGTATAGCCGCAATTGGATACATTGTTAAAAGAAATAGATACCGATGTGGTAGTACAAACTATTTCATTGATGCCCTCCGGGAGAAATTCATTGGGACTGTTATCTGATTCACTTACAACAGTATTATCACTTGTGCTTCCATCAGCCAAAGTCCCCAAATCATCCGAGACGGAATTGGACGAGTCGGAATTCGGCAGATATCCTCCGGCATCGTTTAAAATATAAATTAATAGAGAAACACACAGCAATAAAATAAGTACCGCAGCAGAAACGGTAAATATTTTAATCATCTTTTTTCTTTTTTTTATATATTTTCTGTAATTTTTTCTCTTCATGTTTTTCTCACGTGTATTCTATCTTTCGCTGAATCGATCCGCAATCTCCTTACATACCATATCAGCATTATCAAGAAATAACAACTCCTTACTAACACCGAGAAGACGTAAATCCCTTCTGATTTTTTCTTTTTCCGCAGAAGGAACAATAATTCTCATCTGAACACTCTCATTTTCTTTGGAGATGGGTTTAATACATCTGATACCGTCTTCATACGAATCAGAAAATAAAATATAACGTCCCCGTTGAATATTCTGCCTCAAACTGTAGCTCGGAGCATATACAAACAAAAAGTTCCCTGTAATTTCCACCGGATTTTCGTTTTTATAACTTTCACAAATTGTATTTACCAAAGGATAATTGGCAACATTCAAATCATTATTTCTAAATACAATTACCTCCCCGTCTTTTCCCGAGGTATATTTGTTATCATGGCATGCAAAGTATAGACCGACAAGAGCATTTTCGGATACATCAAGCAATCTGGTAGGAATCCCATGATGCTGCAATAGCGCCAACAATTCTATAGGCTCAAGATTCTTTGAAAAAACTGTGGGCAGCTTATATTTAGCCATTTCAATCATATTTCGTTCTTCAACTATTAAAGCTTTTCCGCTCGGAGTTGTTCGTGCTATAGAGGGAATAAGATTATTGTCGCAATCTGCCTGCCCTCTGAAAAGAAGCACATCCCCCTTCATTCCTTCCAATTTTATACGATTATTTTCGTCGCAAACTACATTAACATATTCGGAAACAGTATTAACAACTATCTCTCTCATAACATTTCGCCTCTCTTTGCCAACCGCTGCTTAATTGAATCTGATATAATCCAAAACAATTTGTATCAATTCCCTTTTTACCGTTTGATAATCCGGATGAATCCCACAGCCGTTGCAGGAAATATTTGCCTGCGGAAATTGAAAAGCAAATTGAAAATAATCCAGATTGTTGTAATCGGAATCATTTAATTCATCATCCATCCATTTGTATATCTTATATTTATCCACAACCGATTGAATATGCGCAAGTAATTCATCAATATTTTCAAGTTGACCGGAATATTTATAATTACCTTTTTCTATAAATATACCGCTATGAGATTCCACTTCTGCTGAAACAGATTTTAAATCATCATAATTCCTCAAAAAAAATACATAAACATCGCTCCCGGATTTGCCCCTTCCTCTGAATTGCATGAAAGCCGATTCAAGCGGCTTTCCGAAATAACCGTCATTATATCTTTTTTCATTAATCTTTTTTACTTCTTCAATTAAAAGAGGTTGCAGCAGATTTTGAATATCATTAGCAAAATTATTATAACCAGAAGGGAAACTGTTCTCACCACTTGCCGAAATAACAGTTCCGTCCGCATATTGAACGGAAAAAGAAAACCCTTTGCCGTCAAGCATATGAGAATTAACTTCTTTAAATTTATTCCAGGAATTAACATGATGTTTTTTACAAAGTAAGGAAATTTCTTTAATCAGATCTTCATTTACTTCCAAGGCAAATTCCTCAACATCGTATTTTCTGTTATTACACAGTAATATACGTTTATTCATGTCTTCATCATCTTCGGTTATTTCATATGAAAATCCCGCACAGTAACCGGATTCACTCAGAAAAAACCGATCAATTATTTTGTAATCGTCTGAAATAATATTATCCTCAGAACCATCATTATTATTCCCGCCAAACAAAAATGACAAAAATTTCAAACCCATATCTTTCTCCTGATAAAAATCACAAAAGGCATAATTTAACTTAAACAAACCCTGTTCTTATTATGAATTAAAATCCTCATATTTTCAATGAATAGCGATAAACCTCTCATTGTATAATTCAAGTTCTCCTAAGAGAATTTTCATAGCGCTTTAACACAATCGAGTAGGCTGTCTCCTACTCGACATCCCTTCGGAACACCTCGAATCCGGGATAACAAAAAAAGAGTGAAGACCGTAAAAATCTTCACTCTTGTCATTATTATTATCATTAGGAAGTTTATTTGCTCATATCTCCCGCCCTTTTACCGGAAGTGACAAATATAACAATTCCGGTGATAACGGAAACAGAAGCCACAATGAAATCAATCATATCTTCAGGATTTTCTCATGCTTCATTTAGCATATTATCATCCTGAAGATATGAAACATTCTGCGAGGCAGAACACATCAATTATATTCTGAAGAAATCAATTGATCTGCTCATATCAGTGTTGATTTCACGCATCTTAACAGTTGAATCCTGAGTATCGTTACATGCAACGGATACCGTCTGACAAGACGCAGCAACTTCTTCCGCAGAAGCACCCAGTTCTTCAGAAATAGCTCCGAGTTCTGTAGTTGCATTCGAGAAGTCTTTCTTGATCATTTCAAGTTCACTTGCCATTGCTTTAATTGTATCAATCTCAACAATAGAAGTCTCGACAGATTCGGAAAGAACAATGAACTTATCCATAGCAACTTTGATATCAGACTGTTCTTTACTAATTACATCAAAGACTCTGTCCGAAATCTCAACTGTCGAATTGGAAATCTTAACTACATTTTCAATAATCTGTTTAATCTCTTTTGCAGACTCAGCGGAAGAATCGGCAAGCATTCTGATTTCATCGGCTACAACCGCGAAACCGCGTCCTGCTTCTCCTGCACGAGCGGCTTCTATTGAAGCATTAAGAGACAAAAGATTGGTCTGCGCTGCTATTTCTTCAATAGCTTTAATAGCTTTTTCGATTTCGGCAACAGCATGATTTGTTTCATTTACTTTTGAATTAATATCATTCATTGCACTTACAGACTCATTTGCACCCTCGTAAACCGAATTCATACATTCATTTGCATCATTATTGGCATTTTTAATAGTCTGAGATGCATCATAAAGTCTTTCGACATTCTGATTAAGTGTCTCGATATTCTCACCGAGATCGGCAGCCTTCATAGTCATAGTCTGAGCATTCATTGCAACAGACTGTGATGTTGATGCAACTTCATCGATAGCATTACTGATCTGATTAATAGCATCTACATTGTTACCGGTCATACTGTCAACACTGATAATTGTATTTCCGAGTACACCCGCAGACTGTTTAACACTCTGAATAGCCGAACTTAAAGCTCTCTTAAGTTCTTCAAAAGCATATATAATATTCGATGTTTCTTTAATGCTTGAAGAAACATCGCAACGAGCATTCACATCACCTTCACTGAGTTTATCCATTGCTTCGGAAACTACCGCAAACGGTTTGGCAATTGTTCTCGCAATAACTAAAGACAAGGCGGCAAATACTATCAAACAAACAGCACAGATTATTATGGTAAATTTGCTGACTTTATCTATACCTGCCATAACAACATCGGAATCTGCGGTAAGAACAGCAATAAAATGTTCATCTTCTCCGACATAATAAGCGGCATATTTATCAGCACCTTTATATTCATACTGAATGCAGGCAGGTTCAGGATGTTTACCGGCTTCAAGATCGGCAACAAGGCCTTTTACTGCAGCATTTTCAACGGGTTTACCGATTTTGGCTTCATCGGGATGGAAAAGCATTGTTCCTTCGTTATCAACAAAATAAATGTAAGAGCCGCTCAATCCAAGGTCGGACACATCGGAATATTTAGCTGCAATTTCATGTACGAAAAGGCCGGCTCCAACATAACCGATTATTTCTTTATCTTCGTAAATAGGAACATAAAGTGAAATAATAATTTTGCCTGAAGCAGGACTGATCATTGTACCTGTGTTATAATAATCACCCGCACCGGAAATCGCATCCTGTAATTCCTTTAATTTATCTCCTTCGCGAAGAGGTGCACCGACAAGTGCATCATTGGGATGAGCAAGAACTGTTGAATCCCATTTTGCAAGATATAATCCTTCAAAACCATCAAGCTGGCTGAAATAATCAACGGTATATTTCTGAATCTTAGCCGCCACTTCCGGATTATTGGGATTATGAAGAGCTTCCTGTACTATCGGAGCTTGTGCATAAGACTGCATAATCTCGACAGAGGTATGAACCGAGATATCAAATGCCTCACCTGTTTTTTCAACAATGGTAACAAGAGAATTTTCAGTGCTCTTTGTGAGCTCGCCCGAACTGTTTTTAATTAAAAGAATCGCTATTATCAAAACAGATACGACCATGGGAATTAGTGCAAACAGAATGAATACCATTCTCATATTCAGTTTTGCACCACTTTTAGAATTTTTTACATTTACAGCCATAAACGTTGACCCCCTTCCAACATAAAACTAATAATATTTTACATTATATAATATAAAAATACAATAAAAGCAGTATTGAATTTATAGTCAGTTTTTTGTCTATATTTTCGCACAATTGTATATACAAAAAGCATGTACCGAATAAACGATACATGCTTTTTAAAACTAAAGAAAACTGTCGGATTATCTTCTTTTTCCTCTTCCGAGTATTCTTAATAATTTAAGGAAAATATTAATAAAATCAAGATAAAGTTCAAATGCACAGAAAAGTGCAAGAGCTTCTTCTCTTGAAGTTCCCGAATATACCTGAGCCAGGCGTTTTGTCTTATTGGCATCATAAATTATGCAACCGCAGAAAATCACAACACCTGCAGCGGAAACAATAAGATCGAATACTGTGGAATTCAGGAAAACCATCTGAATAAACGAACTAATTATCAATGAGAACAGGGCTATAAGCAAAATATTGCCGAATGAAGACAAATCCATATTCGTAAACATACCGATAAGTGCCATTGCCAAAAACATTACCGCCGTAGTTACAAATGCAGCCAAAATGGTTTGAGGCGAATAAACCAAACCTAAAATGGAAAAAGTAAGTCCGGTTAAAACAGAATACGTAGTGAACAAAATCGAACATAATAAGGTATTATTCTTTTCAACAGCTCTGGGGGAAATAAATGCAATTGCCAGTTCGGCAATGGCAATTACAAAAATAAACGAATTGTTATTAAGTATCTGTCCGACAACAAAATCCGTAGATAAAAATGCGGTAATGGCCGTAATCATAAGACCTACAAACATATATAAATATGATTTCTTTACAACCGAATCAAGTAATATTGCAGATTTAAACGAATCATTAACAGAGCTTCCGCTCATAGAACTTTCGGCGTAGGAATAATCATTTCCATACCCGTAATTACTGTCGGCAGCACCCTGATTATAAGAATTTGTCGAAGAATAATTCATTGAGTTATTATAGTTATTATAATTATTATAGTTATTATAATTACCGTTATTATTAAAAATACCGTTTGTATTGTTTGCATAGCCGGCATTAACGGTAAAATTATCGATCTGTTCAACGTCATTATTTACGTATTGAGAAAAATCGGCTACACCGCTGTCATTATTCCGCATTCCCAAATAATTTCTGTCATCGTTAGTAAAATTCATGATATCCTCCTTAATTCAATATCCTAATTTACATAAAAAATTATAACACATCCGGATAACAAGATAAACACGAAAATACCCCACATTATTAACAGTCATCTACACATTATCAATATTTTCGACAAGATTTGTTATCCATATACCTTTTTTTATTAAAACAATTCCGACACACAGCTTTATGATATCTGCCGCCTGCACAATAGCAAAGACCGCATAAATAGACAAGGATGTATATCTGCACAGAACGAACGCAATCGGAACAGGTATAACCCAGGTAAATACACTGTCAAACAGAAAAGTAATTACCGTTCTTCCTCCGGATCTCAATGTAAAATATAATGCATTCAGATATCCCTGAATCGGGAAAAACAATGCGGTAATAATGATTATGTATTTCCCGATTTGTTTAACATAATCGGTTGTATCATACAAATCGGGGAAATAACCCGCAATAAAAATAAGCACAAATGTAAGTCCAAGACAAAGTAAGCCGGTAAATCTCATTAATTTGGTGGAAGATTCTTTGGCTTCGTCGTATTTGGAAGCTCCGAGCATTTGCCCTATCAATATTCCCACAGCGTTTCCCATTGCAATAAATACTACATTCAAAAGATTACAAAGTGCATTGGAAATATTGATTCCCGCAACAATTTCAAGTCCTCTGCACGAAAAACTCTGTGTAATAAACGCCATTCCGCCTGCCCACAAAAACTCATTGAGAAAAATCGGAAATCCTTTAATAATTATAGGTTTTAATACGTTAACCGGCACAATAATTTTCCGTAATGTATTTTTCAAAAATGCCTGTTTATTCTTACGAAGATATGCACCCAAAAGAATAACTGTAAGTTCAACATATCTTGCAATTACCGTCGCAATTGCGGCGCCTTCGACACCGAGTTTTGGAAAAATCCATTTACCGTATATAAGAAAATAATTAAAAATAATATCGGTGACAACAGAACAGATACCCGCTATCATAGGCAGCACGCTCTCTCCCGTTTCTCTCAGACTTCCGGCATAAATCTGAGTAATACCGAAAGGAATAAGTCCTATAAGCATAATATTCAAATATTGAGAGCCCAGATTCAAGGTAAGTACCGGATCGATTTCAACAGATTCTCCCTGAAGATACAGCTTCAACAATTCCGTTCCTGCAAAAATAAATAAAATAATACCTGCAATTACAACAAGAAATGTAAGCCACCATTTTAATCTGAATACATTTTTTACGCCTTCTTCATTACCGTGACCGTAAAATTGGGCAAGATATATTCCCGGACCCGAAAGACAGCCGAATACAGCCAAACTGAATACAAATAAAAGCTGTCCCGCAATGGAAACAGCTGTCATACTCTCCGTACCCAGACTTCCTACCATTAAATTGTCAATAAGACCGACTGCATTTGTGATTCCGTTCTGAATCATAACAGGAACCGCAAGTGCTATCGCCTTTTTATATATATTGTTTTTTTTCATACAAATACTCCAAGAATGCAGGATTAAGGATGAAGAATTATCTGTTTGAAATTGATGACCTTTTCTCAACAGAAGGAGCAATGCACGCTCCGATAACATCAAGACAGAAAATAAACTCCATTACAATCAACGGATAAAAACTTTTCTTACGATGTTTGAACATAAAAATCAAACCATATAAAGATGTACATATCATCAAAACAAAATCCGAAATCATAACAAAAAATGCCATAGAGAGACCAAGTACTATTAATATGGGATTAATAAAGGCAAACATGATGGCAATCGCAAGCAGAAACATTGCAATGTAATAAGGAATATGAATAAGTTTCATAAGCCTGCACCATTTTAAAGTCTCAGGATCTTTTGAGTATACAATTGCTCCGATAACAGATAAAACTATACCCACAATCTGCAAAAATATTAACTGTGATTGCATCCAGTCTAAAATATCATTTTCAACAAATTGCGGAACAACTATCAAAAATAAAGTAATATAAGGCCAAACTATAGTAAATATGGGGAAAAACTTTTTCATAATATTCCTTTCAGATATTAAACCTTTCTTTCGCTTCTTCTTCACTCATCATATCCTTCTTTATTTTTCTCATAAGAAAAATATACCAGGACAGAATCCATATACCGTTAAATATCAAAGCGGTAATTATACATGCCCCTCCGGTCACGATTAATATGAATAACATAATTAAAGCGAGAGCTCCGACTAAAATATAAGTATGTATTATAATCTCATTTTTCCGAGCTCTGAAAATATCAATAAAACCATACCATCTGAAAACGGTAAAAGCAATCATTGAAGCTACAAAAATTACAATCAATCCGATAAACATGTTAATAATCTGAGCCGGGCCGTTCGGCATAGTTCCGAAAAGAATATATTTAATATTCCTATCCGCTTCCGAATCCGAATACTCGTAAGAATAAATAAAAGACAAAAAGCCGAGCCCCAGTAAAATACAAATATATATAAAAGTTCTTAGTTTTTTTAATAAATTAACATCCATAACAATCCCTTAATATTGAATTTATGCAGCATAAACAGAAACAAAGAAACATTTATGGTATTCACACTGCGCCTATCAGGCTTCAAGTGCCTGTTTTATATCCGCAATAAGGTCATCCGCATTTTCGAGGCCCACTGACAGACGAATAAGATCCGGAGCAACACCTGCCTTTTCAAGCTGTTCGTCGGTCATCTGTCTGTGAGTATGACTCGCGGGATGAAGAAGGCATGTCTGAGAATCGGCAACATGTGTCTCAATAGAAATAAGTTTGAGGTTGTCCATAAATTTAACCGATGCGTTTCTTCCGCCTTTAATTCCAAAGCACATAACTCCGCAGGTTCCCTTAGGCATATATTTCATTGCCTGTTCATGATATTTATCATCGCTGAGCCCCGGATATTTTATCCAGGCCACTTCTTCTCTGCTCTTAAGAAATTCAGCTATTTTTAGCGCATTCTCGCAATGTCTCTGAACACGAACCGGAAGCGACTCAAGTCCGAGATTAATCATAAACGCATTCTGAGGCGACTGCACGGCACCGAGATCTCTCATAAGCTGAGAAGTTGCCTTTGTAATATATGCACCTTTTCCGAAACGTTCCGAATATATAATTCCGTGATAAGATTCATCGGGCGTTGTAAGTCCCGGGAATTTATCGGGATATTTACGCCAATCAAAATTACCGCTGTCGACAATACATCCGCCGATTGTAGCCGCATGACCGTCAATATATTTGGTGGTTGAATGCGTAACGATATCCGCTCCCCATTTAATAGGATTACAATTAACGGGAGTTGCGAAAGTATTATCTACAATAAGAGGTACTCCGTGCGAATGTGCAAGTTTGGCAAACTTTTCGATATCAAGAACCTTAACGGTCGGATTATCCAAAGTCTCTCCAAATACTGCTTTAGTATTAGGTTTAAAATATTTTGACAGTTCCTCTATTGAAAGTTCCTGATCTACAAATGTACATTCAACGCCCATTTTCTTCATCGTAGTACCGAGAAGATTAAAGGTTCCGCCATATATGGAAGAAGATGCAATGATATGATCTCCGGCTTCGCAGATGTTAAATACCGCAAAGAAATTGGCCGACTGTCCGGATGAAGTAAGCATTGCAGCATAACCGCCCTCCATATTACAAATCTTTTGTGCGACAAAATCATTGGTCGGATTCTGAAGTCTGGAATAAAAATATCCTTCTTTCTCCAGATCAAACAGTTTACCCATCTCATCGCTTGAATCGTATTTAAATGTAGTACTCTGATAAATGGGGACTTGTCTTGCTTCTCCGTTGCCGGCATTATATCCTCCGTGAATACAGGTTGTTTCTATCATAATTAACCTCACTTCCGAGCAATGATTAATAAATCATATAAACTCATATTACCTTAAGAACTTATTTAAGCTGATATTTATCAACAAGCATATATTATAGCTCATTTCTAACATAATATGTATATAAATATAATATTTTTTACTAAACAGCAATATACGCTCCTGCCTGAACCTTCCACATCTTTGCGTAAGCTCCGTCTTTTTTCAGAAGTTCTTCATGACTTCCTTCCTCAACCACACGACCTTTTTCAAGCATAATAATTCTGTCAGCAAGCCTTGTAGTAGACAATCGATGTGATATAAATATAACCGTCTTATCTTTTGTAGCTGTCAGCATTGCGTGGTTAAGTTGATATTCAGCGATAGGATCGAGCGCACTTGAAGGTTCGTCCATTATCATAAGACTTGCATCTTTATAAAAAACTCTCGAGATTGCAAGTTTCTGGCTCTCACCGCCGGACAGATTAACACCGTCTTTATGGAATTCCCTCGTAAGTTCGGTATGTATATTATCAGGCATTCTGTTGATCCTCTCGATCAAACCGCTATCGGCAAGCGCATTACGTGCTCTTTGTTCATCTCCGTTATCGGGCACGTCAAGATAAACATTTTCGGCAACATTTCCCGCAAAGATATGATAGTCCTGAAATACGGTTCCGATTAAATCTCTGTATTCCTTCACATTGTAATCTTTGATATTAATTCCGTCTGCCTTTATTTCTCCGTTCTCTATGTCATAAAGACGCATAAGCAGCTTGACCAATGTTGTTTTACCGGCTCCGTTATAACCGACAAGTGCAATCTTTTCGCCCGGTTTAATATTCAAATTAATATTTTGAATAAGCATATCCGATTTTTTATTATACGAAAATGAAACATTCTTAAATTCGATTTCCTTAGGTATATTATCCGGTGATATATTGAGAACGGATACAATCTTTGGATCGTAATTAAGAAACTGTCTTATTTTACCGACATAAAGACTTGTTTCACACGCAAACGGATATGTATCGGTAAATACTTTAAGACTTCGTTTCAGGCGACCGAATGACGAATACAAAATTGCCACGCTACTATATGAAATTTCGTGAAGTACCGCGGCTTTATACACAAGGTACAGAATAAATAAAACATCGGAGAACATGTCATTACAAAGATATCTTTTTACAAAATACAAAATCCATTTTCTGAAAGCGTACTTTTTTTCGACCTTGTAAACCTCATCATTTGCTTCTTCAAAACATTCAAAAAGCACATCCGATACCCCGGGATTTAATCTGATTTCTTTGGCATAATCACTTAAATAATATATTCGTTTTACATAATCACGCTTTCTTGAATGTGGTATACTATCAATCTTTACAAGGTAATTCAGTTTGTTATACATCTTATTAAAAATAAAAGACAGTACAAATGACACAAATACGAACACTATTGACATCTTATCTTTAACAAAAAAGAAAATTCCCGCGGTAATAAATACTGTAATACCGGATAAAGTATCCTGAATAAACTTGACCGTTCTGTCTATCTCTTTATCAACTTCCGAAATAGCCAACACCTGATCGTTATAGAAATCGGGATTATCGTAGCAATTCAAATCAACGTCTTTTGCTTTTTCGTAAAGAAGCATTTTTATTTTCTGTCTTACCTTAGGACGTTCTTTTTCCTGAATAAAATCCTGAGCAACAACCGTAAATATCATGCCGATAGTGATTGCACCGGCAAGAATTAATATCCATTTTGCAACCGTACGAAAAGGATATCCGAACTCAGCTGCTTCAAGAACATAACCGATACCGATTGTGTGTTCAAAGAAAATTGATACTTCGTTTCTTATTGAGTCAAGCGCTATAAAAATAATAAATGAGGGCGAAGCCGTAAAAATTAATTTCAAAAGGAAACCGTTATTTGCAAATACTTCTCTTACAGTCTGATTGTTCTTCTTTTTCTCGTTTTTTTTATCTTCGGGAGATTTTTTTATAATGCTCACAATATCACCTCCTCTTCATTTTCCAATGCAAGATAATTCTTAGCCTGTTTTTTATACATTTCCGCATAGCTTTTGTCAGCTTTAATAAGCTCGTTATGTGTACCCTCTTCTATCAGCGTTCCTTTTTCCAGCATAAATACTTTATCGCAATTTTTAACCGAAGAAAGCCTGTGCGAAATAAAAAGCATGGTATGATTTGTTCCTTCTTTTATTATATTTTTAAACAATTCATATTCCGCAATAGGATCAAGTGCACTTGACGGTTCATCAAAGATTTTCATGGGTGAATCTTTAACGAATGTACGAGCCACCGCAATTTTTTGATGTTCTCCGCCGGAAAGAACGGCACCGTCATCATTAAATTCCTTAGTCATCACGGTATTGATGCCATTTTCGAGAGTCTTAATTTTGTCGTAGACTCCGGCCTTAACAAGAGCATTGATAACAGCTTGGTCATCATCGGGGAAATGCCTCCCCATCAGGACATTATCCTTAACACTCATACCGATAATTTGAAAGTCCTGAAAAGTTGCCGCAAATATTTCTCTGTAAGCTCTTAAGTTATATTCCTTAATATTCTTACCGTTATAAAGAATTTCACCTTCCGTCGGGTCATATAATCTTAACAATAATTTTATAATTGTCGTCTTTCCTGCCCCGTTATGACCTACCAAGGCAACATTCTCACCTTCTTTTACGGAAAACGAAAGATTATTTATTGTATTTTTCCCTTCTTTATACGCAAACGAAACATTTCGGAATTCAAGGCATTCAAACTTTTTGGAGGGAATATCTCCATCCTGATCTTCGGGAATTGTTTCTTCATATTCCAGGAAATCACGCAAATTATTAATAAACATTCCGTTTTTCATAATTTCCATAATATTTTCAAACACATTTATAAACAAAAATGTCATTGCTACCATAAGACTGGTCATAATGGTAAGATCGGCAAGCGATATCGTTCCGGACACACGATTTCTGTATATGGCATAAATAAGAACGCCTTCGAAAATTACAGTAAACGTAAATGTTATTCTCAAAAAATTAAGGGATGCCGTTTTAAATGAATATTTAACAGCGATCTTAACATTCTTATCCGTAGCCTCTTTATACTGTTTTCTCATAAGGTTAAAAATATTGGAAAGTCGTATTTCTTTGGCACCGTCAGGCAAATACATCATTCTGCTCACATAATTCAGGACTTTTTCATTGGGAGCCTGTTCCTGATATTTTTTAAAATTAAATTTATTCATATAATTCCCAAACAGGAAATTACCCAGAAACGGAGATATTATAAAAATGACAGCATAATGATCTATCTCATACATAAGATAAAATACATATACAGCCGCAAACGAACCGATCACAGAACCGAACAGGGCACGAATAACCGCCGTAACCTTTTCTTCAGCGCCGTCCATTGCCATCGTATATCTGTTGTAAAAATCAGGATCTTCATAACATCTCAATTCAACATTTTTGGCTTTCTCATACAGTTTTCTGTAAATTCCCCCGAATAGTCTGTTGGTTTTCAACGGATAAACAACATTTTCAATATAGGCCGTGTAAACGGTACAACAACATATCACTATTCCGCTTATAATAATAAACCTTGAAACAGTATCAAAACCTCTGTCATTATAAAGAGCATCTATTATTACTCTCATAAAAATGCCGTCGAAGAAAACCCATTCGCCGTGTTCTATAAGCCAAAGAAAAAATGAATGTATGACAATTGCGGGACTTATTGAATATCCCAACTTCAAGGCAAATATTGCATTTTGAAAACTTCTCTTAAGGGAAATATTTTCTTTATTCTTTTTATTTTCTTTTATATTTATTTCTGACATATCGTCCTTCTTTCCAAGTCAAATTCCAAATACACAAATTTATAATTTCAGTCAACTTATTGATAATAAAAAAACATGGTATAAAACCATGTTCCGATTATTTATAAATCCAATTAATACACTGATTAAATTAATAAAAATGTCGGAAGCAATCCGTATTATATTGTTTTGAATAATAAAATCCATGAGTATTTTGATGCATAATGATTACCTCCTTTATCAAAATTAAATATAATTAGTTTAAAGATTACATTTCTCAATTTAATATGTCAAATAAAAAAATCGGCTCCGATTATCGAAGCCGATTTATATTACAAAGTTATCAAATATTAATTTCTTTTAGAATTAAAATCATCAGCAAGAAGATTCATTGCTTTACATACTTTGTGAATATATACAAAAGGTCCGATAACTATGCAGGAAAGAAGTACTTCCCAAATCCAGAAAGTAGCGGCACTCATATCATAACTTATGCCTCTTTCTTTAAGGGCTACACCCATCTTATTACTAATCTTATGATACCATACGATATAACCTATACCCAAAGTAAAAGGTCCGACAATAAACGCGAGCAAAATATAATTCATTGTCTTCTTCGCATTAGGACAAAGAATATTCAAATCTTCGGCAAGAGAATACCAGAATACGATTCCGTATATTCCAAATGTTATGATTGATAAAAGAATAATCTTTGCCAAACCTCTGTTGTTTTTCATTTAATATCCCTCCAAAAAATTTAAAATATATAACCAAAAGAAATATAACATATGACAAATCCATTATCAACTGAAATATTTGGTTAACATTTTGGTTATATTCAACAAAAAACAAAGACAGAGATTTATAAGTCTTTAAAATTAAAGTTCTTTGTACCGTCGGCATACTCTCCTACAATCTGACCTTCACCGTATAATTTATATTTATAAGTGGTAAGGCCCTCGAGTCCGACAGGTCCTCTCGCATGTATCTTACTTGTGCTGATTCCGACTTCGGCACCGAATCCGTATCTGAATCCGTCGGAAAATCTGGTAGAGCAATTCATGTATGTTCCGGCAGAATCCACAAGATTCATAAATTTTTCGGCAGTTTCTATATTTTCGGTAATAATACTGTCGGTATGATGCGAACCGAAATTGTTAATATGGGAAACGGCTTCATCAACACCGTCAACCATCTTAATAGATATAATCAAATCAAGATATTCTGTATTAAATTCATCTTCGCCCATTTCTTCACATCCCAATACTTCGCTGACTTCTTTTGTTCCGCGAAGTTTTACATGATTGTCGCAAAGACCTTCCGCAATCTTCTTAAGCTTATCAATTCCGAGATTTCTGTCAAAAAGAAGAGTCTCGGTTGCATTGCAGGCAGAAGTATATTGAATCTTGGAATCCACAATAATCCTGCATGCTTTTTCTATATCGGCATCCTTGTCAATGTATGTATGACAAATACCGTCAGCATGTCCCATTACGGGAATCTTTGTGTTATTCATAATGTATTGAACAAATTTATTAGACCCTCTCGGTATAAGAAGATCCACAGATTTATTACAAGCCAACAATTCATCTACTTCGCCGTGAGATTCAACCTGATACATACAACCTTCCGGAGCACCGTATTTAACAGCAGCAGAATAAATGATTTCAAAGAGAACTTTATTGGTATTCGACGTTTCTTTTCCACCTTTTAATACAGTGCAGTTACCGCTCTTAATACACAGTGACGATATCTGAATAAGCGCATCCGGACGTGCTTCGAAAATAATTCCTATAACACCGATAGGACAACTTATTTTATTTAAAATAAGTCCCTCATCAAGTTGTCTTTTTAATAATAATCTGTTTATTGGATCGGGAAGACTCACAAGCTGTTCAATTCCCTTTGTTACATCTTCAAGTTTATGTTCAGAGAACTCAAGACGTTTAATAACAGACTGCGCAATATTGTTGTCCTTCGCATATTCAAGATCTTTTTTATTTGCCTCAAATATCTCTTCTTTTGAAGCATTCAGAGCATCCTTGATTTTTAATAAAATATTATTTCTTGTGTTAATATCAAGAGAAGCCATTTTATAACTGTCCGCTTTCATTTTACGTGTAACATCAGTCATCAATGTCATAACAAACCTCCGATTATCGAAAAAACTATTCGTAAACTTTATGCTAAATATTAACACAAGATAAAACTTATATAAACAATTTATTTTTCTTTTTTCTTTCTGTAGAATGCAAGAACCGCAAGAGCTATAGCCGATGTAATTGCAGTAAGTTTGTAAATATCTGCGAAGCCCTTATTTAAAGTCGTCTGGAAACATTCTTCAATTGCAGGAGCGTTATTATCGATTTCAGTCAAATAATTATTCAAAGCAGTATCAAACGCACCCGGGATGGCATCTCGAAGAGCAGTCATCTGTTCTGTAAGCGTTTGAAGTTTTTCAATCTCTTCACTCATTCCGGCCATCATGGAAGACATATCTCCGTCCTCGGGCATTTCCATATCTTCAGGCATTTCCATATCCATATCTTCGGGCATTTCCATATTTTGTGCCATAGCCATCATATCTTCCATACTCATATCATCGGGCAAATCCATACTATCGGCCATAGCTAACATATCAGCCATTGTTAATTCCGATGAATTATCCGAAACGGACATATTCATCATGTCATCCATATTCGTATCATCCGCAAAAATGCTGTTCATCGAATTAATACCCATATTTATTCCGTCTATTCCGGCATTGATACCGTCAGTAATCGATTCAATTATTGATGGCGTAATCTGTTCAAACATCAGCGATGCCATAATCTTACAATTCTCGGTAATAGTCGTTACATCACTGGACTGCAGCAATTCAAGTGTTCCTTCGGGAAGAGTTACGCCGGAGTCCTCACCACTCATACTCATATTCATATCCATATTCATTGATAGCATGGAATCAAACGAGGGCATGCCCTCCATCTGTGATGCAAACATCGGATTAGCTTTTAATTCTTCCATTGTAGCTGAAATTTCTTCGGCATAAGGAAGTTCCGGCATCGTAACAGTCTGAGGTAATACGGGTGTAAGTTTATCCATAACACTCATTCCTGCCGATGAAACAAAACCTACCATGATTGCCGGTGCAATTGCAGTACCGATTGATCTTACAAGTGAAAGCGTCGCAAGAGCCGAATTGGAATCTTTCGGATCTGTATCTGCAAGCATCATATAATTAACCGGAGTTCCCATTGTAAATCCCATACCAAGACCGGCAAGGGCAAGTCCTACAAGAACTGTCAGCATCGAAGGATATTGTGTTGTAATAAAAATCATGAAGAGCGCACCGACACCTGTACTTACAAAACCAAATGCAAGAATAACCTTCGGTCCAAATTTATCAATCATTTTTCCCGATACGGGTGCTCCGAGTCCCGCAAAAAGACCGAGTATAATTACAAGATATCCGCCGCTTCCTGTTGTAAGTTTAAGACAGTTCTCAGAGAACTGAGGAACAAATATAACACCCATCATCAGAAATCCGCTTATGGTAGATAACAATAATGTGACAAGAATATTTTTATTTGTAAAGTAAGTAAGACTTATAATAGGGTCTTCTGCCTTTTTCTCAGCAAGAATAAAAAACGGTACACAAATAATTGCAATAATAAGAAAAGGATAAACCTGTGTAGTCTTAATTGAATTAATAAAATCAAAGAAATCGAGATTCTTTAAACCGTAAAGAAGTGAAAGAACCATAATTGTAAGTGTTAATATACCGAACACATCAATTTTTTTCTTATTTTCTTCATCTCTGTTATTTTGAAGTTTAAAGAAACCGCATATTATAATAAAAAGTGAAATGGGAACATTTATATAAAATATAAATTCCCAGTTATTTACTCCAAATAAATCAAGAATCGCACTTCCCGCAGATGCTCCGAACACATTGGCAATACCATACACACCACCTACAAGACCAAGCGCAAGGCCTCTCTTTTCTTCAGGGAAAGTTGTTCCGAATTCCGCTGTGGCAATCGGTACAATTCCGCCTCCACCGATAGCCTGAATAACTCTGGCGGTCAACAATAACGGGAAGCCTCCTATAGATCCGGATACACCGCAAAGAAGCGATCCCGAGCCAAATAATGTTATACAGATAATATAAACATATTTTCGTCCGAATTTATCTGCCAATTTACCCATAACAGGCACACTTGCCGCATAAGCAAGGGTATAAATTGTTATCATCCAGATTCCGCTGTTGGCGCTCACTCCCAATTCACTCTGAATAATTGTTCGTGCCGGCGTAACAATACCCGTATCTATAGCTCCCATAAATATTCCGGCAAGATACAGAATCATTATCAAAACATAACTTTTATTTTGTTTTGAATCTTGTTTGGATTCTTTCTTTTCATCACTCATCGTAAAATCAATCTCCTTCTTGTAATTTGTTTATTTCTTCTGATGTAATCAGATAAAAATCATTCATAAAAGTAATAAATTCCTTTAAACGTTCTTCTCCCATTTTTTCAAGAACATTTTCACTGCATTTTCGCATTCTTTTTTCGGCATCACAGATTATATTTTTCCCCTTATCCGTAAGCGACAAAAAATTATTTCTTCTGTCATTCGCATCTTCGGTTCTGGAAATAAAACCATCCCCTTCCAGATTTTTTATTGTTCTTGATAATGCCGGAGCAGAAACATCAATTAAAGAATTCAGCTCGGAAACGGTTACTTTTCCGTCTTCTTTTTGTTCCGACAATTCCTTTAATTTAAAAAGCGCAAAGCATTCGCCGTGTGTAATCTCAAAAGGAAGAAGTTTCTGAAAATGTATATTTTTGATTTTATACATACATTCAATCAACTCAACATGGTAGTTCATATCATAATTAACTCCTTTTTGTAAATTAGTTAGCAATGTTAACTATTATATCATCGTATTATTATGTGTCAACCATTGTTATTTTAAATAATAGTTATAAAATATAAGTCGGGAATATTATACAAATTAAGGTGAACTCAAAATGGCTCATTTACAAGGACATTTTTATTCAAAAGAATTGTCAAGATCCACACATTTTCACGCAATATTGTCAAACGATAATGCAATGCCGACAAATGACAATCCCAACTATACAAGACCTGTAAAAAACGTATATCTTCTTCACGGATTTTCCGGATGTGATAACGATTGGCCCGACAATGCCCCCTTAAACGAGATTGCCAATGAATTAAATCTGAATATTTTTACACTTCAGGGCGATAATAATTTCTATGTTAACAGTAAAGCATCCGGACATAATTATCAAAATTTTACCGGAAAAGAATTTGTTGAATATACCAGAAAGACATTTTCTTTATCTGACAAAAAAGAAGATACGATAATAGGCGGGCTTTCAATGGGCGGTTACGGAGCCCTTCATACAGGACTGGCCTATCCCGAAACATTCGGAAAAATAATAGCGCTTTCTTCCGCACTTATCATTGATGAATTACACAATTTCGAAGAAGGCTTTTCAAATGAGTTCGCAAATTACGAATATTATGCGCAGATTTTCGGCGATCTGAAAAATGCCGCAAATACAGAACTCAATCCTAAGGTTCTGATTGAAAAACTGATAAATTCTTCAAAAGAAATACCGTCGATATATATAGCAATCGGAACAGAAGATTTTCTTCTTAAACCCAACAGAGATTTCAGAGATTTTCTTTTGGAAAAAAAGATTCCGGTATCCTATAATGAAGGACCCGGAAATCATAATTTCGAATTCTGGAGAGAATGGA
This sequence comes from Lachnospiraceae bacterium, assembly GCA_045639745.1. Classification (GTDB taxonomy): domain Bacteria; phylum Bacillota; class Clostridia; order Lachnospirales; family Lachnospiraceae; genus NK4A136. The sequence continues at coordinate 18,744 of JAZUDQ010000043.1, read as the reverse complement.
TTGTTAAAGGCCTTAACTGGGCATTAAATTAATAATTTCTAAAGCTGATTGATAAGCCCTGTTATACCTTCCTCTTCATAAATGTTCCTGTAATACTCGACTTCATCATATATAAGTTCGTCTATTACACGCATACCGAGGAGCTCGACAGGTGCTTTATCATCAGTCAGAATATAGTTACCGGGTTCATATTTAACAAGATTTCTGTCAATAGTATTCATCAGGTTCAATAATTGCGATTCATCTTCCATTTCGATATTTTCTTTGAATGTATTCATAAAATCATCACTTTTTCCTGCATACAATTCCCGACTCGTACACCCGAATACATCAGCGGTATAAATTTCACCGAAGACATTGGATATAGTATCCGAAAGGTATTGATTAATATTACCTTCACTCTGACCGCGCATATTCATATTTACAACCATCACGCCATCATCTTTCAGATGATCTCTTACAAGTGTAAAGAATTCAACGGATGACATTTGAAAAGGTATTGTAATATCCTGATATGCATCTACCATAATCACATCGTATTTGTCTTCTATAACGTTAAGAAAAGCCCTTCCGTCATATGTATAGACATCTATATCTTCCGGCAGTTCAAAATATTCTACGGCAAGATCGGTAATCTTCTGATCAATTTCCACACCTGTTACAGCAGTATTGTCAAAATATCTCTCGCACATGGTAGCATAAGTACCTGTACCGTTACCGAGAATAAGAACATCGAAATGATCTTTTTCTTTAATCCCCGCCATATAATTGGCAGCCAAAGCATAATCACAATATTGCCCCGTCAGTCCGCAGTCTTTTACATACATCGACTGAACACCGAACAAAACATTGGTAGAAAGCATTACACTGTAGTCATCTTCATAAACCTGAAGATAATTATAAATAGACTCTCCTTCGTAAGTAAGATCGCTTCTCCAAAATGCAAAGCTGTTATTATGTCCGAAGATAACGCAGACAATTAACAAAATGCTGCTAACCGTTACTTTGGCGAGATTTTTTTTTTCAATTTTGGAGCTGATAAAATAAATTGCGGATAACAAAAACAGAATTCCGGCAAATATAAGAAATGTGATTGCCGTACCTACGGCAGGAATACTTAAAAATGTAGGAACAAATGTACCTATGATACTTCCTATGGTATTGGAAGCATTTAATTTACCGACAATACTACCGCTGTCATCAAGACTGTCAACCGAGAACTTGACAAGACACGGAGTGACTGTACCCAGAAGGAAAAGCGGGAAAACAAAAATAACCATACATGCCGCAAATCCGGCAATAACAAGGAAGTTGCTGTTAACGGAAAAAATAAGTATTCCGGATATGGCTACAATAATATATTTACCGACAACAGGAATTAATGCAATCCATATGGCGGCAATAAGAATTCTGCCATAAAGTTTATCGGGATTTGGATCTTTATCGGCTCTTTTACCGCCGTAAAGATTACCGAGAGCCATAGCTATCATAATTGTCCCTATTATAATGGTCCATACTATTTGAGACGAACTGAAATAAGGAGCAAGAAGTCTGCTGGCTCCGAGTTCGACGGCCATAACCGACATTCCCGCAAAGAATTCGGTCAAATAAAGATATAACTTGTTTTTCAATATACTAGGCTTCATTTTTAGTCAATTCTCCATTCTGTTCATAAGTAACAAGCATTTTTTTATAAACAAAAATATATGTAATTACAAATATTACTACTGCAAATAACAACAATATGCTTTCAACCATAACACTGCTCTTGATATAATTCAATTGATAAAGGCCCGCAATAATATCAACCATCGCGTGAACAATGATTGAAACCGGGAATAACCATATTTTTCCTTTTTCCCTGACTGCTTTGAACATAATCATTGAACAGGATACATGAATTAACATTGCAGAAATTCTTTCAATAAATGCAATTAAAACCTGGCCCAGAGTTACAGCCATAAGCAGGTCGGGAACAGTTTTCATGGCTTCCGCCTGCTCGGGTGAAAACTCCGATATTTGTTCAAGCCACCCCGTGAAAGAACCTGAATTAATCATATATGTGTAATACAAATTGGTAATGGCGGCAGTAGCAAGAAGATACAATACTTCAAACCCACCGTGACCGATTCCGTATGAAACGGAAGTTAATTTATCCTTCTTATTTTTCAGTAAGAATCTGAATGCGAAAAAGCGTCCGGTTTCTTCGAAAAGACCTGCAATAAACGCCCCAACGAGAATTGTAAGCATTGAATTGGCAAGTACCTTTTCTCCGATGCCGGTATAAGGGGTAAGTAAAATAAACTCGGGAATCAACTCCAGGATAATGGCAAAACCGAAGAAAATACCGGCACCTGTCAGTATCGTCACAACAGACTGTTTTGTTTTCTTAATCCAAACAACAGACAATACAACCGGAAATCCGACTGCAAAAATCAACTGTAAAATAAATAAAAATATAGCATAATTTGAAATCATATTATTCTCCTATTAAGACAACTCATCCGGCCATGCTTTCTTCAGACTCTCAATAATCGGTAAATGCTGAGGACATTTTTTCTCGCAAGCACCACATTCCGCACAATTCATCGGAGATTGATTCAGTCTTTTTAATTCCGAATAATTCCAGTTCTCACATGGAGGTATATTATATAACGATTCCTCGTTCCATGCGGTAAATGTTCTGGGAATATCGACGCCCTTAGGGCAGGGCATACAATAACGACAACCCGTACAACCTATTCTGGTTCTTTCATTATATGCATCTCTAACCCGATCCATAAGTTCAAGTTCTTTTTCCGACATTATATTCGGCTGTAATTCATCAAAAATACGAAGATTATCGTCAATTTGTGATATTTCGTTGCATCCGGAAAGAACACACGCAACTTCGGGATAATTACAGAGCCACCTGAATGCCCATTCGACCGGTGTTCTGGTTATAGGGAATTCATCATACAGTTTCTGAACATTATCCGGAGCCTTAGCCAGTTTTCCACCGAGAAGACCTTCCATAATAACAACCGGTATATTTTTCGATCCTGCGAGTTTAAGCCCCTTTTCCCCTGCCTGATTATTTATATCCATAAAATTAAACTGTATCTGAACCATATCCCAGTCGTAATCATTAATAATATATTCAAAATCTTCATAAGGACCGTGGAAAGAAAAACATTTAAATCTAATCTTTCCTTCTCTTTTTTTATCTTCAAAAAATCTGTCCGCACCTATCTCCTTAAATCGGAGCCATTTTTCTTTATTAATTCCGTGCATAAGATAAAAATCAATGTGATCTGTCTGAAGCTTACGAAGTTCTTCATCAAGAAGTTTTTCCATATCTTCATATGAATTAACAGCCTCAAGAGGCATTTTGGTAGCAATCGTCACTTTGTCTCTGTAACCGTCTCTAAGAGCTTTGCCGACAACCGTTTCAGATGTCTTGTCAAGATATACATAAGCGGTATCGAGATAAGTAACCCCGCCGTCTATAGCATGTCTTATTATATTAATTGCTTTATCTTCATCAATAACACTGTCGCCTTTCGCCTCTCCGTTAAATCTCATACATCCGAGACCAAATAAAGATCCTTTAATATTAAGTTTTCCAAAAGTACTGTAATGCATAGCCTATACCTCCGATTCATTTCAAAGAACATTCATCACATTTACCCATAATTATGGTATTCTTAAGGTCAACCTCAAGCCCATATGAATTATGAACGCTTTTTTCAAATTCTTCCACGAAATCATTTTCCATATGAAATATTTTACCGCAACTGACACACTGAGCATGAAGGTGTTCGTCGCAATGACTATGTTCCTGAGAGTACTGATAATACCAAGAATCCTGATTGGGTTCTTTTATTTTTAATATCAGCCCCTGATTAGCAATTTCTTCCAAATTACGATATACTGTTGTAATATTCAATTCCGGCAATTTTTCACTGATATTCTCAAATAGTTCTTTTGCCTTAAACCTTTTATCATTGTTTTTTTCAAGGTATTCAAGAATAGCAGTACGTGCCTTGGTTTTATACTGTTTTTTCACAATATCCTCTTTATATTTTATATAAATATTCTTTAAAAGCCGAAAATAATTATCTTACTTTTACCCGCTTCAGTCAATTAATAAACCGTCAAATATCATACATCTCCGGTCTTCTGTCTCTGAAAAGGCCCCATGAAAGCCTGTCTTTTCTTATTTCTTCAAAATCATATTCAGCCACAAGAACCGCATCCTTTAAGTTGTCTTCCGATTCAAGTATTTCGCCCGTTGAATCGGTCAAAAAACTGTGTCCGTAAAATACAAGTTCCGAAGATTGCATTCCGTTGGCATCACAGGGTTCGACTTTCTCGGATCCGTAACGATTGGCAGCGGCGACAGGAATAATATTTGCAGCAGCATGACCCTGCATAACGCGTCTCCAGTGTCCCGAACTGTCAACATCAAGAATAGGCTCACTTCCGATTGCTGTGGGGAACAAAATAATATCCGCCCCCTTATTGGCAAGAATTCTGGCGGTTTCCGGGAACCATTGATCCCAACATATACCTACACCGATACGACCGTATGCCGAATCAAATACCTTAAATCCCGTATTCCCGGGTGTAAAATAAAATTTCTCCTGATAATAATGGTCGTCCGGAATATGAGTTTTTCTGTATATTCCAAGCACAGTCCCGTCCGAATCGATAACTGCTGCAGAATTATAAAGAACATTAATATCCTTTTCGTAAAAGCTTATTACTATAACCACGGAAAGTTCCCCGGCTACTTTTCTAAAATGATTTACAGCCGTATTATCATTAACCGAAGTGGCATAGTCATAGTATTCATATCGACGTTCCTGACAAAAATACTGTCTTTCAAACAGCTCCGGAAGCAATATAATATTAGCGCCTTTTTGTGAGGCTTCTCTTACAAGCTTATCAGCATTATCAATATTGTTATTCAATTCTTTGTCACATTTCATTTGAATTGCGGCCACTTTTACTTTTGACATCTTCAACCTCATTTCTGCATCTTAAAGCGGTATCTGCTGCGTTATACAATGAATATTGCCGCCTCCGAGCAAAATATCCTTTGCCGGAATACCGTACACTTCTCTGTCCGGAATGTTTTCTCTGTATAACGCCAGGGCACGCTCGTCACTATATTGATTTTTGCCGCCGAATAAAGGAACAATTACGGCATCATTGCAAAAATAAAAATTTATATAACTTGCGGCAAGTCGTTCACCGGCTTCTCTCATATCCTCACCCGGCTCAAAGCTGTAATTATCAAGTTGGCCTGAAGTGATACAAATGGGATAATCGGGAATCGGTATTTTAATAATTGTTAACGGATTTCCGGAGGCATCCGTCTCTTTACTCAAATAATCAAAACATTTTTTCGATAATTCATATTGAGGATCATCCTTATTGTCCGTCCAGGCAAGTGCAACTTTCCCTTTAGAAATAAAGGCACATACATTATCAACATGTTCATCGGTTTCGTCATTATATATTCCCCGAGGAAGCCATAGTATTTTTTTGGCACCGAGAAAATATTTTAATTTATCTTCAATTTCTTCTTTGGACAGCGACGGATTTCTTCCTTTACTTAAAAGACAGCTTTCCGTAGTAAGTATCGTACCGCAGCCGTCGGAATGAATACTTCCGCCTTCCAATACAAAAGGCGAAGCGTCTATACATTTTATTCCAAGCATATTACAACATTTTTCCGCAACCTGATTATCCTTCTTCCAATCCGAATATAAGCCGTTATAATCACCGCCCCAGGCGTTAAATTCCCACGAAATGCCGTATAAATCCCCGTTTTCATCTTTAACAAAAGTAGGAGCTACATCTCTTGCCCAGGAATCATCCGAATCAACAGAAAGAACCTTAACATTCCGAATATTACGTTTATTCAGTAAATCTTCCGTTTCGGTATAATATTCCTCGGGCGAAAGAACATAAACTGTCTCATGCAAAGATATGGCTTCGATAACATTCAAAAATGCATTCATGGCACCACTGATATCTTTACCAAAGCTTCCCGGTCTGAACGGCCGTATAATTACGGTTCCTTTATGAGGTTCATATTCCGCAGGCATTCTGAATCTATTCATTTACTACAGCCTTTCTTTAAAATCCGAATAATCAAAGGTATTGGTTACGTTTACAATTCCGTGTTCCCTGTATGCAATCGAAGGAAGCGGCATTCCGTTAAATGTATTTGTCTTAACCATGGAATAAATAGCCATATCTTCGAATACAAGTTTGTCACCGATTTTGATTTCCCGATCAAAACTGTATTCGCCGATTACATCGCTTGCAAGACAGGTTCTGCCCGCTAATCTGTATGTAAATTTCTTTTCAAATCTTTCGCCGCCATCTTTTAAAGGAGGTCTGTACGGCATCTCAAGTACATCCGGCATATGACATGCTGCCGAAGTATCGAGAATAAGTACTTTCATATCTGAGGCCTCTACTATGTCAAGTACTCTCGTCTCCAAGGTCCCCGCATTCAAAGCTACTGCTTCTCCGGGTTCAAGATAAACCTCAAGATTATATTTATTACGTATATAAAGTATGAGTTTTTTCAATCTTTCAATATCGTATCCCGGTCTGGTAATATGATGACCGCCGCCAAGATTGATCCAACTTATTTGATCTAAATACTCGGCAAAACTATTTTCAAAATGATGAAAAGTTCTCTCCAAGGGTTCCGAATCCTGCTCACACAATGTATGAAAATGAAGACCGCTTACATACTCCGGTAAAATTTTTGGCATGCACGACCTTCGTATTCCGAGTCTTGACCCCTGAGAACAAGGATCATAGATTGCATGTCCTTCCTGCGTCGAGAATTCGGGATTTACACGTAATCCAACCTTAAGTCTACCGTCCCTTACATACGGTAAAAATGTCTCTTTATGAGTCTCAAGCTGAGAGATGGAATTGAAAGTTATATGATCGCACATCAAAACAATCTCCTGCATTTCTTCAACAGTAAATGCAGGAGAAAATACATGATTCTCGCCTTTAAAATATTCGTTGCAAAGTTTTGCTTCATAAATACCGCTGGCAGTTGCTCCGGACAAATATTCGGACATAAGCGGATATAACGAATATTGACTGAACGCCTTCTGCGCAAGCAAAATATGTGCTCCGGTATCTTCACGAAGTTTTTTCAGAATCTCAAGATTATTTTTTAATTGATCGACATCTGTAATAAAAATCGGTGTCGAATAAGCAACATTGTCCATTATTATTCTACCGTAACAGGATTCTCGATTACCTTAAAAGGAAGTCCGAATTTATTTAACATATCCATATAAGGATCGGGATCAAATTCATCGGTTGTAAACACACCCGGTTTTTTCCATTGACCGCTTGCAACAAGCGCAGTTCCGATCATAGCCGGCACTCCCGTTGTATAGCTTATTGCCTGCGAGCCAAGTTCTTTATAACATTCCTGATGATCACAGACATTATAAATAAATATACATCTTTCCTTGCCGTCTTTGATTCCTTTAATAATACATCCTATATTGGTCTTTCCGACTGTACGGGGACCGAGACTTGCAGGATCCGGAAGAAGCGCCTTGAGAAATTGAATCGGAACAATCTCTCTACCCTCAAATTCTATCGGTGTTGTAGAAAGCATACCAACGTTTTCAAGACATTTCATATGAGTAAGATAACTTTGACCAAAAGTCATAAAGAACCTTATTCTCTTTATTTCGGGATAATGTTTTCCAAGAGCCTCAATCTCTTCATGGTGAAGAAGATACATATCCTTTTTACCAACCTCCGGGAAATCATATTCACGCTTAATACTCATTGCCGGAATCTCTATCCATTTTCCGTTTTCCATATATGATCCGGGTGCCGATACTTCCCTCAGATTAATCTCGGGATTAAAATTTGTAGCAAAAGGATAACCGTGATCGCCACCGTTGCAGTCAAGAATATCAACTGTCTCTATTGAATCAAAATAATGCTTTTTGGCATATGAAACAAACACACTTGTAACACCGGGGTCAAATCCGGTTCCGAGGAGCCCCGTTATACCTGCAGCCTTGAATCTTTCTTCATATGCCCATTGCCATGAATAATCAAAATATGCGGAGAATCCGAGTTCTTTACATCTTTTATCATAAATTGCTCTCCACTCGGGGTCGTCGGTATCTTCGGGCTCATAATTGGCTGTATCAACATAATCCACTTTGCATTCGAGACATGCATCCATTATGGTTAAATCCTGATAAGGCAGTGCAACATTAAGTACAACATCTGGCTTATAATTCTTAATAATATTTACAATACTTTCTACGGAATCGGCGTCAACAGTAGCTGTTGATATGATAACCTTTGAACCGCTTTTTTCAATTTTATCTTTAAGAGCTTCACATTTCGAAACAGTTCTGCTCGCAATCATCATTTCATCAAATACTTCCGTATTCTGACATATTTTCTGAATTGCTACACTTGCAACACCACCGCAACCTATAACCAATACTCTGCTCATATATTAATCCTCACTTTCTTCTTCTCTTAACGCATCTTCAACATATTTAGGCAACATAAAAGCCGCCGTATGAAGATTAGCCGTATAATACCAGGTTTTTAAATTTCTGTCATCCCATCGTTGAGCATCAAAGTCCTTAACAGGATGATATTTTTTTGATGCAAATCCGAACAGCCAGTAACCTGCGGGACATGTAGGTATATGTGCCTGAAAAACTTTATTGATCGGAAAGCACTTATATGCTTTTCTGTGCATCATTCTGCACACTTCTTCGTCTTCATCGAAAAAAGGACTTCCGTGCTGATAAACCATTATTCCGTCTTCGTGAAGAGCCTTATAACAGCTGCCGTAGAATTCTTTTGTAAACAATCCGGCCGCATGTCCCAACGGATCTGTACAATCATTAATAATCAAATCATATGTATTGGACTTTCCGCGCAGGAATTTTAAACCGTCTTCATAAAATATCTTTACACGCGGATCATCGAGACCGCAGGAGTTATTGGGAAAATACTGTTTACACACATCAACAAATATCTGATCTGCTTCAACAACATCAATTTCTTCTATCTCGGGATAATAACTAAGTTCCCTGGCAACGCCACCGTCGCCGCCACCGATAACAAGAACTTTTTTCGCATTGGGATGAACCGCCATGGGCACATGTACTATCATCTCATCATACGGAAATTCATCCATTTCCGTATATATTACACTACCGTTACTTGTAATCATTTTACCGAATTCAAATGTATCAAAGACATCAAATGTCTGAAAATCCGTCTTTTTATGATACAACTGCTCTTTTACTCTGACAGAAAATTTGACATTTTTCGTATGATATTCACTAAACCAAACTTCCGATTCGTTATTCATAGTTCTCCGTTTCCTAACAAATAAATTAATAAAGAGTTAAATTTTTAACACCAAAAGTGTAGATATATCAAGGCTTTCGGGCCCGAGCATCGAACATCCCTTTTCAAGGGCATAACCGATATAGTCAATAATTTGACCGGTAATTACTTCTCCCGGAGCAAGAATCGGTATTCCGGGTGGATAACACATTACAGATTCACCGCATATTCTTCCCTCGCACTTGGCAAGCGGTAATTTTTCCTTAATCGAATAAAAGGCTTTTTGAGGGCTGACCGCTATAATAGGTGGAATAAATTCTCCCGTAAAAAAATCCGATTTATCTTTTCCGTATAATCTCTTAATGTCTTCCAATGCTCCGCATAATCTCTCAATCTCCTGTATTCTGTCACCGATTGAAATATATGCCATTACATTGGACAGATCGCCGAATTCCATCTGGATGTCATATTCCTCACGAAGAATATCATAGACTTCAATTCCGGTAAGTCCTATTCCTCTGGTATGTATAACAAGCTTGGTAACATCAAAATCATAAATGCTGTCACCGTTGCACAGTTCTCGTCCGTAAGCATAATACCCGTTTATGGTATTTATTTCTTTCCTTGCATATTCTGCCAACGAACAAACCTTGGCAAAACTTTCCCGACCTGACAGAGCCAGATTTCTTCGACTGATATCCAGACTTGACATAAGAAGGTATGATGCACTCGTAGTCTGAGTAAGATTAATTATGCTCATTACGTATCCGGGATCCAATTTCTCACCGATTAACAGCATTGAACTTTGAGTCAGACTTCCGCCCGATTTATGCATTGAAACAGAGGCCATGTCGGCTCCCGCAGCCATAGCGCTTATGGGCAGATTATCTCCGAAATACAAATGCGTTCCGTGAGCCTCATCCGCAAGGAGAAGCATATTATTATCATGTGCCAGTTTTGCCAACTTTTTTATATCCGAACAAATTCCGTAATAAGTCGGATTATTTACCAAAACCGCCTTGGCATCCGGATTCTCTGCGATTGCTTTTTCCACATCCGGAATACACATACCGAGTGAAATACCAAGTGAAGCATCGGAGCCCGGATTAATATAAACGGGAATCGCTCCGCAAAGCACAAGAGCATTTATGGCACTCTTATGAACATTTCGCGGCAATATTATTTTATCTCCGGGTTTACAGGCAGTAAGAATCATTGTCTGTACCGAACTTGTAGTACCGCCTACCATAAAAAAAGCATGTTTTGCATGAAATGCTTCTGCCGCCAAATATTCGGCATCTCTGATAACAGATTCGGGGTGACTGAGATTATCAAGCGGTTTCATGGAATTAACATCAATTCCGACACAGTCTTCTCCGAGAAATTCCAGGAGTTCTTTATTTCCCCTGCCTCTTTTATGACCGGGAACATCAAAAGGAACGACCTTTTTCTTTTTAAATTTATTTAAAGCTTCTACAAGAGGTACCGAATTCTGATCCATAATAACTCCATAAAAAATAAATAATAAAAAAACAGTATACAAAAATATTGTACACTGTGAATATATCCATCCTATCTCCCGATATAATCGCCCGAACGTCTTTCGTGCATTCAGAGTTTATTAAAGCAAATATACTTCGCTACTCTTTATTGACAATTCACAGAATATGTACAATCAATAATGCTTGTGGTGCTTTACACCACATGCGGCAGTTGCCAGCCCTGTCCGATGAGCTTTAGACGATAAATCGTCCGGCGTATATATTTGCCTGAATAAGAGCAACATGCACTGTCCAAGCGATTAAATTTTATCTTTTCATAGAAAAAATGTCAATATATATCATTATCTTAGGTAATTATTTTTTTAGTATTTTATCTGATCAGAACCCAAGTCTCTTAATCTCATTAACGAGATTTCTACCGTATAATTCGGCTCCGAGAGGATTCGGATGAAGTTTGTCCAGAAAATATTCGGGCATATGGGGAACCATTTCAAAACCGTCAACGATCTTAATATAACCGTAGTTTTCTACAATCTTACGCAATTCGGAGCAGAATCTGATAAGAGTCTCTTCACTGTCGGGTACATCGCCTCTCCATAAAGGAGTAATACACAAAATGGGCAGTCCCTCATAAAGTTTGGTAAGGACTTCATAATATTCAACAATATCCTTCATTGTCTCAGTTCCAAACTGATTGGTTCCCAGCGATACTATTATTTTATCGGGTTTATATCCCTCCATAGGCATAAGAACATTTTTATCATAGACATAACCGCCTATTCCCTGATTTAATATATCGTAATTAAGCAGTCTGTTAGCCACATTGACATAAATATGCGATGATCTGAATGTTCCGAATCCTTGAGTTATCGAATCACCAAGCCATAATACTTTTTCATTTTTTGAAACAAATGAATATGTCGCATCAATTTCAAAATTCTTAATTACCATTATACTGTCTGCGGGGAGATAGACTGTAATATGTTTTTCCTTATTCAGTACCGGGTTATCATCCGCGATTTTAAAAGAGATTGTTCCCTCTTTTTCGATATCTTTTATATATTTTACATCACGTATTCTTCCGTCAACACAGAGTTCAACAGTGTCCGGAGAACCTTCCCAGATAATCTTATAATCAAATGTAATACTACTTGCTTCACTTATGAATTCTATTGTCTTACCGTTACAGGCATTGCATCTCTCGTACCAAAAATCACTTACTTCTTTAAAATAAGAGGTCTGTTTCTCATTAAACTGATATGACTGAAGATAACCGTCTTTTGTTTCGGAAAAACGATATGCGCCGTAGTATATTTTTTTCAATTCATCATTATTAATCTTCATAAGAATTATGACTCCTTCATTTCTATTTTTAAACCAAGCAGAACAAAAACCGATGACATGAAATACAGCCTGATTTTATTAGAGCCTTTTTTTAACGATACGGAGATTCTCTTAACATGTCTGTTATATAATACACCATCTTTCCATTCCTCATTATCGTCAGATACCTTAAAATCATCGGAAACCATATTTATTATATTGCACTTTTCTTCATTAACCTTTACACCGACCGAAATCTTATTGTCAAGAAAAGGCGGATTGGACGGAGATGAATATATATATAAATAATAATCACCGTCGCACAAAGCATTAAAATCATAATCCAGATAAGGAACTCTCAAATCCTTTTCACTGTCTTCGAATACATTTTGCTTTGTTAGGTATTTAACCGCATTCTTTATGGGACCGTAATCTTTTAAAATAACAAATTGTCCTACACCTTCCGTATGACTGTCAGAGTATGAATCAGGTTCAATAAAACAATTATAATTATTTACCGCGTTGGTATCCAGACGGCTTGAATTAATAATTACTTTTACTTTTCCGCACGGAAGACATACATAGAAGAATGAATTATCGGATAATTTTTTTCTGTCAGCCGTTATATGTATATCTGTTGAACCGCCGCCTTTCACACTGCCTTTAACATTACGGATAATCAGACCTTTTGAAATATCTGTTATAAAATAATGTAAAGGAATAAGTGATTCGTTATATATTCTGATGAACGACTCCGTAACTTTTGGATTAACAAAATCATTTAAAATAATGTCTTTCCCTGTCCAGTCTCCGCCCTCCGAATAATAATCAAGCATTTTTCCGGTAACCAGACCGCGTTTTTTTTCCGACGGATATACCGAATGAATAACGGGATAGCGACACTCCTCATCATTCCAGTGTATGAAACCGATATGAGAAGAAAGACTCATTCCAAACCATTTGCCGTTATTAAATGAATGAATTCTTTCAACCAATTGCTTATCAAATTCAATTGCTTCGCGAATCAAATCGGCATAATATTCCGACTTTGCAGCTCCTATTTGGGCCAAATATTTATTAACGGATGCAGCACACCACATTTTTCTTACATTGGCGGTACCCATAACCGGATAATAAAATGATTCAAAGAACACATCTTTCAAATCTTCATCCAGAGAATTATATACCGATTCGCAACTGTCCATAAGTTTGATACTTTTTTTCAGTTCACACTCCGCAGCATCTCCGGGATAAGGCGAAAAAGAAAATTCATCAGTACTTTCATTTCTTCTTTCTGCGGCCATCTTCGTGTAATCCATAAGAAATTTAATCATTTTTTTCTTTAAGGATTGTGATATTTTATCTCCGAATAATCCCGAAACAAATTGTTCATGCAAAACTTCAGGGGTACAAATATCACCGTATTTATCTATATCAAACCCAAGTTCCATAAACAGTAACAGCGGAAGTTCGTTAGTAAAAATATCCCCTACATTAACAATCCAGAGTTCCCGTATGTTATACTCATAAGCCGCCTTCATCTGTTCAAATACTTTAATGAGTTGTGTTGTATTAATCCATTCATATGAAACCGGCCAGCCGTGATAATCAAAATGATAATAAAGACCGAATCCGCCTTTATGATCTCTTATATCGTTCGAAGGAATTGTTCTTAGATTACCAAAATTATCATCGCAAAGCATCAAAATAACATCATCAAGAAGATCGGAATCTTTTAGTCCTTTAACATCATCATTGCCATAGAAAAAAGGTTCAACCTCTTTATATAATGCAATCATTCGATGCACTTTTGAAAGGTCCGGATTGATGCATTCTTTAATAAGATTATTCTGACATTTAAGTACATCTTTCAGAAGTTCGATATTATCCGAAAGAGTAGCCTCTTTACCCAGAATGGTTGAATCGGCTTCACCTCGCATTCCTAATGTTATTACCGTTTCAAAATATTTATTTCTGAGTAACCCATCTCTCCAAAATCGCGTGATTCCTTCTTTATTGGTTCTGAAATTCCACGCATCACCGTAAGGAGAAGACGGACCTCGCTCATATTTATACTCCTCACCGTTACGATTACAAGGTTCGTGATGCGAAGAACCGATAATAACGCCGAGTTCATCTGCCAATTGCGCAATCTTTAGTCCCGGTCCGTCACATGAAAATCTTGCTGACCACATTGCGGGCCACAGATAATTACCTTTAAGCCTTAACAGAAGTTCGAATATCTTCTCATAACATTTGGCGTTAAATCCGCCGAATTTTTTATTACACCAATTACCAAAAGCCGGCCATTCATCATTTATAAAGAAACCTCTGTATTTTACGGATGGTTCCCTGCTCTCAAAAAAAGATTCTTTAACAGATAAAGATTCAAGATGAGAAACCGGGACGGAAAGCCAATGATAAAAGGGACTTTTAGTAAACATAAGGTCCAGATTCAATAATCCGTATATAAGTCCTCTTTTGTCCGAACCTGCAATTATATATATGGCATCCTCATCAGATTCAGATTTTGTTTTATGAATAACGGCTCTGATATAACACTCTCTTTTTCCTTTTAACGAAGAAAAATCAATATTATAAGCCTGAGAAATTTCATTTATAATTTTGCTGTGTCCGTAGATTCCGAACACAATGTCGTTACGCAGATTATGAATATTAGAAGTGAATTTTATTCTCGGTCGATAACCGAACACATCCTTCATATCATCCCGAAGCCATGACGAAACTCTGATTGCTCCGCTCATGCAATCTTTATCAGTTACAAGAGAAATGTTTCCGGATTTTATTTTATCTTTAGTAAATACAAATTCAGTCTTATTTTTCATATATATTCCTTTAATAGTTTTTTTAAAAATGCGCATATGAAAACATATGCGCATTAATTCAAGGAAAAAATCAATTAAAACTCATAGGGTTTAATTGTATCAATTGTACCATCCTCATGAATATTAAGTTTTGTGTATTTAACACATCTCTCATGAGTAATACCTTTTGAAAGTTCACAGTCATGATAGAACAGGTACCATTCACCGTTAATTTCTACAACCGAATGATGAGTTGTCCATCCGAGAACAGGTTCAAGTATGCGGCCCTTATATGTAAAAGGACCTGCAGGGCTGTCGCCTTCAGCATAACAAATATAATGTGTTGTACCGGTAGAATATGAGAAATAATATTTTCCGTTAAATTTGTATGTCCAGGGATCTTCGAAATATCTTCTGTCTTCATCTCCTGCTTTTATGGGTTCACCGTTTTCATCAAGAATTTCAATATGTTTGGGTTCTGTTACAAATTTATCCATGGACTGCGAAAATTCGGCAAACATAGGTCCGATTGCTTTATCATTACCCGAGGGTCTTACAGCGTCCTTATCAAATGTACCGGATTGCCACATTTCAAGCTGACCGCCCCAAAGTCCTCCGTAATAACAATATAATTTACCGTCATCATCTTTAAGAACACAAGGATCGATGCTGTAGCTTCCCTGAATATAGTTTTCCTGAGGTTTGAAAGGTCCTACCGGGCTGTCGGATTCGGCAACACCGATTCTGAAAATGCCGTCATGATCTTTAGCGGGGAAAACAAGGTAATATTTTCCGTTTACTTCTACGGCATCGGGAGCCCACATCTGATTTCTTACCCAGGGGACATCATCCTGAGACAATGCAAGACCGTTATCTTTACATTCGCTGTCAAGATTATCCATTGATAAAATATGATAATCTTCCATGATGTACTGATCTCCGTCATCATCATCGGGGCAATCATGTTCTACATCATGAGACGGATAAATATAAATTTTACCGTTAAATACATGAGCTGAAGGATCTGCTGTAAAAATGTTTGTAACTAAAGGTTTTCTTTCATTATTTCTCATTCTATTTTTCTCCTCTGTTTATTTTATGATTAATCGCATATCAAAAAATGCGAAAAACACTTAATTATTGATGGTTACGAACATATTCGTCCCAAAATCTGTCGGCCATATTTTTCTTGTTTTGTGTATGAATCTCATATTTCTGTCCAAGATTAACTATATCAACCATAGAGACATTATTCATACGACTTCCTGCTCTGAGTTGTGCATCTCTGATTTCTTTAAATGTATCCTCAACGGCAACTGCGCCTTCGCCTCCGAAAACAGGGAGCTGAGCAATATAGAAAGGAAGATTTTCGCCGAATAAATTACGCCACTCATTTACAAGATTTTCCAAAAGAATGTCATAATATTCAGGATGTTCACCGTTACTCTCACCTTGATAGAAAAGAACGGCATCAAATTTATATCCTTCTAAAGGTTTTATACCTGAATTGAACAAAGCAGCCGGATGCCATATAAAGAAGTTCATTCCTTCAAGTTTATCCATTGAACTGCCTTCTCTAAGTTTCCATTTACCTGAAATATCAATGCTTGCATTGTCAAAATCAAGCGAATACGGCATTTCGGGCACAGCAGCTCCGATATTTGAATCGGTAATCAGCCTGACGGTTATAACATTTTTACCTTCTTTAATAATATCTTTTGATACTTTATATCTTCTCGGAGGATATTTATACTCCGACTGCCCTATTTTTGTACCGTTAAAAAATATTTGATCCGCATCAATAAGAGTACCCATTCTGAGAAGAGCATCCTTACCTGTCAATGAAGCAGGAACCTCGATAACTTTCTGAAGCCACATACTTCCGTAATGATTTTCGTATTTTGTCTTATAAAACGAACCGGGAACTTCGAATTCTTCATATGAACCGTTATCTTCCCAGGATTTTATATATGAATTTAACGAATCGGCATCCTTTTCATCAAGAATCGTATGCCAATTGGCAATTCTCTCAAAATCCGATTTCTCGGTAGAAGAACGCTTGGCAGAATCTTTATCCGCTTCTATCATCTCTTCATAGCAATAAATACATGCCTTACTTTTATCCAAGTCACATGAACCGTTTAACGAATATGTATTTCTGATTTTTTTCGCACTGCCCAGTACGTTCCCGACACTCATAAGACTTTCAATCGGAGCCCCGCCCACAGCCGTATGAACAAGGCCGATTGGGATATTATCTGCGTCTGTTTTTTTACAGGCAAAAAAATAACCGATTGCACTGAAATCATTTATTGAATCCGGCGTAAGACCGATCCACCTACCGCTCTCAAGAATATCGGCAGGCCCGTCAAGTTTATAATCTTTTGTAACCTGAAACATTCTGATATATTTATTATCAAATTTTACAGGGCCGTCATATTCTTTATCCTGTACTCTGGAGACAGGTAATTCCATATTGGATTGGCCGCCGAGAAGAAATACATCGCCAAAATAAATATCCGTCAATCCGATATCCCCGGACTCCGATCCGGAAATCAAACAGTCATACGGACCTCCGGCAGAATAGCTCTTTGTTTCTATTTTAAAAATACCATTATCGTCACAAACGGTTTCATATAGATCATTGCAAAGAGTACATGAAATCTTCTCTCCGGGTTTTCCTATTCCCTTTATTACATTATTGGCATTTCTCTGTAAAATCATTCCATTGGAATAAATTGATGAAAGTATCATAATAATCCTCAATTCCGAGCATTTTTAAACTTTCAAAAAACTATTTGTTTTGCTCGAGGCAAATAGTCTGATAATTCATTGCAGCTGATTTAAATAATCCCAGAAAACATCATCTTCTATGTTGGGTTCTTTAGCCTTATAGAATCCCATATAAAACTTACCGTCAGCCGAAGACAAACCCAGTTTTTCGGCAATTTCGGCCGGAATCTCAAATGCAACCGTTACTCCGTTACTTTCATATGCATATTCCTGTAAATTATGCTTTTCAACAAATTCGGAGCAATCGAGCATCATATCATCCCGACAATAAGCCTTGGCATATGATTCATCTATAATCATATAATTAAACATCCCGCCGGCTATCTGAGTATAAATAACAGTATCAATATCTCCGGAATAATACAATTGATCCATATCGTAACTCATAGCCAGATTCTCGTACAATTCAACACTATCGGTATCATTAAACAGATAGTGTAAAAAGCCTTCCGTTAAAATATAATTACCTTCTTCGGTAATGCTGCAGCCGATAAGTCCGCCCGAATAAATAACTTTTTTTTGGAAAAATACATCTTTAACAATCCATGCGGCACATATAAGCAAAAACAATGCAATACCTATTTTTAAAAGATAATAATCCTTAAAATAAATAAGTTTCTGCTTGAAACTAAGCTGTTTATATTTTTCTTTACGAATTGCTTTTTGTTTTTCTTTTTCCTGCTTTAAGTACTCCTTTTCCGTAAGATTACTGCTATCTTTTTCATCGGAATTGTCCGTATCTTTAACAGATTTTTCCTCAGGTTTTAAATCTTCTTTTGAATCAATTTTTTTATCGTTATTCTTTTTATCGTTATTCTTTATTTCGTTATTCTTTTCCGAATTTAATTTATTGTTTGTATCATTTAATTCAATTCTCATTACTAATAATAATTAATTCCTTTATTTATCATTTATTTCATCCGATCCCT
>JAZUDQ010000042.1:0-18661 GCA_045639745.1 Lachnospiraceae bacterium | reverse complement strand
CAATCTTGAATTAGAAGAGAGTAAAAGCAGGCTTATAGCATTTAGCAAATGGATTTGTATTGATAATGAAAGAAAAGGCTCACCAAAGCCAGAGACTTTCGATTTTCTTGGTTTTACATTTTACAGTAGTAAGACTAGAAAAGGAATGCCTACAGTAAAGGTAATGACGGCATCAAAGAAACTTAGAGCGAAGCTAGCACAAATGAAGAAATGGCTTTATGAGAACCGAACAATGCCTGTGCTTGAGCTGATAAAGGCAATGAATCGTAAACTTGTAGGACACTACAATTATTATGGAGTTTCGTTTAATAGTATTAGACTACAGACGTTCTTACATTTTTCTCAGAAATATCTTTATAAAGTGTTGAACAGACGTAGCCATAAGAGGAGTTATACCTCGGAGCAGTTCATGGAATTTCTTAAGTATTGTCCACTGGCACGACCACACGTTAAGGTCAAGCTATATTAAACAGTGAATGTTATTATGAAGAGCCGTATGCGGGAAAGCCGCACGTACGGATTCTGTAGAGGGGCAAGAGTTGTGAGGCTCTTGTCTACTCGACTATCTGCCACGGCAATATTTGTCGTTCGGCAATGGCGGAAATAATGTTTAACAATATGATAAAGGAAGAGGGACTTGCGTCCGTAATAGAATGCGATTCTGCTGCGACAAGCAGGGAAGAAATCGGAAATACCATGTATCCCCCTGCGGTAAGGGAATTGGCCAAACATGCTATGAGACCGAACGGACATCGCGCAAGACAGATAATACCGGCGGATTATGATGATTATGATTATCTCATAGGAATGGATGGAGAAAATCTCAGAAATATGCAGCGTATGTGGCCGGATGACAGACAACACAAGATTCATTTGATAATGGATTATACGAACAGACCAAGATCGGTAGCGGATCCGTGGTATACCGACAATTTTAATGAGACCTATAATGATTTGTGCGAGGGATTGGACGGACTTTTCAAAGATATAAAAAAATTGTTATAGTTTTTTGATTTTTGTGTTAATATGTGAAAGTTGAACTAAAAAACAGATTTCATGCAGACATCATGGCAGAACTTACACTGATTACTATGCTGTCTAAAACAGAGAAAGTTTTTACAACTTCTCCTCCCGTGCTTTGTAGTATAGCTTCTTGCAAACTATTTTAAACCACAGAGTTGAGCTGTGAAACACTTTCATCACTATTTGTGATGCGGCATGCCCGCGGAATGGAGATTACTATGAAACACAACAAACTTAAAACTATAGCGGCAATAATCGGTATGGCAGCTACAATGGTCTGCTCGATTACAGGATGCGGAGAAAAAGAAGAATCCCAATCACAGATTGTTTCGGAAGAAAATAACAATTCGGATAATACCGAAGACGGAGAGAAAGATGTTCTCTCGGAATTTTCTCAATATGCTGTATCAACAGATGAAATTGTAATTCCCGATAATGTACGAATAGTTGCTCTCGGTGAGGCTACCCACGGAAACAACGAATTTCAGGAACTGAAACTGGATGTCTTCAGACATTTGGTGGAGACTACCGATGTCAGAGCATTTGCACTGGAAGGCGATATGGGTGGTTGTGAACTCGTTAACGAATATATACAAGGGGGAGAAGGCTCTCCCGAAGATGTTGTAAAATATTTGGGATATCGTATTTATAAAACCGATAATATGATTGAACTGATTGAATGGATGCGCGATTATAACATGACTGCAGATGAAGATCAAAAGGTCAGATTCTATGGCTTGGATATGCAGTATACGGATTATGGAATACTTGCGATTAATAATTATTTGTCACTTGTGGATCCGGATAATGCCGAAGAATACAAAGCCGAAATAGAGAGTTATTTCGGAATAGAAGATTGTTCATATGATCCGGAGAGAAAGGATGAAATTCTTGCTTTTGTTGATGATTTCCTTGCCGAAATGGGAAATAACCGCGAGGCGTATGTGGAAATATCCGGAGAAGAAAGATTTGAAATTACATGTAGAATTATAGGTAATCTTGCTTTTACCGTGAATTATCGTGAAGATGGATATTCTTCCGAATATCGTGATACATGTATGAAGGAGAATGCACTTTGGATTCTCGATTTGGAGGAAAATATGCATTCTGCTGAACTTATGATGTCGTCTCATAACGGTCATATGTCCAAGAATATTTCCACCCCAAATACTTTTTTGGGTAATTATCTGTATAACGAGCTCGGCGACGATTATTTTGCAATAGGAACAGATTTTTATAATACAACAGACAATCTCCCGGGAGCCGACGGAACACGCGAAAATCATGAGTTCTGTTCTGAAGACCCCCTTGCCGAGTGCGTGGGAGAAATGCCTGAAAATGTTTATTATCTTGATTTTTCAGAGGCGCAGGAATCAGAAGTCCTTTCGGAGATTATTAATAATACCATGACAACGGGAAGTCTGGGAGAAGAATATGCTCCCGGTATGGAAGTGCTGAAATGGTCATATCAGATAAATAATGCACCGACTGAAATGTATGATGCCATGATATTTGTTTATGAAGCTACGCCTATTGAAATAAAATATTGATACATATTTTGAATTTCTCAATAATACATATCAAAGCCTTCTTTGAGCCGTTTTGCATATGCTTCCCCGGCTTTTTCGAGAGAGGGAAGAACATAATCGGAATTATATCTGATAACAGATATTCTGTCGTAGGCGCGCATATTCATATGAGTTAATGCCTGTTCCAGTTGGTGCAGGCATTCCAGTGTGCCGCGCCCGGTTCCGCCTGCGCAAGCTATAAGGATGCAGCGTTTGTCTGCCAGATAATGATTCTTGGTAGCTTCGCATCTTCTGAGCCGGTCGATGAAAGCTTTCATACATTCTGTCATATCTGACCAGTATACTGCGGAAATAAACACGATACCGTCAGATTCGGTAAGTTCTTGATAGATTTTCATAAAATCATCATTTAAGACACATTTGCCTGCTTCTCGGCATTGCCCCCAACCATTATTACATGCAACACAATGTTCAAGGTGCATCTTATTGAGGTGGATTTCATTTACTTCGGAACCGGCGGCAGACAATCCTTTCATAAACAAAGTGGCAGCAGTATTTGTTAAACCGTCTTTGTTGGGACTTGACCATATCACGGATACTTTCATAATATTTTATCCTTTCGTTTATATTTTTACTGTTTGTTTAAACTATATCACATGATGCAGGGTCAATACATGTATTTTGATATGACCTGTTTTTCAAGGTGCTTAGAGGTCGATCTTTTGACTCCGAACACTTAATATTGATGTAAATGAAATTAATTTGACCGAATATATCATTTTAATTGTCTGGGACTGTACAAGTTGAATCGAATTTTGAAATTTGCTATAATTACACACGTTTGAGTATTTGAGATACGAAGGAGGCTAATTACTATGAAAAAGAGAATACTTGGAGTTATTTTTGCAATGATGACAGCGCTTTCTATAGCTGCTTGCGGCAATGCCGGTTCTGAAGAAAATAATACGGATAAAAAGGAAGCAGATGAAGAAAAAGAAGACGACGATGAAGATGCGGATGATGACGAACTAAATGATGATGAGGACATTGACAGTGAAGTAAACGGAGAAGTAAACGGAGAAGACAATAATGCTCTTGTATTAAATGCCCCTATTACCATTTATGAAGAAGGTGATGTTTCGATTATTGTTAATCCGGTTGAAGATGAAATGTTTGCAATTACGGTTGTTAATGAATCCGATGTAAACGTGAATTTAAAATATGATTATTTAAACCTTAACGGCTACCAGATTGAAGATAGCGGTGCTATCAGCGTAGAAAGTGGGACAACTCTTGACAGAGTAGTAAAATTAGAGCAGTTTTTCGAAGCAACAGGCTATGAAGATGTGATTTCGGTTGAAGTAAGCCTTTCATTGTTTGAGTATGCAACGAACACTTTAATTTCAGATATTGGAAATGTATTTATTCAAGGCGAGGCATATGGCGATGAACTTGATGCCCTTGTAACTGATGAAGCAATGCTTGTATATTCCGATGGACAGATTAATGCATATATTGATCCCGTATTAACAACTACCGATTCGCACTTTACAATGCGTGGTTATACCGAAAATAATTCCGAGGATAAAGTATGGTGTACGGCAGAAAACTTTTCTTTCAACGGAACATATTACGGTAGCTTGGGAAATTTTGAAACAGCTGCAGGTCAGAGAAGATTTGATCAACTCATCGATGAATATGCATATTCATGGATTGATTTAGAATGCGCTGACGATATTGAGACAATCGAATTTGATTATACTGTTGGAACCGAGACGGTTCATGTTATCCTTGCCAATGACAACGGTACTTTGTCTGTTGTAAGTGTTGAATAATTCCGATTACAAAAAAAGCAGTCATAACGGCTGCTTTTTTATATCGGAGGATGAACCTGTTTATATAATTGGGTTTGGGGGAAAATAAAGAGTATATGAAATTATTCGGACTGAAAAACGGAAAAAATAAAGATGCTATATGTTTTTCATATCAGAGAACAGGAGGCGCTACGGGAGCGTATTATAAACTGTTTTTGGAAGGCAACAGGTTCACAGTAAATAAAAGTGAAGGAAATGGTTGCAGGGACTATAGGAAGACATATCGGGTTTCGGACGAAACGCTGGCTCAAATTCTGGAAATTGTTGAGAGTTCCGTTATAGAACAGTGGAAGAATGATTTCCCACGAAAAGATACAATTGCATATGACGGCGAGATTATTTCGGTATCGCTGTTATTTGGAAACGGAAAAAATATTTCGTTTAATTCGGATTGTGTAATTTCGCAGGAGTGGCAAGACTGTGTTCGTCGTATAGTTTGTATATTGGAAAATATTATTAGCCCCGATAAGATTCGGGAAGGGAGACCAAGGTGAAAAAAACATCATTTTTTCTCACACTTTTGATTTGTATATGCGTATTTGTTTCATGTGATTCTAAGAATTCTTATGACGGAACATATGTTATTTGTGAAGTGAAGAGCTGTAACGGTACGGTTACAGCTGCAGATGAACTTAATTACACCGCATCATATATTATTTCGGGAGATTCGGCACAGTATATATTTGAAACGAGTGATGGGGAGATGACAAATTATGATATGACAATAATAGCTGAAGGCGATAATAAATATGATTTTTGTATGGGTAATTCGTTTGTATTTTCAACAGGTGAATTCACAGACGGATTATTGGTCGTATTTACCGGAGACGGCGGTACCGTTACCTTTATAAAGCAATAGTATTATTCATTCTCGCATAAGCTTATCATGGTCTCGTAGAATTCCGGATATTCTTTTTTTACCCTTATTATATGGCCGTTTTTATTAAGAAAACAGTGCTCTGAGCGGCCTTCAAAGACAACTTCTCCATCGTGATTCTGCATGGTATATTGTAATTTAAGCACGATACCTTTGAATTCGGAGACGGAGACTTTCACCGTTATTTCATCTGAAAAAGTAGTGCTTTTTTTGTATTTGCAGTCAATTGCCGTGACCGGAGAGATAATTCCCTCTTCTTCCAATCGGGCATAATCCCATCCTATTTGTTTAAGAAAATCTACTCTTGCTTCTTCCATCCATCTTATATAGTTGGAGTGGTGTGTAATTCCCATTTTATCGGTTTCGTAGTACTGAACTGTGTGTAAATAAGTATTCATATTTTTCCCATCCGTTTTTTAAGATTATAGCATGTTTTATGACTGAAGATTGAAGGCATATAATCTTTTTTTTATTAAATTATGTATGTTATAATTATTTAAAATTTCGGAATGTGAAAAATAATTGATATAAATATTTTATATTGAAAGGTTTATTAAAGAAATGAAACTCAAAATGTCAAAAAGCCAACTGATTTCTTTGGTATTCTTTATTTCGGTTTTTGTGTTTTTGGATTTCGTAACAGGACCAATGATAACACCGGATTCATATTCGTTTATTAATGGATTATCAGTTAGAGATGCGCTGTATCCGCTTTTTTTAAAGGCGTTTTCGATCCTTTTTAAAGATAACTATTTGTGGTATGTCTCTTTGGTACAAAGCCTCCTGGCAGGTCTTTCTACATGGCTTTTGTGGGAGATGTGCATGGAACTGGTAGGCAGATGCAGAGATATCACTAAGTGTATATGGGGGGGGTGCTTCGCAGTATTAATATCTTCAGCATGGATTATTCCGAGTATAATACATGGAGTATTAATACCGGTATCTATCTGGTCCGAAGGGATAACTTTTTCTTTTTATTTTATTTTTATTTTTGCGTTGTTCAAATATATAAATAAAAGACAATTCAAATATTATTTATTATCATGGTTTATGGTATTGTTGTGTACCTTAAACCGAAAGGGAATGATTACTTTTCTGTTTGCTTTGATAATTATTTTTCTAATTATGGAGAAAAAAGGGTTAAAGAAATATGTTGTGGTAATACTTTCAATGCTTACTTTGTTTTTCTTCATGAAAATTAGTACGGTTGTTTATGAAAGAATTTATTATAATGAGCCGGAATTGTCAGCTTATGATAAAAGTTTTTTTACTGACATTATTTACTTTGCTACAGAAAAAGATTACGGTAGTATGAATGAAGATGAGCGTGTGTTGTTTGATATGTCATATACCGGTTGTGAAGAATTGGGATATCTATATACATATCAACACGATAAATACAAAGGAATGTCGCAAGAATTAGCCAAGGCATCAATGTATGATGAATCCTTTATGTATGCTTCATATTTTGACGAGTTTTGTGAATACTTGGAAGAAAAATACGGATATGATAAAAAGCAAAGTGTTGAGAACGTTAAATTAATAATGAAATCAATTAAATATAAAATAATAACGAATCATAAATCGGAAATTATTTATATTTATTTTTGGAGAACGGGACACGCTATGTTAAATACTGTTTTTTTCATTCCAAAACCGTTCAAGGATTATAAAATATTGTTATATGTTTTGGAATTTATACTGTTCTCTTGTTATATTGCTTATGTTTATTTAATGATAAAAAATAAAAAAAATAATACGAATCTGTTCCGGTTATCTGTTGCTGTTTTACTGGTTGTTATGGAAAATGCTTTAGGGGTCGCACTTATTACATTTCCGGTATGCAGGTATGTGATATATAACTGTGGCTTGTTTTATTCATTACTGCTATTGAATTTGAGAGAATTGAAAAATAATAAAGATAAATGTATAGATGAACGTTCAAGTTTAGATACATAGAAGAAAATTATTAACTGAATGTCTGGGAGGTTACGCTATGAATATGAAGAAAATGTTATTTCCTATGGTTATAGTAATGTTTATATTGTGTGCGTGTTCAGGTTCGGATGATAAAAATGATAATGATAAAGCGTCAATATCGGATAATTCTGTTTCTGCCAATGGTTATGTTTCCGGAAATGAAATACTTTTTTCAGCCAATGGTTATGATATTTCCTATAAAATGGATGAGGAATATTTTCAGTTTGTAAGTAATTCGGACGGTAAAGAGTATGTTGTGGAATGTCCATATTTTTGGAAGGATAATATACAAAAAGGTGTGGAAAATACGGACACTGTTTATTATTTTTCCGATTCGAATCTGTTGGAAATAATTCCAATGTCAGAATATGATGATATCGGTCTGGCTTTTTATTTCAGATTATCAGATGGCTCAATAGAGCTGGTTGATGTCGAAGAATTCGATTATTATATTTATGCTTGGTATATAGGAAAAGAAATGGAGTATGACGGAGAACTTACAGAAGAAATTTACGATGAAAATGTTACTGCGGTGCTCGATAGATTTAGAATAGATGAAAAAAAAGATTTGGTATATGATGAATCTGATTTGTTGACGAATAATGAATATGTGTCGATGTACAAAAATAAGTCGGAGGGTAATTATATAGTCTTTTATGCATATTCGTATCAAGACTTAAGCAAGAATCCGAAGTATAAATTTTTCTATTCGATAGTATCTCCGCAAATGTCAGAACCTACATATATGATACAGGAGATGAATGATTATCATGCGTATGACGGTAACGACGGAAGTGAATTTGTCGGAACTACTTTTGAAGACAGAATTGTAGATGAACATGGATATTTATCACAATACATATTCTCCGGAGATTTAAACCAGAAGGGGGCTGATGAATTGGGAGGAAACATAGGTGATGATATCCGGTTACTTTCTATATCATACACATATGATTCATCCAATAATATTTCATCCGTAACAAGATGGCAGAATCCTCAGATATGGGGAACTCAGTATAGTGAAAGAACATATTATTATGAAAATGAAATATGCTTATCCGCACTTTATTATGTTACTCACGGATATGTTTCGCTCTATTATGTGTATTCCGATATGGGAAACAACGTTGAGAATATAATAGTGTTTGATCCGTTTTCAAGTTATCTTGATGTTTATAAAGCATGGTAAAGATGCATACCGTCAGAGTTGACATTGGAATGCTGTAGAAACAGTTTATTGCTTTAAATAGATTAATGAAGGGAGTATTTATTATGGGGAAATTCGGTAGTGTGAATAACAGTGTTGCTAATACAAAATATGCAGAACAGACTCTTAAGAATAACGTATCTATTGTTCCGGAGACATTTGAACAGTTCGGTTTATGTCTGGAGGACGTCGGAATTAGTTTTATTACTTTAAATCATCTGAAAATATTCTGTGAGCTTAGATCAAAGCAGAGTGGAAGTAATATAAAGCCTTTTTTTATAAAAGCGAATATATATGATCAGCAGGATAATATAATTGCGACGGATAAAGGCGGCAATTTGGACGGGAAATTTATGGGTTATGATACCATAGAAGTGAATATATATGAGAACAATATTCAACAGATTGCAAAAAAAATTAAAATATATGTTGTTCCGTTTGGGTAAATATTGATATTATTAAATGGCTGTATAGAGAAAACAAAGTAATGAAAAAAATATACAGTACATCAAAGAAAAGGAAAATGAATAAAAACTATGAGATATAGAAATTATTTAAAAAATATATTTAACAAGAAGTTAATAAATAACAGTGATATTTCTTTTTCACAAGAAGGAGAAGATTTGATTGTTAATACTCTTATTGAAGAAAAGAAAATCAATATGGACAAAAAAGGTATTTTTGTTGATATAGGTGCTCATCATCCCGTACGTTTTTCCAATACATATAAGTTATATTTGAATGGATGGAGAGGTATAAATATTGATGCCAATCCTGATGTTAAAGAGATTTTTGAAAAAATCAGGAAGTATGATACTAATGTGATAGCCGGTGTATCCGATTCAAATGATATTTTGACATATTATCAGTTTGATGAACCTGCCCTTAACACATTTGATAAAAATCTAATAGAGGGTAACGAAAAACAGGGATATAAGGTTGTAAAGCAGATAAATGTTGAAGTAAAAAATGTTAATGAACTTATTGATCAATATAATTCGGGAAATGCCAGGATTGAATTGATAGATATTGATGTTGAGGGCTTCGATGAAATAGTTATTAATGCTATGGATTGGAAAAGATTCAGACCGTCGATTGTGTTGGCTGAACGGGATATGACAATGGACGGGCAGCAGTTATCGGGCAATGCGGTTTTACTTGAAAATGGGTATCGTTTGTATGCAATGTCAAACAGAACCTCTATTTACTACAGAGATAATAACTAAGTATGGATATTAAAAAAATAACAAAATCGCAGTTTTTTGAGAATCTAAAATGCTTCTTTGTAAATTCATTTCTTACATTTATTCTTCAATTTGTTGTAAGTGTAATTGTGGTAAGAAAAATTGGAGAAAATTTGAATGGCGTGGTTTCGTATATATATGCGACAATTGCGATTTTTTGGTGTGTTGCCGAATTTGGACTGGATAATATATTAATTCGTGAAGCAACAAAACATAAAGATTCATATTCGGATATTTTTTATTCTGTTTTTGTATTTAGAATAATAATGAGTGTTGTTATGATGGTAGGCTGCACTGTATACATATGGATAAAGAGGCATTCTTTGGAGTATTGTATATGGGGTTTGGTGGCGTCATCTTCATTTTTGGGTCAGTCTGCATATGGGTTTAAAAATTATTTTGTGGTTACAGAACAAAATAAGAAAATTTTCAGATTGCAAAATCTTGTTTTAATCTTATTTTCAATATTACTTTTGGCTTTCGCTTATTTCGAACTTCCCTTGATATTTTATTTTGCAATAAAAACAGCTGAAGTGTTTGCTTATGGAATTGTTTATTTGTACATGTTCAGAAAAGATGGTATTCGTTTTTCTTTTTCAAAAGAATTGCTGAAAAGTTATCTTAAAGAAGGTATATTTCTGGCACTGGCAGGTCTTGCGGTAATATTATATATGAAAATAGATCAGATTATGGTAGGGGATATGTTGGGCGAGGCTGTTTTGGGAGTATATTCGGTGGCTGTAAAGATGGCTGAATTATGGTATTTTATTCCGACGGCTATTTATTCTGTGGTTACGCCTAAAATGATTCAAATATTCGAAAAAGGCATTAAAGAAGAAATTGAGAACAAATATTCACTCTATTTCAGATTAATGTTTGATTTGGCTTTTTTGGCCGGATTGGTGATTTCACTGATTGCAAAATATGTTTTGCCGTTGCTGTATGGACATAGATTTGATGGTGCGATTGACGTGCTTAAAGTGTATGTATGGGCAGGAGTTTTTGTCTGCATCGGATTGGCAAGAAGTGCATATTTGACGTATAAAAAGTACAATATCTTTAATGCATCGGTAACGGCTATAGCTTGTATACTCAATATTGTTTTGAATTATATTCTTATTAATCGTATAGGTGAGATCGGTGCGGCATATTCGACAGTAATTTCTTACATTTTTTCAGCCTTGTTTAGTTCACTGTTGTGGAGTAAAACAAGAAAAGTGGGAATCATGCAAGTTAAATCTATTTTTGTTCCGTACCTGTTAATTGCTTTTGTTAAGAAAAGAAAGTCAGCTAAAGATTAATATCGTACCAGTCATATGTATTTGACATGACCCATTCCAGACCACGTCTGCGTTCTATTACAATCGAAGGATTAAGATTTCCGATATTGGCATTTATATTGCATCGTTTTTCATAAACTGCCCAATGATATCTGTAATATAAATCAAGCATATCTATGAGTTCACTTTTTTCTCTCATATGGCATTTGGCTGCAAAATCATCAACTGAAGTACAATCGGCGGTGAAAGAGATTGCTTGTTGACAGTCACACACCGTACCGGCGTCGGTGATATCATCGACAAGACCAACGCACCAGCAAAGCGCCCAGTAAGTTTCGTAAGCCCAATCCATATCTATTGCATCCTGTTGAGAATATTGTCCATATACTATTCGTCTCTCTTTTCCGAGCAGAAAATTGATTAATCCGAATTTTTCTATTATCGGGAGTAAAGCCGCCCGGGCTTTTTCGTACTCTCCCTTGGGAATGCTGCAGGCAATCTGTATTGTAAAAAGGCATGAAAGGGCGCGTGGGGCAATCGCTGCTGCATTTTTCGGAAATACGCGACTTTCCATCCATTTTGAAACAAGGCTGTTGTTAACGCATATATTTTGTTCGGATATGAATTTATTGTTTTTTTCACGTCTGTTTTTCTGTTCAATATTTTCATTAAGCCCGTTTTCCTGCAGACAGGGATGGCATTCTTGCATTTTTTTTATTGTTGAGTTAAACAATTCCTCGGTATAATTGAGGAGCATTATTTTTCCTTTTTGCAGAGCCATAAAAAAATGCTTATTGCCGGATACTATTCTGAAAAGGCCTTCGATTTCAGCGGAATCTGTCTCAAACAGATAACCAAATTGCAGTTGGAGATTGACAAGTTCGTTTTGTGATAATAATTTGTTGATTAGGAGTATATTAAGCCCTGCGTTTGCAATTTTGTTAGTGAGTTCAGAGTCCGATACCAGATTTCGTTCCATAATAATATAGCTCCTTTGATAAGGGTAAATTTTATATGATTTATATTACACATTACAGTATTTTAACATGGAAATGTTTATTTTGTTATTGCGTTTATGCCGAAAATGTGAAAGACGGGAATTATATATAAATATTAAAAAATGAGAAAAGACAGTTTAATAAAAAATAAAATATATTATCATCTCCCCGGATTATTTGAAATGTATGATTTATACAGCCTTTTTTTACCGCTTTTTTTTAATCACAGGGATTATTTTTATGATTATTGTGAAATAGGTTCAATATACGGTTCTCCGATGGATTGCCTTTGGGGCGGAGGTCGTGTGGAAATGGGCCTTACTTCGCCGGAAGATGTAATTGCTCTTATGAGTGAGTATGGTGTATCCTCAAGACTTACTTTCAGTAATTTATTGTTGAGGGAGAAGCACCTCAGTGATAAGAGGTGTAATAATCTTTGTGAAATGTTTGAGAAGGGGAGTGTTCGGAACGGAATTATTATAGGTTCGGAAATATTGCTGGATTATATAAAGAAGAATTACCCCGGATTTTATTTTGTTTCATCTACAACCAAGGTGCTGACGGATTTTGAAGATTTTCGCCGTGAAGTGGGTAGAGAAGAGTTTAGTTATGTAGTGCCTGATTTTCGCTTGAATAAAGCCTTTGACAAATTTTCCGATTTAACGGAAGAAGAGAAAAATAAAATGGAAATGCTTTGCAACGAATGCTGCAGTCCTTTATGTAAAAACAGAAAAAAATGCTATGAGGATGTAAGCAGAAAAAACCTGGGCGAAGAAGGACCGGAGCATGCATGCGAATCACCTGATGCCGCAAAAGGATACAGATTCTCAAGAGCGATTGAAAATCCGTGTTTTATAGGACCGGAGGAAATTATTAATAAATATCTGCCGATCGGAATAAATAATTTTAAAATAGAAGGAAGGGGACTCGGCAGTGCGATTATTCTTGAAATGCTGTTATTTTATATGACTAAGCCGGAGTATCGAATATATGTAAGAGAAGCAATATATCTTGACAGTATGCTGGATTTGTTCTGAAAAATAAGTGTTATTATATTACAATGAAGTATTCTGTGTATAAATACGCAAGAGGAGGAGTGTTATGAGACTTGGTGTTTCTACGGATTGGGAGACAAAAGATGCCGAAACATGGGCCGAATATAATAAGAAAATGGGTATGCAGACGGTAGTGTTTCCTCTTAATGCCGATGAGAGCGATGAAAGGATTAATGAGTATCTTGATGCGGCAAAAAAAGCACAGTTGTCCGTTGCAGAGGTTGGTATATGGCGGAATGCCATCGATTCCGATAAAATGTCCGAACGGAACAATCTGGATTACAGTATAAGACAACTGGCCCTGGCGGATCGAATCGGGGCAAGATGCTGCGTAAATGTCGCAGGTGCATTTTCCGGAAACCGGTGGGACGGTCCGCATAAGGACAACTTTTCCGAAGATGCTTGGAAAAAAACGGTAAAGATGATACAGACTGTTATAGATGAGGTAAATCCCGTTAATACTTTTTTTACTATTGAACCGATGCCCTGGATGATTCCGGGTAGCCCCGAGGAATATTTGAGATTAATTGAAGATGTTGCAAGAGACAGGTTTGCGGTTCATTTGGATGCGATTAATATGATATCGTGTCCCGAAAGATATTTTTTTGCGGAGGAATTTCTGGAGAATACGTTTAATTTGCTTAAAGGAAAGATAAGAAGCTGCCATCTGAAGGATGTGATTTTGCTTCCGGAGTATACTTTTCAGCTCCGAGAATGTGGTCCGGGAGAGGGAGCGTTTCCTATTCAAAAATATCTTCACCTGATAAATTGCGAAGATCCCGAGATGCCTGTAATTATAGAACATCTTCATTCCAACGAGGAATACTGCAGGAGCGTGCGGTATGTTCGGGAACATTTCGATAACTGTACATAATTGTTGTATTGTTATATAATTATTCGGTTATTATGTTATTTTTCAGAAGAGGTACGTTGTGGAGGAATATACAACACATATCAAAGCCGGTACGGGATGGTTTGATGTTAATCTTAAAGAATTGTTCCGATATAAAGATTTGATTTGGCTTTTTTTTAAGCGTAATTATACAACTGTTTATAAGCAGACTATTTTGGGCCCGCTTTGGTTAATACTAAATCCGTTAATTTCGGTGTTGCTTTATGCACTTATATTTGGACGAATGGCAGGGCTGGCAACGGATGATGTTCCGCAATTTGTTTTTTATCTTGCCAGCAATTCCATGTGGTCTTTTTTTGCTGTGTGTCTTAAAAGCACGTCGGATACTTTTACCAAAAATGCGGCAATTTTGGGTAAGGTTTATTTTCCGCGTCTTGTTATGCCTATATCGGCGGTTCTTACGGGAATGCTGACTTTTTTTATTCAGATAATAATGTTGGCTGTTACTATGATTTGCTATTATTTGACAGGATATTCTTTTAATATCGGAATAAATCTTTTATATGTCCCGCTTTTGATTATTCAGAGCGGTATGCTTGCTCTGGGATTCGGAATTATTATTGCGGCAATGACTACAAAATACCGAGATCTTGTCATTTTATTTGAATTCGGTGTTCAACTTTGGATGTATGCTTCGCCGGTGGTTTATTCTTCGGAATTTATTCCGGAAAAATACAAGACACTTTATATGCTTAATCCGATGTCACCGATTATTGAATGCTGGCGCAGCGCAACAATTGGAACCGGTTCCGTAGATTATAAATATTGGGGAATAAGTTGGATTGTTACTCTGGTCGTTTTATTTATTGGGGTGATTCTTTTCAGCCGCGTTGAAAAAACATTTATGGATACTGTATAAAGAAATATGAAAGTCTGATTAATAAGACTTGTGAACAGTAATTGATATACGCGGTTATTTTGAAAAAATAAAGGAATATCGGTAGGTAAGAATTTTGAAAGTACTTGCAGTATTCGGGACCAGGCCTGAGGCTATTAAAATGTGTCCTTTGGTAAAAGAATTAAATAAACAAAAAGAAATAGAATGTGTTGTGTGCCTGACAGGTCAGCATAGAGAAATGTTGGCACAGGTTATGGATGCGTTTGATGTTAAATCAAAATATAATTTCAAAATTATGAAGGAACGTCAGAGTCTTACAGAGATAACCACATCGATTTTGAAAAAAATGGAAATGGTTCTCGAAAAGGAAAAACCGGATATCGTTCTTGTGCATGGCGATACCACGACTTCATATGCGGCAGCCCTTGCATCTTTTTATAAACGGATTCCTGTAGGACACGTTGAGGCAGGGCTTAGAACCGGTGATATTTATTCACCTTTTCCCGAGGAGATGAACAGGCTTCTTACGGACAGGTTGTCTACCGTGTATTTTGCTCCCACTGTCAATAACGAAGAGAATCTTAAAAAAGAAGGTATCCGTGAAAATATATTTGTAACCGGGAATACCGTTATTGATGCTTTGGAAGGAACCGTAAAGTCGGATTATGTATTTAAAGATAAAAATCTTCAAACGATTGATTTTTCGCAAAGACGTGTGATTCTTTTAACTGCACATCGCAGAGAAAATCTCGGAAAACCGTTAGAAAATATTTGCAAAGCTGTCAGAAGAATAGCAGCGTCACATAAGAATGTTCTTTTTGTGTATCCCGTGCATCTTAATCCTGCGGTCAGGGATACTGTCTATGCGCTGTTGGACAATATTGAAAATGTTATTTTGACAGAACCGATTGATGTATTGGATATGCATAACCTGATGTTCAGATGCTTTATGGTAATGACTGATTCCGGCGGCATACAAGAGGAAGCACCTCATTTTGGGAAGCCGGTACTGGTTCTCAGAACGGAAACAGAGAGACCTGAAGCTGTCGAAGCCGGTACGGTAAAGGTTGTCGGTGTCGATGAAGAAAAAATTGTAAAAGAGGCAGAGCATCTTTTAACCAATTCATATGCATATGAAAAGATGGCATCAGCTGTAAATCCATATGGTGACGGACATGCTTCGCGAAGAATTGTAAGAGCACTTTTATCAATGTTTGAGGAAGTTAATAAGGTTGAAAGACAATAGTATTCCTTTTTTATATTAACCGGATTTTTATTACCTGATTGTTTGCTCGATTACTTCGATTATAAGCCTTGTCCGGTCTGATATGCCTGTGTTTATCTTTATTATAATTATAAAAAATCGAATTATTAATTCCGCAATATAATCGAAAATACTTTCACAGAATATCGCTTTCGGCTGTTACATTAAATAATTAATTATTAAATACAGGTAACGCAACAGGCGGTATTTTTTATGTGTATTCTGATTGTAATAATATGATAAGGGTTGATTTAACGACCACAGATGATAAGATATATTTGTGGGATAGTAATTCGTCCTGTTAAGAACCACACCAAATAACTTGCCTGAATTTCCGCCTCCTTCATCAGAAAAAAATGACGTAGCCGGTTACGCCTGCGTTTTTCTTCTTTGCAGCTTCTTTGCAGGATGAAAATCCATTCTGTGTTTTGGGTTCGGTTAATTTTTGGACGTTGTACTGAGTTTGGATATATTGAATTTAGGGAACTAAATACTTGAGTAAATAACATATATTTGATCGGAGAGCAAAATGAAAGTATGGATTTTACTTCACTATTATGAATTCTGTAATAAAAACGCCACTAAAATATTGGGAATCTATGAATCTGAAAAAAATGCCATTGAAGCAAAGGAACGTTTTGCTGTGTTGGAGGGATTTTCCGAATATCCAAGGGTATGCCTGGTGATTGAGGAATATGAATTGGGAAAGGATTCGCCTACTTGGAATCAAGGATTTTTCCCTATGAATAGCATGTTGGAGCAGTTTCATATTATCACAGATGAGATAAACAAACTTGCGGGACTTAATATATCGGCTGAAGATGCATGGAAGAATTACGAATACTATGATGTATATTGCGTTGTAAGCGATATGATATACGGCGAGTCCGATGAAGAAGCTGTAATTTCGGTAATGCTCAGAATGATACAGAATTATATGAATGTATGTGTTCCCGAAGAAGAATGCAGAGCGTGTATAAAGGAAATATACAAAAAAATCGATGAATTTTTATAAAGATTATTAATTTAAAATAAAGCAAAGGGGAGTATATGGGAGCGGTTAATCTAAAGTATATAGCGGATGCTTTTGATGAAATATCTGATGAGAATGAGATGTATTTAAACATTCTTACCGGAGAGATAATTAATATCCCGGATGATGCCGGAATGATAGAAAAAGAACAATATGAAAAATTGTGTGATTTGGTTGAAGATTCGGATGAATATCGGAAACTTCCGGGAAAATATGAGATGCGCGATAAACTCATTATGATAGAATTTGCAAGACAATATCCTGATACGAAGATATCCGAATCGTTGTTAAGGGAATTGGGAAGTGCTCATCCTTACAGAGAGTTTAAATCAGCAATTTTACATTTTGGTATAGAAAAGCAATTTTATGAATATCAATACGATAAATACATAGAATACGCACGGGAATGGTGTGAAAATATGGATATTGATTATTCGGAATAATATTTCGGGACGGTTAAATATTTAATATAGGAGTCTTACATGGCAAAGAAATTAAATTTATATATAACAATCATTCTTGCCGCCTTATGTCTTTCGGCCTGCGCGCTTGAAGAAGAGGAGACATCGGAAAACGGAAGGGGACATAATTCCGGTACACATAGTTCTCATGATGATGACGATGACAATGAAGAAGATGACGACGATGATGATGGCGACGATGACGACGACGACAATTACTCGGAATATGAGATAACCGAAGGGGAAATAGGGGATTACTTTAATTCGGTAATATCTGTTATGACCAGCACTTTTTCGGATTCACTATTTCTTTCCGAAGAAGAAATAGAGGAGAACGGCATTTCTTTTGCATTGGATTACGGCAACATGGCCGGGATACTTTTTTATGTAATATCCCACAATATGCAGTGTGATGAAGATACTCAGATAGATTTCTTTGATAGTTATTTCCTCGGAACGGATGAATTAATTGAATACGGTATTATCAGTGAAGAAGAGAAGGATGAGTATCTGCAGCATCTACCTGAGGAATCTTTTGAATACTGCTTTATGTTGAATGACATTCAGGCTGTATTGGATGATTTATACGGTGAAGGCGTTTTTGATACCGATTTGTGGTACGAGCAGATGGATGAGATTGATGATGGAACGATGACCGGAGTTTTCCTCTCGGACGAAGGTTATCTCTTGTATATGGGAGGTATAGGAGAGGTATCTCATTACGAGTATGAATTGCTCGATTATAACATAGACGAAGGTGACAATACTGCAACTGTTTTTGTAGACAGAGAGACTGTTGAAGATTACAGCGGCGAAGTTTGGGAGAGCTGTACACTTGAAATTCACATATATAAAGATGAAACCGGAATTCATATGAGTAACACTGTTTATGAATAAAATTAAAACCAAAATTAATAAAACTGCAATGCGATTATGCATTGCAGTTTTTTTATGTGCGCCTAGCGGCGCACGTTTCTAACGGGTTAAAGTCCCGAATCCGCCCGGTAGTGGGAAGGATATAGCCGAAGGCAAGGGTGTCGAGGGCGACCTCGAATCTGAAGGAAGCTGGATGTGGGGAACATACT
>JAZUDQ010000041.1:0-5883 GCA_045639745.1 Lachnospiraceae bacterium | reverse complement strand
GTTGGTTAGAGCGCCGCCCTGTCACGGCGGGGGTCATCGGTTCAAGTCCGGTGTGGGTCGCTCTTTTTGGGGTCTTAGCTCAGGTGGGAGAGCATCTGCCTTACAAGCAGAGGGTCACAGGTTCGAGCCCTGTAGGCCCCATTTTTAAGCCGGCGTGGCGGAACTGGCAGACGCGCAGGACTTAAAATCCTGTTGTAGAAATACAGTACCGGTTCGATTCCGGTCGCCGGCAGTAATTTAAAAGGAACTCATAATGAGTTCCTTTTTTATTGACTTAATCTCTAAATATTACTTATATTAATTATGTGGGTATAATCAGATGAATTATAAATTTATTATTTCTTATGACGGAACTAAATATTACGGATGGGAACATCAACCGGGTATCGAACTTACTATTCAGGGGAAAATTGAAAATGTGTTAAAACGCATGGTTGGTAATGATGTTGAGGTTATTGGTGCAGGTCGTACAGATGCGGGTGTGCATGCTAAGGGGATGGTTGCCAATGCTCGTTTTGAAACATCTTTTTCCTGCAATGATATTAAAAACTATATGAATAAATATCTTCCGGAAGATATTGCCATAATAGATGTAAGAGAGGCTTCCGAAAGATTTCACAGCAGATATAATGCAGTTGGAAAGACTTATGAATATACCTGTTATTATGGAGACATTAAACCTGTTTTTAACAGAAAGTATGTATATTTTCTTGATAAAAAGCCTGATATTGCCTCAATGAGAAGGGCTGCTGTATCTTTGACTGGTGAGAATGATTATGCTTCTTTTTGCAGTAATCCTAAAATGAAAAAATCGACTGTTAGAATTATTAATAATATTGAAATTATAGAAGAAGGTAATCTTATTATTTTCCGTTATAACGGTACCGGATTTTTGCAACATATGGTAAGAATTCTGACAGGAACTCTTTTAGAGGTTGGTTTTGGCAAAAGAGCTCAGGATTCAATGAAACAATTGATTATGTCAAAGGACAGAAAATTGGCCGGATTTACAGCTCCTGCGCAGGGGCTTTGTCTTATTAATGTTGAATATAATTGATATCATTTATTATTGTAATTAATTTATATGAAAGGATATTTATATGAATAAAAGTGTAATTGTTAAATCGGATTCTTCGGCGCAATTCTTTAATAATGTTGATTTCTGTGTCGGAACAGGGCGTATGGGCCTTGCTTTGACAAAGGAATACATGGAGCAGTTAAAACTTGTACAGGATGAAATTGGATTTAAACATATAAGAGGACATGGAATTTTTTCCGATGATATGGCCATCTATCAGTCTCATGAAGAAAATGGTAAAACTATAGTGGAATATAATTTTACCTATCTTGATTTTGTTATGGACAATTACCTTAGTGTAAATATTACACCTTTTCTTGAATTGGGTTTTATGCCTTCCAAAATGGCTTCGGGGGATCAGACCATATTTTATTGGAAGGGAAATGTAACTCCGCCTTCCTCTTATGACTCGTGGTGCGAATTGGTTGAAGCTACACTTCGTCATCTTATGGAAAGATACGGTGCTGACGAAGTAGTTACCTGGCCTATAGAAGTATGGAACGAACCTAATCTTCCTGGGTTCTGGAAGAATGCTGATATGGACGAATATCTGGTTCTTTTTGAAAAAACTTTTAATTGTATTAAAGCAATCGATAAAAGATTCAAAGTCGGAGGACCGGCAATTTGCGGTGTTGAAGATAAGAAACATATGAAATTCTTCATGGATTTTATTAATGATCGTAAATTTCCGATAGATTTTATAACTCGTCATCATTATACGTCGGATGATCCTCAACGCGGAGGACATTACGGATATATCGATTTGCGTGAAATTAATTATAGTTTTCAGACACTTAATGATTCAAGAGAAATAATTGATTCATATCCGGATTATAAAGGATTACCTATGCATATTACAGAATTTAATACTGCATATATTCCTAACGCGCCTATACATGACACCAATCAAAATGCGTCTTATGTTGCCGATATGCTTTCAAGATTTGGAGAAACAAGTGAATCTTATTCATACTGGACATTTGGAGATATCTTCGAAGAATGGGGAGTTCCGTTTGCTCCTTTTCATGGCGGTTTTGGTATGGTTGCTAACAGAGGTATCAGAAAGCCGACATTCTATGCATTTAAATTTTTCAAACAATTATCGGGTAAGTGCTTACTTAAAGAAGACAAAGTTATTGTTTGTAAAAAAGATAATGGATTCAACGGTCTTTTGTATGCAAGCAATAATGTAAGAAAAGGAGAGAACCTTTCTGTAAGTTTTTCAATAGAAGCAGATTACAAAGAATATAGTCTTATTCAGCATATTGTTGATGAGGAGACATGCAATCCTCTTAAAGTATGGCATGATCTCGGAGAACCCTCAAGTCTTACAAAAGCACAGGAAAATTTGTTAAGGGAATGCGATAAACCATTGATTAAAACAAATGTAATGACTGTCGAGAACGGTAAATTGAATTTTAGTCTTGACGTAAAAGAATTCGGATTGGTTTATTTTGAATTAATTCCTCATGTTTTATCAAGTGACAGAGGTTATGATTATAACAGGGTCATAAAGTAGAAATCTTTCAACGATATTTATGTTGACTAAATTATAACTCTAAACTATAATCTTATTTGAAAAAAATAAATCCAATTAGGAGGGTTTTATAATGTTAAAGAACAGAAGCGTTGCAACAGTAATTATTTTTTCAATAATAACTTGTGGTATTTACATGTTATATTGGTTTTGGGTAACTATTGAGGCTCTTGACACAGAAGGTCAGTCAAGCAATATGTCACCTATCGTTCAGTTTATTTTATTATTTTTCTACGTAGGTGAGATTATTTTTGCTCTTAATGCAGATTCAAATCTTAATGCTATTAAAGCAAAGCGTGGATTGCCCGCAAGTGATAATAAGATTATTTACATCGTTCTTGCGCTCTTCATTCCTATCGTTTTGGTTGCACTTGTACAGAATGAAATCAACCAGCTTGCTGAACAGTAAAAAAAGTGATAAAAGGACAATCGTAAGATTGTCCTTTTTTTATTTAGTAAGAGATAATACTTTCTAAAAATGTGGTATAATATAAGTGAAAAAGTTGATGTATAAAACCGTATGGGGGAGGTGGTTTTATGGCAGTACGATTTGTTGCGAGGGACACAAAAAGTGGCGAATACTTGGCAGAGAAATTTATGCGAGGCTTTTATTTTACTGAAGATATATCGCAGGCAATAAAAGGGAAA
Source organism: Lachnospiraceae bacterium (assembly GCA_045639745.1). Classification (GTDB taxonomy): domain Bacteria; phylum Bacillota; class Clostridia; order Lachnospirales; family Lachnospiraceae; genus NK4A136. The sequence goes on along the minus strand of JAZUDQ010000041.1, from coordinate 2,620 downwards.
ACAAAGGAAGAGATACAAACTAAGATTGATAAGCAGACAATAAGAGCCTCAACTCTTATTAAGGTTGATTCGGTTAATTTTTCATAGTGGAGTGTGAGAATATAATTGAAGAAATTTAAAGGGTACTGTATAGTACCTTTTTTTGTGAAAAAGTCTTTTTATAAATAACTTGAACTTAGGTGCTTAAAATATGTATAATTTATAATGTTGCATGATTAAATAGTATTGTAGTTATGTGCAGAAGGCAATAGTCTTAGGAAAGAGGTTGTATACTGAAAATGGCTGATATTTTTTATGAAGACGATACTGAAAAATCAGATGATAAAGAAAAAGACTTTGAAAGTGATGCGGACAATTCTTCGAATAAGAACGGCGGTAACAAAATGCTTACGTATATATGTATTTTGTTGCTTGCAGCTGCTGTAATTGTAATTGTGGTATATCTGCGCACTGAATCAAAGCCGAGTGTAATACCATATGATGAAAGAACTCACGCGCCGGCATCCGTTTCCAATAATGATGGTTATGTATTCTTTGGTTCATATCCTCAGACTGAAGTTGCCGGAGAAATGTTAACCAGTGAAATTACAAGTGCCTCATATGATAAAGATGGTGCAGCTTCGGTTAACGGAGTAAATTATTACAGGGAAAAGGATTCGAACGGAAATTACAGATATTTTGTTTGTGAGCCGATTAAATGGAAAATATTGGCAGATAACGGAGATTATTATTTACTTATTTCGGATATGATAATAGATGCACATTATTATGAAAAAAATCAAAATGCCGGTGTGACATGGATTGATTCAAATATTTATGAATGGTTGCAAACGGATTTTTTGTCGAGAGCTTTTACGGAAGAAGAGATTAATTCTTTGATATGCATGCAGAATGTGGGAGATGTCTTCCTTTTAAACAAAAACGAACTGGATTCTTATATTCTTGTCAAAGGAGAATTTTCTTTTGAAGATGTAAAGGTATACGGAACGGATTATGCGAGGTTTAACGGTCTGACGGTTGGTGAATACGACGGAGATGCGTCATGGTATTTAAGAAATGATTCGGAAAATAATTATGCTATTGTTACCGGCTCAAGTGACGGACTTGCGTACATGGAGTCATGTCCGTACGGAACTTTAGAGGTTGACGGAGTACGTCCGGCAATTATTATATATTATTAGTTAAGGAGAATAAAATGTCTAGCGAAATAAGAAATATTGATTTGGCGTCAAGTGGAGAAATGAAGATTGAATGGGTGAAAAATCACTGTGATTTATTAAGAACCCTTGAAAAAGAATTTTCTGAATCAAAACCATTTTTGGGTAAAAAGATTGCCCTTTCTGTTCATTTGGAAGCAAAGACAGCATATCTTTGTAAGGTGCTTAAGGCCGGTGGAGCAGAGATGTATGTAACAGGGTCGAATCCGCTTTCAACCCAGGATGATGTAGCAGCTGCACTTGTTAAGGCAGGACTTGAGGTGCATGCATGGCATGGTTGTACCGCAGAAGAATATGATAAGCATATTCAGGCTGTATTGGAAATAGGTCCCAATGTAATCATTGATGACGGCGGAGATTTGGTTCACATGATGCATACCAAATACAAAGATCTTATTCCCGGAGTAATAGGCGGCTGTGAAGAAACTACCACAGGAATAATAAGACTTGAAGCAATGAACAATGAGGGAAAACTTAAATTCCCTATGGTAAAAGTTAATAATGCTCAGTGTAAACATTTTTTTGATAACAGATACGGAACGGGACAGTCTGTATGGGACGGGATAAATAGGACAACCAACCTTATTGTTGCCGGTAAAATTGTTGTTGTTGCCGGATACGGCTGGTGTGGAAAAGGTGTAGCAATGAGAGCCAAGGGACTTGGAGCAAGAGTAATTGTTACAGAAGTCGATCCTGTTAAAGCAATTGAAGCAGTTATGGACGGATTTGATGTAATGCCAATGAAAGAAGCTGCAAAATACGGTGATTTCTTTGTTACCGTAACAGGTTGTGATAAGGTAATCTGTGAAGATTCATTTATGAATATGAAAGACGGCGCTATACTCTGTAATGCAGGCCATTTTGATTGTGAAATAGATATGGCAAGATTGAGAGAAATAGCTGTTCAGCAGACTGAGTTAAGAAATAATATTATGGGATACAAACTGTCAAACGGTAATGTATTATGCGTTCTCGGTGAGGGAAGACTTGTAAATTTGGCTTGCGGAGACGGACATCCTGCAGAAATTATGGACATGAGTTTTGCAATTCAGGCTTTGTCTGCCAAGTATCTTGTTGAACATGAAGGAAAATTGAACAGCATGCTTATTGATGTTCCGGAAGAAGTCGATAAAGCTGTTGCTGTAAAAAAACTTAATTTCCTGGGAAAGAAAATAGATGTTCTTACCGAAGAACAGAAAGCATACTTGGCTCAGGCATAAGTAGTCACAGATAAAAATAAAAGGCGGATAAATGTATCCGCCTTTTTTTATGTGCGCCTAGCGGCGCACGTTTCTAACGGGTTAAAGTCCCGAATCCGCCCGGTAGTGGGAAGGATATAGCCGAAGGCAAGGGTGTCGAGGGCGACCTCGAATCTGAAGGAAGCTGGATGTGGGGAACATACT
>JAZUDQ010000040.1:0-2017 GCA_045639745.1 Lachnospiraceae bacterium | reverse complement strand
TTACTCTTAACTGCTTTTCGTCATAAATTAAAATCAAGATAAAAATGTTATTGCCTAAATTTAAAAATCTACTTCACCTACAACTATTCCTTCACCAACTTTTACACGATCATCAAAAATGATAAATTTAATATTTGTTTTTTTTATATCATATTTAACGTTTGATGATGGTAAAAAAGAAAAGGTACATTCATATTCATCATGACTATTTTTTTTTGAATTTTCAATGAGAATGCAAACATCATTTGAAACAGGTATATCGTTATCGTCAATAAAACATACTGGAACAATATTATAGTATGATAGTATTTTTCGAGGATTTATTTTGACGTTATCATACATTGTGATTACTGATACATATTTTTTTATCATAAATTTATTTGTATCATCCATTCGTTCATATGGAATGAATAAGTAACAAATCACGTAAAAAAGCAAAAAAAGCATTTCAATAAAAGGTAAATAATCAAATGGTACAATGAACATACATAATATCAATAGTGCGAACGATAACTTTTGTACTTTACTTGCTTTGCTATCGCTACAATAGGTGTAATAATGTCCGCAATTGTCACATTTGTCCTTTGTTGAGCTATATATACTCAACATAAACACATCATTTCCGCACCAAGGACATTTGTGTTTTTTTATCTTGAAAAAATTTTTCATGTTTATCCTCCGAATGAATAATAAACTATCTCTCCGTCCCTATATAAATATTCTGCTACAGTAGTATAAGATGGGAAATGGCAATTCCTACTATTGCATTCGCATTTCCATCCTCGATTTATATATACATATTTATCGCCTATTTGAGGTATATCGCCATTAACAAAATATGCATCTCCACTCTGAGATATTGCAGTTGCTGCCAAAGTGATATCTTTAGCGGTGTTACAAATTTTTCTGCTTCGTCAAGACAGTCATCTTTCACGTTTCAAAGCTCTGCTTTGAACTCGCAGAGGCGATTCGAAGAATCGCCTTCGCTGAAGTCGGAGATTGTACTCCGACTGGACTGAATGCTAGGATAGAACCCGCCGCCTGTAGAGGCGGTGGATATCCTCTTCGTCGTTATAAAATGAAGCTTTTTAAGCTTTTCCTTCGGTGTGAGCTTATCCGAAATTACACATAAAAAATATTACTGAAGTCATCTTTTCTTTTTCGAGAAGATGTGCTATAATCAGAACAATTCCTTTTGTTCTTTTGCAAAACGGGAATCAATATTCAGACAGGAGAAAATATCATATGAACAAATATTTCATTGGTGCGATCGTGTGTGGTATTCTGATAGTTTTGACCTTAGTTATCACCCGGATTGAAGTGAATAAATACAGCAAAAGCGTAAGGGCAACACCAATTATATCCACAGAAGAGGACCTGCGTTCTGCACTGGAAGGAGAACCACAGGGCTATCTTGTCGAAAATGCTGTTCTGACCGGCGACACAGTAGAAGACCCATATTATTACTTTCTGACGGATTCCATGATTTATATTCGCGCAGAAAAAGAAATCTATATAAAACTGCATCCGGAAGAGAAAGATTCCACCTGTGACTGGGTACAGGTGGATAATCCGACTGCAGCCGTATCTTCACCGGAATTTTTCCTTTATGGCGATATTCCGTTTCCGATTGAGCAATTCGGCATCAACAAGTGTTGGAATCTTTCGAAAGTTTGTCAGGATCTCACGAAAGGCATAACTGAAAGTGACTGTTACTATTATCCGGAAGGAAATAAATGGGAGCTGAATAATATTCGCTATTCTTTCTATTGCCTTAAAAACAACGAACCGATCACCTTCGCTGCCAAAATCGGCAACAACCAGATTATTGCCGAATCTTTCAATAATCTTAGTGCAACTGTCAGTCAGTTTAGCTCTGCTGAACAATGCATAGAAGACTGTATTACCGGTGTAAAATTATCTACGGTCCTGATTTGGGTAACATTTCTCATATTCGGCTTAATATTTTTGGGCTACGGAATCAAAGAAGAAGTTTAGTAAATTTGTCATATCAATA
>JAZUDQ010000039.1:0-45856 GCA_045639745.1 Lachnospiraceae bacterium | reverse complement strand
AAGCGGATTGCGAATATCATTGACAATAAAAAAACGGTTGTTACCAACCGTTTTTATTATTTATATCATTTCTGTATTTGTTATACAATTCTTCTTTTTCTTCCTGTTCATCTATTATTCTTTTTAATTCAAGTAATTTTCTCTTTTTGATTTTTTCCTTCATAACATACATAAATATCAACAATAATATTACGCCAACGCTAATCATAATGAATTTAAACGGAGGCACCATTCTGTAATATGACTTGGCTTCCCTGCCTCTTACGGGAAGCGACTCGTCGGCAGTGGCAGCTCCATGATGATGTCCTTTAAAATCAGCATCTGATTTAAGGAAATAATCATATCCGACCCCGTTTCCTCCTTGATCATCCCAGGTAACATCAATATTGTACCATTCTCCGTCAACAAAAACCGTATTCCATGCATGACTGTTACCAAATTCACAAGTAGCCGGAATTCCGAGTTCCTCCATTATTGCATAAAATGCATATGAATATCCGTTACAACAGGTTTCACCGACCCACAGAGCATTAAATCCACAGTCAAAAGTAATATTATATTCATTAAACAGTGCCAAATAATCATGTACAGCTTTAACCTTTTCATAATCGCTTTCCAGATTTCTATAATGAAAAGCAATTTCCTTAGCACGAAATTCTGTCATCAATACTCTATGGAGCGCAGGATCATCAAGTCTTAACTCACAACAATACACGCCTGATTGACCCGTATATGTATATGAAAAGGCATATAATTCCGTACCTATATAAGTATTTCTGCTTACAATATTATGAAAAACCTGATTGTAATCGAAATAATCCGGATTCTGATGCGTATAAAATGTTATATAGTTTTTATAATGCGATGCTTGCTCAAGGACCATGTCTTCAAGCTCTTCCTGAGAATCAATATACTCCGGTATTTCAACTCTTACATAAAAATGCTTAAAAACGAGAGCGCCTATCCACAGCACAATAATTCCAATTACTACAATATATATCGTTTTAACCTTATTACTCGTATATTTCAAGTTGCCTCCTTTAATAAAAACAAAACATGTTTTTATGTTTTTTTGTCGTTTTGAATTTTATCATCAATAATTTTTTGTATAGTTTCTCTTGATAATGGATAATTAAATTCTTTAATAATCATATCTATGGTATATCCTCTGTCAACCAGATGTCTAATGGCACCTCCGTAAGCAAAATCACGCGTAAAATTACCAAGAGCCTCGTTAAAATATTGATTATTATTTTCTTCATTCACATCAGGCATCAATTACTTTCACATTCTCCCATAATGCTCTTGAATCGTTTCATATTCTTTATAATATCACCTTTAAAGATACATGAGCCTGCAACAATATCGTTGGCACCGCTTTCAATAACCATCTTAAGATTTGATTCCTTAATTCCGCCATCAACTTCAAGCATGATTTCACGTCCGGATTCTTTAATCCAATCAGCCACTTCTATAATCTTTTCGGTACATTCATCATTATATTTCTGACCACCGAACCCGGGTTCAACGGTCATTACAAGAATTAAATCTATATCAAGAAGGAACTGTTTCAATACCCCTGCAGGCGTTCCCGGTTTAATAGCAATTCCCGCCTTCTTACCGAGTCTGTGGATGAGATTAATAATTTCACGTGCATTCGATGTCGCTTCGTAATGAAAGGTAATTATATCAGCACCGAGTTCCGCAAATTCCTTCACATATCTTTGCGGATCCGTAATCATAAGGTGCACATCAAGTTTAACATCACTGGCTTCTTTAATGCACTTCATAACAGGCATTCCATACGAAATACTCGGAACAAAAATGCCATCCATTACGTCAAAATGAATATAATCGCATCCCGCCGTAACAACAGCCTCTATATCCCTTTGCAAATTCATAAAATCAGCTGATAAAATTGAAGGTGAAAGATAAATCATTATTATGCCTCGAATCTTTTGTATATTTTATTATTTTTTTGATTTTTTAATTCATTATATAAATTCAAATAATTGTCATACCGAATCCTGCTAATCTCATTTTTGCACATTGCATCTTTTACAGCACAACCCGGCTCATGAGTATGCGAACATGCTGAAAACGAACAGCCTCCCTCATATTCGTAAAACTCTTTGTAATATGACTTCAACGAATCCGGATTACAACTGTTAAGTAATTCCAACGATGTAAATCCGGGTGTATCAACAATTAAATCACCGCTTTGAGATTCAAAAATCTCCGAATGACGTGTTGTATGTTTTCCCCTTCCTGTTTTTTCACTGAGCGTACCGGTTTCCATTGAAGCCGCGGGGCAAAGAAGATTAATAAGTGAACTTTTACCGACACCGCTCGGTCCGGCAAAAGCAGTTATTTTACCGCTCAAAATGCTCTTCAGTTCATCTATGCCGTCACCGTTTATCGCAGACACCTGAAATACTTTAAACCCGCAACTCGTATATGCATCAGAAATATTCTGTCTCTCAACATCTTCTGCTATATCAAGCTTATTAAAACAAATAAACGGCTGAACTCCCTGCATTTCGAGACTGACAATAAATCGATCCAGCAATAAAAGATTGGGTTTGGGCTTTTCATAAGCAAATACGATAAGGGTATTGTCGATATTTGCCACTTCGGGCCTAATAAGAGAATTCACTCTTTCACTTATTGATAATATGCTTCCCTCTTTTTTATCAAAGTCAATTATTTCAAGGGTTACATTGTCACCAACCAGCGGACGATAAGAACCCCTTCGCAATATTCCCTTAGCGTGGCAGGTAATCATACCTTCTTCGGTATTAACATAAAAAAAACCTGCAATTGCTTTATAAATTCGACCGGTAACAATACTATTGCTCATAAGCACCTACTGAGCCGTAAATTCTATAGTTTCAGGCCCCGACGTCTTCTTGACCTGAACATTCTGTGTTGAAATATTGCCGTCTCCGTCCGTAACTTCCTGTGTTTCATTTACACTGTAGGAAATAGTAAGTTGTCCCGAAGAAGCATCTATATTCGATATGTTAATTTCAACAGGAAAAGAACTTGTTGTTGAAGAAAATAACTGTTGTCCGGTTGAGCTTACAAGTACAACTTCCGCATCTCCTCCGGAATAATCAGCCGGAGCAGCTACCGAATATACACAATTATACAGAACATGTCCTGCGCTGACGCGGTATTCAACTTCTGTTCCGCTGTTAACGGTTACCCCTGCCGAATAACTCTGATAATACACTATGCCAAGATCATATGAGCTTCTGTCGCTTACTCCGGCAACAGGTACAAGTCCCTCCGCCATAAGTGCAGCTACAGCATCATCCTGTGTCATTCCGACAATATTCGGCATCTGTACAGAAACAGTTTCGCCTCCCAAACTTACATAAATATCTATGGTAGTTCCTCTGGGAACCGAACTTCCGCCCTCTATGCTCTGTCTGATTACAACATCTCTTGCAACCGTATCGGAATTTTCCTTAATAATGTTGACTACATATCCTTCATCCTCGAGAGCAATTGTAGCTTCAGCTTTTGAATAACCAACCACATCAGGCAGAAGAACACCGTTAACGCCGCTCGAAACAACGAGTACAACTACAGCATCCGAAGTAACCACCGCACCTACGGCAGGATCGGAACTGATTACTGTATTCTCGGCTATTTCAGAAGACTCCTGATATTGTTTTGATACCGTCACCCCTTTTTCCGAAAGCATTGCTTCAGCTGTCTCAATATCCAAACCAACAAGATTTTCCATAATATATTCTGTTGCTTCGGAATTATCATTTGACTTATTATCTTTTCCTCCCAACTTATCAAGTCCCGTAGCCTTAATTACAATCATAAGGAATACAATTCCTATAACAATTGCAATAGCAATAGTAATAATACTGAAAATAAGTTCGGATTTTTTATCTTCTTTTTTCTTCTTTTTCGAACCGGACTGTGAAGACTTCTTCACACCGCTGTTACTTTTCTTACTGTTCTTCCCGTTCTTGGACGATTTATTACCTGAAGAACGCTTATCACCGTTATCTGAATTTTTAACGGATGATTTACTCGTATTCTGAGAAGCAGAAGGCTGATCACTGATCTTTTTTTGATTCTTTTGCAATTTTTGTGATTCAGTCTCTCTAATTTTGTCCTTATTTTTATCTTTATTTTTCGGTTCAACATTTTCATTTTTGAGCGAACCTGTAGTTGATGCCAATTTGGCATCAAAATTATCCCGCTGTCTTGTCTGCTGCTTAATGGCAGTCATCTCAGCTTCCGTAATATTTTTTGTCGCACCGGAAACAACGCTTTCTTCGATTTTAACAAAATTCTCGTCCGGGCTGATCAAAGATTTTTTTAAATCTTCTATCAGTGCCGGTGCAGACTGATATCTTCTGTCAGGACTCTTTTGTGTACATTTGAGTACAATGTTCTCTACGCTAACGGGAATCTCAGCCACAAACTCTCTCGGTGACGGCATCGCATCTTGAATATGTTTAATTGCTACCGCAACAGTTGTATCACCGTTAAACGGTACTCTTCCCGTTAACATTTCAAACAATGTTATACCGAGGGAATATATATCGCTTTTCTCATCCGAAAAGCCGCCTCTGACCTGTTCGGGTGATGTATAGTGAACACTTCCCATAACATTCGAGGTAATTGTATTGCTGGTTGCAGCCTTTGCAATACCGAAATCGGTTACTTTCACCTTTCCCTCTTTGCTTATTATTATGTTCTGAGGTTTTATATCTCTGTGAATAATATGATTATTGTGAGCAGCTTCTATACCCATAGAAACCTGAATTGCAATACTGATAGCCTCCTTAACGGAAAGCCTTGCTTTCTTCTCAATATATTTCTTTAATGTTATACCCTCAACAAGCTCCATTACTATGTAATGGAAATCATTTTCCTCGCCGACATCATAAACATTAACAATATTGGGATGCATAAGACCTGCTGCTGCCTGAGCTTCTATTCGGAATTTTGATACAAAATCAGCATTTTCCGAGAATTCCTGTTTGAGTACCTTAACAGCCACAAACCTGTTAAGCTTGTGGTCTTTAGCACGATATACGTCACTCATACCGCCGGTGCCGATTTTTTCAATCACTTCATAGCGTTCCGCTATCTGCATTCCTACCTTTATCATCAACATTCTCCGTCAAAATTCAGCTGAAAAAGAATAACAGCAATATTATCCTTACCACCGTTAGCATTGGCGGTATCAATCAAAAGTCTGGCTTTATCGTCAACCGTACCTTTTCCAAGTACAATCGCTTCTATATCACTATCCTCGACCATATTTGTAAGTCCGTCCGAACATAATAAGACGAAATCTCCGTCAGACAGATCATCAACTTCAAAGAAATCCACATCTACATTTTCAACCACACCAACAGCCCTTGTTATTATATTCTTATCCGGGTGGAGTCTTGCCTTTGATCTTTCAAGTCCGCCCATTCTGACCATTTCTTCTACCAATGAATGATCCGTTGTAATCTGCCTTATCGAATCACTGATAACATAAAGCCTGCTATCTCCGACATTGGCAACAAGGAGTTCTTTACCGTTAAAAGTAGAAAGGACAAGGGTTGTTCCCATTCCCCTGAAATTATCATCCGATTGTGATTTTTTACGAATCCTGTGATTAGCATGTTGTATTGCATCTCCGAGAAGTCTTACATGATTTTTCTCTTTTGAAAGCATCACGTCATTAACTATGGTCTCAATTGTATTCTTGGAAGCATACTCTCCGGCTTTATATCCGCCCATTCCATCTGCAACCATAAAAAGATTCGGGAGCCCGCCAAGCGGCACTTCCGAAGTGAAAACGTAATCCTGATTCGTTTGTCTGTGTCTTCCCATATCCGTAATGGAACTACATCGTAGCGACATTACCCAACTTCCTTCCCGGCCTTTTTACATATGTAGTATAAATGTATAAATCTCTACATATATCTGCGTCTCAACTGACCGCAAGCGCCGTCAATATCTCTGCCCATTTCCCTTCTAATAGTAACATTTATACGTTTTTTTTCAAGTTTATTTTTAAACGCCAAAATGTCATGCTGCGAACTTTCCTTAAAACCTCTCTCTACGACGGGATTGACGGGAATAAGGTTAATATGTGCTCCTATCGGGGCAGCCAGACAACTTAATTGTTCAGCTTCCTCCTCCGAATCATTAACACCTCCGATTAAAGAATATTCAAAAGTAATTCGTCTGCCCGTCTTTTCAAAATAATATTTACAAACATCCATAAGCTCTTTTATCGAATAACTGTTTGCAACCGGCATAATCTCTTTTCTTTTTTCATCAGTTGTGGCATGAAGCGACAATGCCAATGTAATCTGCAAGCCTTCATCTGCAAGATTTTTCATTTTGGGAACCAAACCGCATGTTGAGACCGTAATATTTCTCTGGCTAATATTTAATCCGTTTTCATCAGATATAAGTCGAATGAATTTCACAAGGTTATCATAATTGTCCATCGGTTCTCCGGTACCCATAACAACAATATTTGAAACACGCTCTCCCGTATCTCTGGTAACCATATAAATCTGCTCCAGCATTTCCGAAGGTAACAAATTTCTCTCAAGTCCATCCAGTGTTGATGCACAGAATTTGCAGCCCATACGACAACCAACCTGTGAAGAAATACAGACACTGTTACCGTGATGGTATCTCATTAATACTGTCTCAATTAGATTACCGTCTTTAAGTTTGGAAAGATATTTTCTTGTTCCATCCTCTTTTGATTCCTGGACTTCCACCATTTCAACCGTTGTAAAATCAAAATTTGCTTTCAGCTTTTCCTTCAAAGAAGCCGAAATATTGGTCATCTCGTCATAATCCCTTACAAGTTTTCGATTCATCCACTCATAAATCTGAGTAGCACGGAATTTTTTTTCTCCGAGAGCTTCCATTTCAATTATTAATTCATTGAGATTTAATGATTTTATATCTTTCATCTACTTTATATACCCTGAAATAAAAAATCCTTCTGATTTATTAATGCCCGGAAGTAACAACATATAGCCTTCCTCCGCAGTATTAAAACCTTCCTCTTCCTTATTTTCTTCCTTTATTTTAAGAGGCTTGGGTTTCATACCCAGATTATTGATAATAAATTCTCTGTTATTCATATCTTCTTCCTTTGTAACAGTACAGGTTGAAAATATCAAAGTTCCGCCTTTTTTCAAATATTTAACTGCGTTTGTAAGAATTTCTTTTTGAATAGTTGCAAGAGAGAAAATATTTTCCTTAACCACGTTATATCTGATATCCGGTTTATGTCCCATAATTCCGAGTCCCGAACATGGTGCATCGCAGATTACCACATCAAATTTATCTTCAAAATCCGGATTAAAAACACATCCGTCCCATATCATTGTATCTACATTATTACATTTAAGTCTGTCTATATTGTTGCGAATAAGCTCGATTTTTTCCTCCGAGATATCACAGGATAACACACTTCCGGAAATGCCGGTCTTAAGTGCGGCATGCATACTCTTTCCTCCGGGTGCGGCACACATATCAAGTACTCTGCTGCCTTCCTTAATATCCGCACATTCTATTGCAAGAACAGAACTGATATCCTGAACGGTAAACAGCCCTTCTTCAAATCCCGGAAGATTACGAATTCCCGATGCGCCATACACTCTGAATGCATAATCCGTATACGGACTGCTTTCCACTCTGCATCCTTCATTGACAAGGTTTTCAATAAGCTGCTTTTTTTCTTTATCCGACAGCAATTCATTGACTCTTATTCCTACGCCTTCGTAATTATCCATGCCGATAAGGATTTTTTCGGTTTTTTCCAAGCCGTACGCTTTAATCAGATATTTAACAATCCACCCCGGTACAGAGTAAACCACATTCAGATACCATACGGGATTATCTTCTTTTGACGGCCACGAAATGCAGTCCTTATCTCTATCTATATGTCGAAGTACACCGTTTACAAATCCGGACAAACCTTTATAGCCCTTAAGTATCGAAAGATTAACGGCTTCATTACATACAGCATAAGACTCCGAGCGCATATATATTATCTCGTATACAGCCATTCTTAAAATATTTCTTATAACCGGTTTAATCTTTTTGTTTCCGGTCTCCGCATATCTGTCAATTACATAATCAAGAGCAATTCTTTTTTCCAGACACCCTTTTGCAAGTCTGGAAATAAAAGCCTTTTCATTTTTTTCAAAATAATCAACCTTTGCAAGAACGTTGTTCAAAATAATACCGAGTTTCGCATTCTCGGAATCGTCATATTCGTTTAAAATATCCAGCACAATCTGTCTTGATTGCGATACGGTAATCTTATTACTCAAAATTTACTCCATTTTTTCTCCGAGGTTTATCTTATATCCGAGAAGAAAATCATGCACACTCATTCGCTTCTTTCCTTCAAGCTGAACTTCTTCAATACGTAAACTTCCTTCTGCGCATTTTACAACAAAATAATCCTTACCGACCTCGGCAACCATCCCTGCTGTCATATCGGTATTATTCACATCGGTTACGGACACAGCCTTCCAAATTTTCATTGTTTTACCGTTATATTTTACATAAGTTCCCGGCCATGGATTACAACCTCTTACAAGGTTACCGATTTCTTTCGATGTTTTGTTCCAATTAATTTTCCCGATTTCCTTTGTTAACATAGAAGCATACGAACTTTTACCCTCATCCTGAGGAATCGGATTAATCGTCCCTTTATCCAGGGGGTCAAGACATTCGCACAGAAGTTCTCCGCCGAGAACAGCAAGTTTATCAAACATACTGCCGCCGGTATCCTCTTCGGTAATAGGAATGGCACGACTCATGATAATATCTCCCGTATCAAGTCCCTCGGCCATCTTCATAATTGTTACACCGGTTTCATCATCCCCGTTTATTACAGACCATTGTATCGGGGCAGCACCTCTGTATTTCGGAAGCAGTGAAGCGTGAACATTAATACAGCCCAGACGCGGCATATCCAGAATACTCTTCGGAAGAATCTGTCCAAAAGCAGCAACAACTACAATATCGGCTGAAAATGATTTAAGATATTCAACACATTCTTCATTTCTGATTCTTACCGGCTGATATACGGGAATATTATTTTCACGGGCAAATCTCTTAACATCACTTTCCGCCAATTGTTTGCCTCGGCCTTTTTCCTTATCGGGCTGAGTTACGGCAAGAATTATTTCATGTCCTGCCTCAACCAGCGCCTTTAAAGACGCCACCGCGAAATCCGGGGTTCCCATAAAAATTATTTTCATTTATTCTTCCTCCGGATTTTCAGTTGAGAGAAGATCGCCTTCAACTTTATCAACATACAAATTACCGTCCAAATGGTCAAGCTCGTGGCAGATTGCTCTGGCCAGAAGTTCATCCCCTTCAATCTCAAATTCTTCCATATTCTCGTCAAAAGCTACACATTTTACATGCATTGGTCTTGTAACCATTCCGCATTTTCCCGGGACACTCAGACAGCCTTCATTCCCGGTCTGTTCTCCGCTCATCTCAGTGATTCTTGGATTAATAAGTAGAATCGGTTCATCTCCTTCTGCCGAAACATCAATAACCACAATCCTTTTTAAAACGCCTACCTGGGGGGCTGCAAGGCCTACGCCGTTGGCCTCATACATGGTTTCAAACATATCATCAATCAATTCCAATGTGCGGTCATTAATACTTGTTACTTCTTTACATGTCTTTGTAAGTACTTCATCTCCGATTGTTCTTATTGTTCTAAGTGCCATTTTTCTATCCTTTCTGATATATCATTAATATCACTTAAAATGCATTTACGGGATCCATATCATACTGAATCGTAATTCTTCTTTTATCCGTCTCGTCTTCCAGTGATATAGTAAAGCGCATTACTTCTTCCAAAAGCATTTTATCCGCATTCTTTACATATATTGCATTGCGATAAATATCCTTTATCTTGGAAATTGCAGCCTTTCCCGGCTTTAATACTGTCAGCCCCTTTTCACCATATTGATTCCTGATTTTTGAAAAAATCATCTCCGCACAATCAGCTGCTTCTTCTTCGCCAATTCCATATATCATTATTCTCAGCATATGGCTGACGGGCGGATAACCCGCAATTGTTCTGTATACTATTTCTTCTTCATAAAAACCTTGATAGTTCTGATTGGCTGCATGTATTATAGCATAATTATCCGGCTTATATGTCTGTATGATAACATTTCCTTCATACGCCCCTCTTCCTGCTCTTCCGGCAGCCTGAGTAATTAACTGAAAAGTTTTTTCGGCACTCATATAATCGGCTGAATACAGAGACATATCGGCAGCTATTATTCCGACCAAAGTGACGTTGGAAAAATCATGTCCTTTCACTATCATTTGGGTTCCTACCAGAACATCTGCTTCCTTCTGAGAAAAAGATGTCAGGATTTTTTCGTAGTCATCCTTATTTCTGGTCGTATCAGAATCCATCCTAAGGATTTTTATATTGGGAAACAGTTCCTGCAATTTATCCTGAATCTGCTGAGTTCCGGCCCGCATTCCCAGAAAATACGGCGAACCGCACTCCGGGCACCTGTTTATCATCGGTGTCTCGTAACCGCAATAATGGCAAACCATTTTAACATTCTTTTTCCCGTGTTCGTTAAGCGCCACATCGCAATGAGGACATTTATATACATATCCGCAACTTCTGCACGAGACAAATCCCGCGTACCCTCTCCTGTTAATAAAGAGCATTGCCTGATGACCTTCTAGAATACATTCGGTTAATTTTTCCTTAAGTATATCCGAAAATGCCGACTTATTGCCTTTTTTTATCTCGTCACGCATATCTACTATATAAGTTGACGGAAGTTTTGAACCGGAATTTCTTTTTGTAATTTCCTCCAGCGAAATTTCTTTTTTCTTTGCTCTGTAATATGTTCCCAGTGAGGGTGTTGCAGATCCCAACAATAATAAGGCTCCGCAATTCGTTGCAATATGTTCGGCAACCTGCACCGCACTGTATCTTGGCATTCTGTCACTCTTATATGACCCCTCGTGTTCTTCATCGATAATAATTACGCCGATTTTGGGAAACGGAACAAAAAGAGCCGATCTTGGTCCTATTATTACGCTTATTTCGCCGTTCTTTGCCCTTTCGTACTGATCGTATCGCTCTCCGTCACTCATTGATGAATTAAGTATTGATACTTTATCACCGAATCGAGTATAAAACCTTATAAGAGTCTGATAAGTGAGTGCAATTTCGGGAATAAGGACTATCGCCTGGCATCCTCTTTTCAGTGTCTCTTCAATTACTTCAAGATAGACCTCCGTCTTCCCGCTTCCCGTTATTCCATGAAGAAGCGTAACGCCGGGGAATTCCGACCCAAGCCGCTCTATAATATTATTCACGGCATTTTTCTGTTCTTCCGACAATATTTTTTTATCATATTTTGAGTTCGCAGAAACCCTAGGAACACGATACGAACGTATACTTTCTATTTCGACGATTTTATTTTTTTCAAGGGTTTTTACAACAGCCTCCGAGACACCAAGTTTGTTGACAATTATATCAAGCGGCAGTTCATCCGCATGCTTTAGCTCCGATAAAAGCCTGTATCTGCCGGCATATGTTACTGGATTGGTCTTATCAAGTAAGTCATTAATTACATTATCAGATGCTGTTTTCTTAATATTTTTATATGTTTTCCCCTTAACCTTTGCCTTTACGGGAACAACGGTTGCAATTGCGGAAGCCAATGTACATCCGTATTTTTCCTTCATCCAAAGAGCCAGTTCCATTATATTTTTATCAACATCGATTCCCTTTTCATTAACAGAGATAATGTCTTTTATCTTTTCCTGATTAAATATGGCTTTTTCATGAATTCCGATTACTACCGCTGATTTTTCTTTATTGGAAGGTCCAAACGGTACAAGTACACGTGTTCCTTCGCGAACGGAATCCGACATCTTATCGGGAATACGATACTCAAACGGCCTGTCAAGAGCTTCATGTGTTATATTGATAATTACGTCAGCGTACATCCGAATATTCCTTAACTATTGTTTTCCTGGCAATTTCCTCGGCAAACGCAATATTGATATCAGCGCTTTTTTCGGAAACAGCATTGCTGACCGATACTCCGGCAGCCATAGCAAGCAGCTCGGTTATCGGCATTTTTTTATCAAACCCGATTGCGCAGGCTGCAACCAGAGAATCTCCGCAGCCTACCGTATTAACAGCTTTCACATTTACAGCATTTACAATATGTGTTTTATTTTCGGAGCAATGAATAAATCCCTTTTCTCCAAGCGAAACAATTACATTCTTAATACCGTCTTTTACCAAGCCCTTACAAAATGAAATAATCTCTTCTTTGTCGGAAAGATTCTTTCCTGCCAATTCAGACAATTCATTTTGATTGGGTTTTATCATAAAAGGTTTTGACGGTAATGCTGCTTTAAGAGTTACCGCCCCCGTATCCAGAATTACCTTCTTTTTGTATTTATTGGCGATACAGACAAGCCTGTAATAAAAATCACACCCCACTCCGCCCGGAAGGCTGCCACTCATTACTACAATATCCGTCTCTTGTACCCGCCTTTCAAAATCGGTAAGAAATAAATTCACTTCCCCATCATTAATTATTCCACCCGATTCCAACAGTTCGGTAACGGCATTGTTCGAGGAAACTATATTTATATTTTCCCTTGTCTCACAGTTAGTATGAACAAATTCGGTCTGCGCTCCGAGTTCAGTCAGAGAATGTTCAATTAATTGACCGTTAACCCCACCGACAAAGCCTGTGACTGTAACCCGACTTCCCAACTGACATATCACCGAAGCAACATTAACACCTTTACCTCCGGCATATCTTTTCACCGTCGACAGTCTGTTTACGGAATACGGTATAAAATTATCTGCATATACTGTCCTGTCAATCGCCGGATTCAGAGATACTACCAGAATCATAACCTAAAGCCTTTCTGATTTTTCTGTAAATAAATATAATAATAATTTCGGACCCGAAAAGAACCATTAACGACGATGTTCTCGAAATAAACGCATGATCCGTAAGTTTGAAAATTGCTTTATCAAACATCATTGTAAAATAAAGAACACCGAACTGATAATAAGACCCCAGCAGCACCAAATAACTGTCTCCCAACAGTTCCAACGGATGATTATATTCAAACCATTTCGTAATCCACATAAGTCCTATTGATGTCAATCCTGAAGAAATATAAAAAAGAGCCGCATTACCAAAAATGATGTTTTCGAACGAAATACTGTTGAAATAAGATATTAATATTCCGCCGGAAGCGATAACAAACGAAAAAATAATAAGCAGACTTTTCTTTTTTGTGCTTTTTTCATATATAATATGTGATATCTCGCCTGCGCAAATAAATACGTATCCTACAAGACCTCTTACAAGAATATGGCAATACGTCGGTATTGCTATTTGTTCTGCAAAAAAACTCATAACTATTATTATCACCGAAATAATACCTGCTGTTTTAATCGAAAATTTCTTTCTGACCGACTCGTAAAGAAGAACCGCCAGAATAATCGCCGGAATAATCCAATTCCCGGTAACACCGTTAAATGTTACACACTTCAAAACACGATCCCTAACAGAACCGCTGTCAACAAAATCCACGCAGATTGCCATAAGTGCAGACACAATGTAAATGACGGCAGCCAAACACATTTCCTTCATTACGGATATTTTATCTTTTAAACGCTCTCTGTAATCAAATCCGGCAGCCACAAAAAACATAGCAAACACAAACGATCCAACCCCATCAGTCGGCAGATGGTTCATTTGCTTTATACCGGTAAAAACAGCTCCGATTGCCGCAATTCCCAAATAAATGTTCACATATTGTTTTCTCTTATATGTAATCTTTTTCGCATTCATATTTATGCTCCCGAAAACTGTCTGTTAGTTAAATAATATAATCTTCAACAACAAACTGAATATTTTTTTTACCGTTAAATTCATTCCATGAAGGAGTATAACAAACACTGAAATATGCTGTCCCGTCGCCGTATTTATTTTTAAGTTTTTCGGTAAACTCGGCTGCCCCCTTAAACAAGACAACTTCTGTTTCAAATCCGTCCGAGTCCTTTATTCTTATTCTTGCGGAGCTGCCGGCAGAACCCATAAATCTTATTCCGCGGAATTCAACATTTTTTCTGGCCAGTCTGCAATCTTCATTTCCGTTACCGACAGGTTGCATAAGAGTCAACTGGTCCACAAACTCCGGGGAAATATATGAAAAAGGAGGGTCCGCATCGACAACGAGAGTTTCCTTATAATCCTCTTCCGTTAATCTTATATTGTCATTAAGCCGCCTTCTGAGTTCATCTATTTTATCATATGGTAATGAAAATCCGGCCGCCTGAGAATGACCTCCGTATTTAATAAAAATATCTTTGACCTCGTTAAGACCTTCATACATATTATAAGACGTAATACTTCTGGCAGATCCTTTTGCCCACTCCTCTCCCTTTGTTATTACGAGGGATGGTCTCGAATACAATTCTCGCAACTTGCCTGCAACAATTCCGGCAACGGATTCATGACATTCCGGTATATAAGAAACAATAACTCCCGGAAGATTATCTTTATCTATATCCTTTTTAGCCTCCTCAAAGGCTTCTTCTGTCAGTTTTTTGCGTGTCTCGTTAAGATTGGACAGATCCGCAGCCAATCGCTGAGCTTCGGCTTTATCTTGGCACAAAAGCAATTCAAGCGCCCGATCGGCCGATGAAATTCGTCCTGCCGCATTAATACAGGGACCTAAGACAAAACCTAAATGATATACATTCAACACCTTATTATTAAGCTGCTTAACATTTATAAGAGCCTTCAAGCCTTCATTGCCCGAATGAGCCATAAGTTTTAAGCCCTTCTTCACAAGATTTCTGTTCTCGCCTTTCAGTTCCATAATATCCGCAACGGTAGCCAGCGCGGCGAGTTCAGTCAATTCATCCAGAAGTGCTTTTCTGTCATAATCGGCGGTTTGACAATCCTCGAACCATTTATCGGTCAGTACCTCTATAAACTTATATACCACATATGCCCCACATATACCGTCAAACGGATAATTACAATCTGACTGTTTGGGATCGACAACAGCATCCGCACACGGAATAATATATTTTTTCTCAATTCCGTCTGTTTCAAAAGGTACTTCATGATGATCCGTTACGACAACCGTCATACCGTATCCGACAGCTCTCTCTATCTCCGCGCATGCGGATATCCCGTTATCGCAGGTGATAATCGTATCTATTTTATCTTCATGCGCCTTATCTATTATATTCATATTAAGGCCATATCCATCATATATTCTATGAGGAATAACCGTATCAACTTTTGCTCCGATTGACTTAAGCCCTTTATATAAAATAGCTGTGGCACATACTCCGTCCACATCATAGTCACCTATTATTCGTATGGAAGCACCGGCAGATATTTTTTGACATATAATCTCAGTTGCCTTCTTCATATCCTTCATAAGAAGCGCATTATAATTGTCATCTTCACTATCATACAAATAACGTCTGAAATCTTCATCTGATGCCAGCCCCTTATTAACAAGAATCCTTGCCAATAGCGGGTCAATATTAAATTGCTCCGAGTAGTGTTTTAAATCCGCACTGACTCTTTTCATCATCCATTTTTTCAATATTTTAATTCCTGTTATTTTCTTTAAATACCAAATGAGCACCAGACGGTATGCCTGATGCTCTCATTATCAAGTATATTCGCAATCCGCTTATTGCGTGCTCATATAAACCGATTTCTATAATTAATCTGTAATAGTAACATTTTCCTTAAGATATTCCATTACTCTTTCCTGCAATACAAAGTTCGCAATATAAGGATATCCTCGGTCTCTTACCCATCCGTTATACTCATCCATAGACCATCCGAGTTCCTGTGTATATGCAAGAACATCTTCCTTGGTATTGGTGAGTCCTGCCTTTTCAAATATTGCCTGATAATACAGCATCAATTTAACGGCATCGGTCGCTTTATTCGCAAGATATGCATCATACTCTTCCTGTGTGGTAAATCCGTACATATCGAGAACGCTGTTCATCTGAATACCATACTGTGCATATGTAGCTGCCGCATAGTTAAATTGTGCTATATCGGAGCGTTTAAACTCTTCAATTTGTTTATTATAGTAATCCTCCGGAATATCGAGAACTACACAATTCATCGAAAGACTCTCCAGTATTGCATTCTCAAGATTCTGATCATAGTAGTCATCAATAATGCTCTGTCTGTATTCCTCAGCAGTGCTGTACAAGGTAGGGAAATTACTTGCAACAAGTTCGTCCGTAAATTCAGGAACATCATAAATTGCACAAACAGTTACAGTATATACAATATTATAGGTTAAATTGTCTGCTGAAACACTGTCGGTTGATACCGAATTATCGGAAACAGAATTATCGGAAACAGAATTGTCTGAAACCGAATTATCAGAACCTGAATTGTCAATTGTAAATGTATCTCCGACAACATGACCTATAAGAGCATCGTCAAATTCCTGCGTCATCTTTGCCGAACCGACAACATAATCCATACCGCCGTTATTCGCGCTTACGGAATCAACCACCTGACCGTCTACCGTCAGAGAGTAAGTAACATTGACCATATCTCCTTCTGCTATAACAGCGCCTTCTTCTTTAACAACTCTGTTATTATTGCAAAAATCCTGAATATCGGATTCAACCTGAGAATCATCCGGAAGAAGCTCGGCTCTTGAGAATGACATATTTTCATAGGTAGTCGTACAATACTGATTAATATCAATATCAATTGTTCCTTCATCCGTCAGATATCTACTGTACGCATTAACCTTATTTTTATTATATACAATAATACCTACAACAATTCCTACCATGAGAGCAACAATCGTAACTCCCGTAATTGTAGACCGTCTCTTAGCCTTTTTCTGTTCCTTTCTCGCTTTTTCCGCTGCAAGACGCTTTGCCTTGGACTTAGAAACATTATCGTTATCCTTGCTCATTTTTTCAAATATCTCCGTTCAATAATATTTATGCATTTATTCACGCAAGAAAAAGTATAACACAAAATTGAATTATACAATAAAAAAATTAAAAAGAGTTAAAATCACCAATCACTGTCCCAATCTGAGTAATCACTGTCCCATCCTGAGGAACTCCAGTCATCATCCCAATCCGATGAACTCCAGCTGTCACCATAGTCGTAATCATAATCGTAATCGTAGTCATAATCATAACCATAATCATAGTCATAACCATAATCGTATGAACTGCCATAATAATCGGAGTCAAACAAATCTCCTGCATAAAACAGCCACCCAAAAGCAAACCTTGTAAAAAATCGAATTGCAATAATTATGATAATAACAGTTATCAGTGAACTGAACTTTGTACGAGCTCTTCTTTTGTATTTCTCCGAAGAATAATTAGTGCCCTGATTCGATGAAAACGAAAATGAATTTGGCCTCGAAAAAGCCATATTATTATCAAATCCCGGATTGGCAGCTCTTTGATTAACCATCTCCGATTGCATCTTCTGATAAATTTCATTAACGGCATAAGCTTCATCGGGACCCTCATACCGTATAACTCTGCTTCCGTCACTTTTATTCTTATAAACAACAAAGTTATCGGAATAAACATCCTTGTAGATTCCAAAAGCTCTCGGTTCTCTGTAATCTTCCCCGATGAAGAATCGCATTTTGTGTGTATCGAGATTCTTGGCGGCACAATATTCCCGAAGGTCTTCAATGGTCACAGGGACTTCATTCGCTCCCCGCTTAACATATACATTGACCGCACCGCAGGAAGGACAATATGCATCCGTATCGTTCATCAATCCCTGACAATAATTACACTTAATCTGCATAGTCCAATCCCCTTATCACCTCAAAAAACAAACTGTCAAAATTAATCATCTTCCTCAACCTGAGGAAACTTGTTACGCAGAACATACCAAAGCGATCCTGTAACGCATACCGAAGAAAAAGTACCGCTCAAAATACCGACCATTAACGGAAGGGCAAATTCACGAACCGATGAAACACCGAAAATAAATAACATCAGAACTGTAATAAATGTTGTAAATGATGTAAATACAGATCTTGAAAGTGTCTGTGAAATACTGCCGTTAACTATATCCTCAAGTGTATCCTTATTCTTCATGTTCTTTAAATTCTCTCTGATTCGGTCAAATACAACAATTGTGGCATTTATCGAATAACCCACGATTGTAAGCATACATGCGATGAATGTACTTCCGACGGAAAGACGTACTATAGCATAGAAAGTAAGAACTACGAGTACATCATGAATAAGTGCCGTAACAGCACTTACACCGAATCTGAAATCACTGAATCTGAACCAAATGTAAATAAGCATACATACAGAAGCAATACCAACTGCTATTAAAGCATCTTTTTGCATTTCCGAAGAAATTGTCGAACTGATTGTTTCAACAGAAATCTTATTGGGATCAACACCGTAGTTATTTACCATGACGTTCTTAAATGCTTCTCTTTCTTCATCGTTAAGTGTTCTTGTTTTAAATATAACTTCATTGGAATCATTAACAGTTGTCCAAAGAACATTTGCATCTCCGACAATTTTCTCAATCTCGGCAACAATGGGTCCGTCTACCGTAGCATCATCCTGCCTGGTTTCAAATGCAACGGTAGTTGCTGTTCCGCCTTTGAATTCAAGACTGAAATTAAGAGCATCGCCGGTTGTGATTCCAAAGATAACCATTGTCGCAATACCGACAGCAATAATACTTAATGAAGTTGCAAAGAATTTCTTTCTGTGTTTTACAAAATCAATCTTTTTACTTTCTTTACCTTTTCCATACCACTTAACATCTTTAAAACCTATTGCAAAAAGGCATTTAAGAATAAGTTTCGTAACAAACAATGCCGTAATCATTGACAAAACAATACCGAGAGTAAGTGTGTAAGCAAATCCCTTGATGGTTCCGCTTCCCATTGCTATAAGAACCAGTGCCGAAATAAGCGTTGTAATATTACCGTCAATAATTGACGACAGAGCCTTGCTGAATCCGGATTTGATTGCCGATTCAACAGTCATTCCGATTGCCAGTTCTTCTCTTATTCTTGCGAATATAATAACATTCGCATCGACCGCCATACCTATTGACAATATAATACCCGCAATACCCGGAAGAGTAAGTGTAATCTCAAGGAAATTAATGCAAAGCAGCGTCATCATTGTATATGCAATCAAAGCAATCGAAGCCGCAAGTCCCGGAATTCTGTATATTGCTATCATAAATATAATAATGAGACAAACACCGATAATTCCGGCAAAAACACTGGTAGAAACAGCTTCACCGCCAAGCTGAGCGCCTACTACATTCGAACGGAGTTCCGATAATTCAACTTTAAGTCCGCCGATACGAATATTCTGAGCAAGTATGTCAGCTTCATTCATGTCTCTCATTCCGGAAATCTGTGCTTTTCCGCCGCTGATTTTCTGTTCAACATTGGGTACGGAAAGAATCTCTCCGTCATAATATATGGCTATTGTTCCCTGAAGTCCCGTTCTCTGTGCCGCAATTTCCGTTTCTGACGCAAAAATCGCAGATGCTTCATCGGTAAATGTCAGACTAACAACATACTGGATTTTTTCCATTTTATCCGTATATGCACCGGCTTCCGCGTTAACCACATCTGTTCCCGTAAGAACGATACTTCCGTCGGCCTGCAATTCATCTATGGTTCTTGTAAGTACAAATTTATCACCGTCTTCAGTTGTTATTTTCGTGTAGTTAAGACTTCCGTCCGAACCTGTTGCTCTGATAAAGTAAAGCAATCCCGGAGATCCGAGATCCTCAAGTACAGCCTGAGCATCGGTAACACCCGGTATTTCAATACTGATTCGGTCTTCGCCTTCTTTATATACATCAGACTCGGTTGAGTATTTTTCGAGTCGCTTTCTTAACTTCTCAATCGTATCCGCAATATCTTCATCAGAAGGAATTTCATCTCCCACAACCTGATAAGTAATGCTGACACCTCCGGCCAAATCAAGACCCAGTTTTGTCTTTTCAACCGAACCGCTCTTATTATCATCTACACCGTTTTTCATAATATAGCCAAAGGCTGTCATAACCGCAATAACGATAATAAGATAAATCCATGCATTAAACTTTTTCATTGTACTTCATGCCTTTCTGTATTCTAAAAAATAACATAATCGGCAATTATTTTACCACAAAAGTCCTCTTAAAACAATCAGATATAAATCAATTCCGGTCTTTTGTATTCAAACAATGCCATCTTACTTTCCTTATTATGTTCCAGCACTTCCAAATGAGTTATTCTTCTCAATTCGGCCGTTGAATATCCGGTATATTCCGGCAGATATTTTTTTATATTTTCTTCATTTTCATAAAATGACTTTATTTTATCCATATCGGGTGGCGCCGCAAAAGAAGGTCTTCCTTTTGCATTTTCACGGAGATAATAATCTATGGTAAGATATTCGCGAAATGCCTCATAATCATCATATTTTTCCTTATAATATTCCAGAAGTATTTCATATCTCCTGATCCGCGAACTCTGTATCGTATCATAACCTTTTTCTTTGTAAAACACGGACAGATTATAATATAAATCAAACGGACTTGTTTCCCTGTCCAGAAGCATTTTCTCCGAGTTTTCAAATTGTCCGCTGTTATGATACAATTCCAACATTTCCTCTACAGCCTTTAAATTAACTATATCTTCATAGGAAAGGTACTTGGTAAACAGCACCTCATAAGGCGAATTATCACTGCATATGATTCCATAATCTCCTTTTACGGAATCAATAGGCGTCCCCTTCAGCATTTTCAAAAAACCAAGTTGAAGATCATCGGGTTGCATCTCGTATACACTGTTAAACGATTGTTTAAATGATGAAAAATCTTCATACGGAAGTCCCGCAATAAGGTCCAAATGAAGATGAATATTGTGATTTTCCCTAAGCCTCCTTACATTATCAGTCAGCACTTTTAGATTTGTTTTTCTTCCTACCGCCCGCAGTGTCTCTTCATTAAAAGACTGCACGCCTATTTCCAGCTGGACCAGTCCTTTTCTCAGAGACGAGAGAAGCGACAGTTCCTCCTCATTTAATATATCGCCCGCAATTTCAAAATGGAAATTGGTGATACCGTTATCATTGTCACGAATAAACCGCAACAGTTCCAACATTCTTTCATGATTACAGTTAAATGTCCTGTCAACAAATTTAACCTGCGGAACATTATTGTCAATAAAAAATTTCAGTTCTTTTTTTACGGTATCGGTATTTCGGAATCTGAGATTCTTCTCTATGCTTGAAAGACAGTATGCACAACCGTAAGGGCACCCTCTGGAACTTTCGTAATATATAATT
Source organism: Lachnospiraceae bacterium (assembly GCA_045639745.1). GTDB lineage: Bacteria > Bacillota > Clostridia > Lachnospirales > Lachnospiraceae > NK4A136. The sequence goes on along the minus strand of JAZUDQ010000039.1, from coordinate 24,426 downwards.
CTGTTCTCAAATAATCGTAAAGTTTTATTATCACCGTCAGCTGCATCTTTATACATAAAAGGAATGCTGTCCATATCGATGGGCTCCCTAACGGGATTAATAATTATTTCATTTCCGTTTCTTACGGTTGTTCCTTTAACATCATACAGGGCATCGTCGTTATCCAGTCTTTCCGACAATTCGGTAAAGGTTTCTTCCCCTTCCGATACCATTATCCCGGACAGATAAACATATTTTTCAAGCAGCTCCGATGCCCTGTAGCTCGCCTCGGGACCTCCGAGCCATATTTGACACATCGGAAGAATACTATGAATATCTCCGATTATTTTTTCTATATATTCTATATTCCAGATATAACAGGAAAAACCTATAAAATCAGGCTTGTGTCTGTATATATCCTTTACGGTTTCCTCATAAGGACGGTTAATCGTATACTCCGCAACCTCAACATCGGCATCCGGTCTTTTGCATAAGCAGTATGACTTCAAAAGATAAATAGCCGGACAGGAATGTATATATTTTGCATTTACTCCAACCAAAAGAAATCTCATATTAATCCTCGTACTCATCAAATATTTTTTTTACGGCTTCGGGCTCCAATTTTAAATATTTTCCCGGAAGCAAATCATCCGGAAGGCACAGTCTTCCCATTGCAAGACGTTTTAAATAAACGACCTCCGCCCCAAATACGCCAAACATTCTCTTCACCTGGTGGTACCGACCTTCATGAATGGTAACCAAATATTTCGTGTTACTGCCTTCACTGCATTTTACGGAAATATTCGCCGGCAAAGTAAGTGAATCGTCTCCTATATCCAGTCCCTCGGCAAACTGCTTCATTTCTCCGTCCGTAAGTTTCTTATCTACCATTGCCATATAAAGCTTATCAACATGCTTTCCCGGGCTCAATAATCTATGTGCCAGTACCCCGTCATTGGTAATAAGGAGAAGTCCTTCCGTATCCTTATCAAGTCGTCCCACCGGAAACAAATCCTTTGTGTTTTCATTCTTTAAAAAATCAATAACCGTGTCGGAAAGAGCATCTCTTGTTGCAGAGACACAACCGGCCGGCTTATTAAGAAGAAAATACCTGTATTGTTCGTATCTGATAATTCTTCCGTCCAGAGTAATTAAAGCATCGTTCTCATCAATATGCATATCCGCTTCGGTAACACTTTTTCCGTTAACGGATACCCTTTTACTTCGAATCATTTTTTTGATTTCGGATCTTGTTCCTATATTGCAATCCGCAAGATATTTATCCAGTCTCATTTTGTTTTACCTTATTTTTGCTTGACAAAAATTTAAAATCATTTAAAATTGCAAATTAGTTGCAAATTCAGTTTCATCCATTGTATTATAAGGAGAATATTTATGCTTAGTCAAATACCCGAATATTTGCTTGATGCTCTGATTGACAGTTCCAAGCTGATTCCCTTTTTACTTGTAATTTATATTATTCTTGAACTTGTTGACAGAAAAGCAGGTTCAAAGATTTTTTCTTCGATAAAGAAAGTCAAAAAACTGGGACCTTTTATAGGAAGCCTTATCGGGGTTATTCCCCAATGCGGTCTTTCTGCCGCAGCCGCAACGCTTTTTTCGAAAAAAGCCATCACCCTCGGAACCATGCTGGCTGTATTTCTTTCGGCATCGGATGACATGCTCCCGATACTGATATCATCGTCCGTCCCCATACTTACAATATTAAAGATTCTTGGAATAAAAGTGCTGCTTGCCGTTATTTCAGGATATATTGTGGATCTCGTATTCAGACTCATCAAGGGTACCGACAATACAAAACCCGCCACAATAAAAATGACTTCCAGAAAATCCGCTTCAACTTCCGAATCACCGGATTACTGTACGGCAAGTTGTTGTCGCGGTTCTTTTCCTGTTGTTATTATCAAGCACACCCTTCAGGTATTTATCTATATTTTTATTCTGTCATCATTACTGAATATAATAATAGGTTCAATCGGAGAAGATGTAATAGGCGGCTTTTTCAAATCCGTCCCGATTGTGGCACAGCTTGTATCCGCACTGATAGGATTAATACCCAATTGCGCCTCTTCGGTAATCATCACCGAACTCTACGTATCCGGAGTAATGAGTGCCGGAGCGCTGTTCTCCGGTCTTCTTGTTAACGCCGGTGTGGGACTTCTTATTCTTGTCAAGGAAAACAAAAACAAAAAAGAAAACGTCCTGATTATCGCGACACTGTACGTAATCGGAATATTCTGGGGCGTTTTGATTGATTTGTTTCCGATATTTTAATCATGCTTTCCAAAAAAATCGGCAGTATGTTTCATAATATCATTAAGGTAATTAATATCGGCACAACAGTCACCGCTTTCAAGTGAATGATTGGTACCGCTATAAATATAAATCGGCACCCCTTTCTCCTCAGACATACTTTTGACGGTATCCGTATCCGAAAAAGGATCTTTATCCCCCAAAAAGGCTATTGCATCAGCAGTTTTAAATATATATGTGTACGTAAGCGGAGTATACAAAACAAGACGGGCTTTCGGAAAATATTCCGTTGCATATCGCGCCGCAAGAATTGTACCTATGCTCTTTCCAATAAACACCACGCTGTCGTAAGCCAAAAAATCAACATTTCTTAAGAATTCGCAAACCTGATCATATGCTTTTTCGACGGCAGCCGTCATGCTTTCTTCCGAATAATCCACATAAGGCAGATCTCGATATTCGACATTTAATACCTCATATCCGTTCTTTACAGCAATCTTTCCCGCATAATATAAAAGAGGTTTATATATGTTATATCCGATTCCCGGAAATACTACCGCAAGTTTATTCATAGGCTCTCCCATAATCATTTTTTATGTTTTTCACAGATACCTAATAAGATATCATATGTTTTTGCAAAAAAACAGATTTTATCTTATGCAAATACAAAGATACCTCTGTTTTTTTTATTTTCTTGTTATATAATATTATGTATCAATTAATGTGTCGGGGGGACAAAAAATATGGATAAAAACAATGAAAAATCAGGTGCAACACCTGAAAAATCAAGGACGGTTCGTTCCAAACTTCAATTACTGGTCTCATTAAGTGTCATTTCTCTTGCATTAATTCTGACAATCACTGCAGCAATTCTTGTTTCAACAGCCATGAAAAAGAATTTCAGAGACCAGGCTATATGTGCCACAAGTGTATTGAAGGAATCTATCGAAAACGGCAATCCTTCCTGGGAATATGATGCCGAGAACGGTATTCTCACCTGTAACGGTAACGAGATAACCGTAGATCTTTTCAATTCGATTAACAATACCAATAATCAGGAATTTCATACCGTATTTTGGAATGATACCAGAGTAATTACAAACATCAAAAATGCAAACGGTCAATACGCAACCGGTACTACTGCCGACAGCGCAATATTTGCTTCCGTAAAATCCGGCAACACCTTTTCAAAAAACAGTGTAAAGATTTTCGATAAGAATTATACCGTATGTTACATGCCTATATATAATGACGGAGAGTTCTGCGGCATGCTTTTTACCGGAATAAACGAAAAATCGGTTACTACCAACATCTTATCAATTACGCTGTGTCTTATCGTATTTGCAATAATAATACTTATTCTTACAAGAATCATTTCGGGCAGATCACTTAATGAAATATCCAACAATCTTTCATCTCGTTTAAACAACGGATATGATATGCTCAGCAACTACTCAACAGAAGTTAAGTCTATTTCGGACCGAACCAATAAAGAAGTATCCGAAATCACACTTGCAATGGACAATGTTGCCAATGGTGCAACCGGTCAAGCCGCCGCCACTGAAGAAGCTATGGCATCAACCGAAGAATTTACCGCAAGTATCGATGTCGTAAACAGCGAAATCAATGAAAGTTTTGACTTTATCGCAACAATTCGCGACTGTGTAAGCGAATCTGAAAACAGTATCGTCGAACTTAATGAATCAATTGATGCCAACAACCGCATTGTTGATGATATTTCCATTGATATCGAGAACGGAGTCGAGAGTACAAGAAAGGCCAAATCCATTGTAAAAACAATTGATAATCTGGCATTTCAAATTAATCTTCTTGCGCTTAACGCATCCGTCGAGGCAAGCCACGCCGGTTCTTTCGGCAAAGGTTTCGCAGTTGTAGCTGAAGAAATAAAAAATCTTGCAGCAAGTTCCGCCGAATCAGCCAGCAATACCGCCGACATAATAGCCGACATAGTAGGCACCATGACCAAGACTCAGGATTCCAATCAAAAACTGATTAAATCCAATGATAATCAGTTGATAAAAGCAAAACTGGTTTCGGAGAAAATGAGTATTCTCAAGGATACAATCAACGACCTTGTCGGCAAACTTGACCATATTAAAGAACAATCCAACTCTCTCGGAGAAGTAAAAAATGAATTGGTGACAGTAATTCAATCCCTTTCCTCCGCGTCGGAAGACAACGCAGCAATATCTGAGGAAGTATCCGCTTCCACTACTACAGTTGAGAGCGATATCGATAATCTTATCAGCAGTCTCGAAAACCTCTCCGATATAAGCAATAATTTAAAAGAAATAATAGAATACTTCGGATAATAAAAAAGGCTTCCGCTCGGAAGCCTTTTTTTATTCCGTCAAACTAATATGTTCTCAATCTGCCCTTATTATCATATGCAAAAATATGTGAATTCATAATAAACAAATCTTGATTTTCCTTAAGTATCCTCTTTAATTCAAAAGGAAGATTTACTCCCCGGACAACCTTCTGCTCTTCATAAAATACCAAATCTATCTTGTAGGAATAACCTACTTCTCCGGATTTCGGTCTGAAAAACACAACACCTGCCTTACACGCCGCAACTTTCGTATCCTTTGTTATGATAGTGGACAATATATCCAAATACGAAGGGATAATAATCAGGAGAAACAGGAAAATCGGAAATCCAACAAATGCAATCCCCAGTAACTTAAGCCGTCTCTCGCCGTCATTTGTAGCAATCATCATAATCCCGACAACTATAAAAATAAGAGATATCACGATTATCAGCAGGTTTTCGATTAACGTTCTTGCAAAAACAGCGGATTTCTTTTTATATTTTTGATAAACAGCCGTATATTCTTCATCTGTAAGCTGTCTCGCAGGCATCTGATCAAATGATATAAATTCAAAGCCACTGTATTTTTCTAATATTTTTTTGGAAACATCGGGATTAAGCATTTCCGTCCCTTCAAAAGATTTCGCCATATTTATTTGTTCCTTTCCAACGGATTCATTTAATCCGAAATTGATACATATATTGCAATTTCATCCAACATTTTATCCATTCCGTCATCCAGCATCGACGCATGCAAATACATCTCTATACCGTCACCTAATTCTAATGTTTCGGATATCTCCTGATGATTTTCAAATTCTTCCGGCGACATTGAACATAATGAATTAATAAATGTTTCCGGAAGTTTATATTGCCTTAACATCGTTTGTGTCTCACAATCAAGTTCCAGGTTATTAATCATAACATATAATAATTCAAGGTTCTGATTTACCACCTCAATCATTTTTTCCGATGATGTATCACTTGCAAACGAACAATACAATCTCATACTCTCTATCTCAAAAGACGAATTGATTGTCATTTCATAATTCCCGGAGCCGTCAACGTTTGAAAATCTTATTGAATTGTCATCCACGTAAGACCATTTGTATGCATAATTGTTATCAAGATATCTTCTGATTTCTTCCCGTCTTTGATTGGAATTGCCGGTATTATTTATAATAATGATCGGATATATAACAATTACCGCAATAACCGTAATATAAAGAAGAAATTTTACACCCTTATATTTTTTCAGCGAAAGGTCGTTATCTTCGGAAATATCCTTAATAAACGAAAGTATATCCGAGCATTGTTTATATACCATAACCATTGCTGTCAAACCGATTGCGGTACGTATTGCTTCCGACGATTTCTGCAGATTATCAACCTTCATCATCATATTGGCTGCAAGAAATAACGCCACGGAATTTTGTATTTTTCCGTTTTGATTATCAATTTTATCCGAAAAATTTTTTTCTTCTGAAAATTTATTCAGGATATCGTTCCAATGTTCATCTTTTCGTATGGTGGCTTTGAGCTTAACATATTCGACACTCCATAATCCTATTGCAAATAAAACGTTTACCACAATAATTGTTTCGAATATCCATGTATAGTCATTGGAAGTATTTGTAATAAAACAAATAAAATCAAACAAGCCCACCAATATCATTACAAGAAAATTAACTCCTTCCGCAATTGTTGAGCCTTTGATAAGTATTGCATATCTGTTCATATTATAGAGACATTTTTTTTCTTCCTCTGTAAAATGTACGTGCAAATTACACCTCCAAATATATTCCCACCAAAAGACATTATAGCATGTAACATACCAATAAAAAATATATCTGTCCATTTTAAGTCAATCTACACAATATTGACTATTTTTTATTAGAATGTTAAATTGATATATGCTTTTTACAGCCATTCATTCTGACAATAAAGGAGAAACTTATGAAATCGATAAAAGAAATTTTTGCGGATTCTTCCCCAAAAAACATCGACAAATTAACAAAAGCCTTTAACAAAGGCGGCAGTTCCAATTATATGAATCAGGTTATATCCGAAGCCGGACTCTCCGATGCATATGATTTTTCTGCTTCAAAGATTCTTGTAACCTCCAACTTCATATGTGCTTATTCAGACTACGGAGCAGTTCTCGGCGGTCCCATCGTGGTCATCCCCATAGATTTGATTGCCAATCTTTATCGAAGCAATATAAGTACCAATGACAATTCATACAATTATGATTTTTTTTATCTGATTCTCGAGACTAAGAACGGTCATAAATACAATATTTCAACCGCTCCCAGAAACAAAGCCAATTTTCAGACTTTATTTTCCCAGGAGATTTCATATATAAGAAACAAGATATCCAATAAGGAGGCTATATAATATGGCAACGATATGTTACGGAACCAAAAGGAAATTAGTACCTGACAGTTCACTCGGAGCGACAACCTGCCCCAATTGCGGACACAATGTCGAAATGGCTCTTGCACACGAATCGGGATATTTTCACATATATTGGATACCTATCTTTCCGCTTCCCAGCTGGAAAGTAAAGCTCTGCCCTAACTGTGGAATTATCGAAAAACTCGACGGGGACACATTCAAAACTTTAAAAGCACAATATCCTAAAATAAACAAATAACACCAAAAAACCGGTGATAAATAAGATAAGAGGGGTAAACATTGAAAAAATTATTACGCATATTGGAAACAATCATTTTTACAGGCGTCATAATTCTGTGCATTTATGTCTTTTGCGCTTCGGATAACGAACAAACGCAAATCACATCGGACAGCAATGTGATTACCGAAAATCAATTTACTCTTTATACCGAAGACTCTGTAAATAACATTACCCTCCCGTATTCAATATCGGGAGAAAAAGACAAGGGTTTTCTTCTGTCTTTTACTCTTCCCGATACTATTAAGGAAGGGTACTGTCTGACTTTCCGCTCTTTATATTGCATAAACGAAGTATATGTTAACGATACTCTTATAGGCACCTATGGTAAGAAGGCCCCTCTTCCTTTCGGGCACATGACCGGCAACATAAGAGTTATTGTTCCGCTCACTCCGGAAATGTCCGGCCAGGCTCTGAGCCTTGTTGTTATTCCTTATTACAATATGTCAATGGATCTTTCCTCTGTGGAAATAGGGGACACCAATGAGATAAAATGGGAGATTTTGAATGACAATCTCTTCAGACTTATCGTATGCGTTGTGCTGATAACAATTCTGTTTCTTGCTACTGCAGTTCTTTGTTATCAAAAGATTTCTCACAACTACAGTCAGATTAATCTCGTTAAAAATTTCATCTGCTTTGACTTTCTTGTAACTGCCTGGATAATCTGCAGTTCCGATATACCTCAATTTATTACCGACTGTAATGAAGGCGTAAGTCTTATTTCATTTATGTCTCTGACAATGATATGCATTCCTTTTGTCGGGATGTGCGAATCCATTATTCCCAAGCGCAAAAAAATCTTCAGAATCCTCGGTAACATCGGATGGATACTGCCTTCGGCAAACATCATCTGCTTTGTATGCAATATATGCGATCCCATGGATCTTTTAGTATTCACTCACATTTATCTGTGCGCCTGTATCATTACATCTTTTATTATCTCGATAATAGAATGGAATTCGGGAGTTTCTTCCAAATTCCTGCTTATCGGTATGATTGAAATCACAGTTTTTGCCGGCATAGGATTGTCACTTTGGTATGTTGCGCCATCCAAAGGATATGACGCTACCCTTTTCGGAATCGGCTTCATTCTTTTTATTTCAACGCTTTTTGCGCTTATCGAATATCTTCAAATCAAGCTCATAGAAGAAAAGAAGTATATGGATACCTACAAAAAAATGGCATATATGGATTCTCTTACCATGATAAAAAACCGAACGGCATTTGAAGAAAAATTCGCTCAAATGCAAAAAGATGATTACAGGGATAAGATTGTAACACTGATAATGTTCGACCTCAACAATCTCAAAAAAACCAATGACACATACGGCCACCAGGAAGGCGATAAACTTATAGTCGGCGCGGCTCAAATCATAAGTAACTGTTTCAACTCTATCGGTGATTGTTACCGTCTTGGCGGTGATGAATTTGCGGTAATTCTTGTAGATATAAAAGAAGATATAAACCGACTCGTATCCGATTTTAAGAGAGCTCTTAAAAAATATGGTATAGATAACGAGCTTAACCTATCCTGTTCGGTCGGATTTGCTCAATTAAAATGGAATCCCGGAGACACATTTTTCAGAGACATATATAAAATAGCGGACCGGGAAATGTACAAAGACAAAATAGAAAGCTGTCATGGAGAAAAAGAAAAAATATAATTAATTCCACCAAATCCCATATTTTTCTATTTTTTATTCGTATCTAAAATAACAAATAAAAAGACAAATAAAGAAAGCGATGGAATATAATATGAATTTAAAATCAATAATTACAGATGAACTTCAGAATAAAATGAATATCGGTCCCGATGGTAAGATGACACTTACTCCCGAAATGATGGATGCCTTCGGAATTCCCCGTGAAAATTATTACGACGGTATGAATAACTATGATCCCGCCGAAACTTCTCCTGTGGTCTCCCTCTCAGACATCCCCAAAAGGCCTATCAATTCCCAGGAATATAATGACTTACCTTTATCAAGCAAAGGCGGAATCTTTCAACTTTTTGATATCGGCTACTTCTTTTGTCTGATAGTGATTTCATTTATGGGAATGTATGTGATTACTCTTGACGAATTCAAAGAAAATATGCCGAATTCTCTTATCTTCATCATAGTTCTCGGAGTAATACTGATTGGAATAACCATCGGCAATCTTGTCAAAGGAATTACTTCCCGCTCGAAAATATCAGTAGGAAATGTTGTCTTCTGTAATGCCAAAAAAATAGGAAACAGACGCCCCAAATATTATCTTACTATTCATTTCCCCGAAAGTAATCAAATCGTCAGGGATGTAAAATGTTATTATAAAACCTTCAAAAAAGTAAAAATAGGATCCAAAATCTACGTATATAAAAACAGAGCATACGCACCGGAATAAAATGATTTTATCTTCTTCGTCTTTCTATTCCTTTTTTCCTGTAATATGCGGCCTTGGCTTCATACATACGTTTATCGGCCTCAGATGTCAAATCTCTCACCGTTAACAACGGATAATCCTCGGCTGATACGTACCCGTAAGAAATCGAAAGACTGTCAAGAAGTACTCCGGTCCAATCCTCGATTGCCTGATCAAACACTGTTAAAACGGACTGAAGTTTCTCTTCGTCGCATTTCAATATAGCCATAAACTCGTCTCCGCCTGTCCTGAATACATCACCGACAGAGCTGAAACTCTTTTTCATACAATCGCTTGCTCCGATAAGCAGCTCATCTCCCGCTTTATGTCCGAGTGTATCATTAACTTTTTTAAGTCCGTTAACATCCATCGCAACAATAATGCAATCTTCCAAATCATTTGCTTCATCTAATTCATCCAGTTTTTCCTCATATCTTCTTCGATTCAGAAGGCTTGTAAGTTCATCGGTACTTGATTTATATACCAAATTCATCATCTCATTCTTTTCCGAATCAATAATCTGTGTCGTTACGACCATTTTTCTGATTTTTGATTCGCACACTTCAATCGGAATAAAACTCATTCTTACCCAGCCGTGATATTTTCCTACAAATTCATTGGATATGTATTTCTTTCCGTTCATTCTGCTGCTCACAGTCGACAGGTCTACAAATGACAGCATCATATCCAGATATTCCTCCTTGCAGGTTTCTTTCATGATTCTGTTCAATATAAGCTGAGCATCTTCATCATTTCCGATTATTTGTTTCAGAATATCCGATTCAATAAGACTTTCCATTGTATTATTTTCAACGTCAAATACATGCAACGAATACAGCAGATTCTCCATTGCCAAATATACCTGCTCTTCACGTTTTCTGTCTTTGGTTATATTACGTATTGCATATGCCACACGATTCAACGGCTCATTAACATCATCGCCGATTCTTATATACATAACCCTAATCCACTCGCCCTCGGTATATTTAAACTCGGAAGAAATGGTCTTTTTACCTGTCATCCTTGTCTGAAGAGTGGACAGGTTGGTGAATTCCCAGAATCTGTCTTTATCTTCCGCATCAATGCTTGCAAATGTCTTTTTATTAAGCATAGTATGGGGTTCATTTGCAATATCGAAATCTTCCACATAAGAATTTTTAAGATCAAATCTGTACGCCTTACTCGTAGAAAAGTTGAGCAGATTAATATAATCAAACACCTTTGAAATAGACTTGAGTATTTCATATTGCTCATCTATTTCTTTTTGTTTCGTCTGAAGAACAACATTCATTTCAAGCGTTTTTTGTAATTGCGCTTCCTTGTTGGACGCTATCTCACGATCACTGGCAACTACAAATACATGTACAATGAAGCACCCCATAAAATATCCGAGGCTGTAAAAAGGAGCATCGGGAAACATAAGCTGAAAAATGCCCAGCAAAATCGGTGCAAGTGTAAATAAGAATACCGAACGATAGTGTGCATTATTCTTTGTCTCTTTTTTTAATGAGAAAAACAATGTGGAGATTCCGATTATAAGATAAACAATATATTGATTTATAAAAGTTAACGGTCTCAAAAAGCCTGTCACATACTGACCGTCGACAATATCAAACAACGTTGTCTCAAATATGTTTACTATCACCAGTACCAATTCAAACGCAATCACAATACCATCCAAAAACAAAAATATTTTTGAATTTTTAATTTTTTCACCCAAATATATCAAAACATATTTAAGCCAGAAAAAAGTCGTGATAACGGTCGACATATGAAATACGGAACTGCTGATAAAGAAAATTGTATTATTATCAATTACTTTGGCTTCACACAAACCCCATAATGCATCCTGAAGACAGAAAAAAATTACCCAGGTTGCCATCTGACGGAAACTTTTCTCTCGAGGACCAACCTTTTTATTCCCAATAATATCGTTGAGAAGCATTATGCCAAGAACAACAGCATAAGAAATTCCGGAAACCCAGTACATATGTTCATTCATATATATATATCAATTATGCTATCTGATAAAATGAGCTAATCAGTTAACAATTCCCCCTATATAATCTGTGTGATTAATAAATAATCCTCAACATCATTATAATACAAAATCTCTGATATAGCGCGATAAATATAAAATAAATCACTAAATCGTCACCCCTGCCAACTCAGGCACCGCCGACGGAAGAAAATAAAAATCGAAAGATCACATATGTAAGAGAATAATAACCGATAATATTACTTATTTTTGTATTTTTTATTAAACAAACCCGTTATTCCGGCCCAATATATCCTCGGATAATTGACGTAATAAAGGAACTGAAACTCCAGCCAGAACACAAGCACAGACAGCTTCTCGGGTTTAATCAATACGCTTGTTCCGCCGGTTCTCTTATATTTATATTTATAGAGTTTTTCCTTATTTTCCTCATAAACCGGTGTTCCCTTAAACGGAATCAAAATACTGAACAAAACCCAAATAAGTTTCTCTTTTTTAATAAATCTATTTATATTCATAAAATCCTTATGTCTGAAATCGTAATTTATGACAAAAAGACCTACGCATACCATATTATTTTCTCTTAGTATTCTAACCGCATTCTCGTTTATTTCCACACTTGAATTTTTATTATATTTTTTCAGAGTGGAATCCTCAACGGCCTCAAGTCCGACAAGCATATCTCTTATACCGGCCTTGTAAATAAGCGGCATAATATCCTTACATTTAATTATGCTGTCGGCACGTGAAAAAATCATAAAAGTTTTGTGGCAGTTACTTTCCAGAAGCATATTACAGATTTCAATAACGCGATCTCTGTTCACAAGAAAATCATCATCAATAATAAAAATCTTATCATTATCAATGCTTATCATTTCGTCAACCACATCTTTTACGTTTCTCTCTCTGAAAGTACAACTGTTAAAATGCCTTGATACACAGAATTTACACTGTCCCGGGCATGAAAATGCCGTCTTCATAACGGAAAAACGCCCTTTGGCAAGAACGCGGAACTTGCTTTTGTTGTTATAAAAATGACTTCTGTCAGGCAATATTCCGTAATCACTTACAGGTTCTCCGACAGGATTTTCTATCCATTCACCGTCATTTTTATATGACAAGCCCGTACAATCGGTAAGCGCTTCGGTTTTATAATCATTTCTTACGGCATTTCTGAATGAATCCAGTCCGTTATCATACCAGACATAATCAATCTCGGGTAACAGAAAATCCTTATGATTTATAATGACCTCAGGGCCACCGACCATTATTTTTATCTCGGGTTTTACCTTTTTTAACTTCTTAATAATCTTAAGGGCATAATGAGCGGTATTGGAAATAACCGTCACTCCCACCATGGTTATGTTATTTTTTTCAATAGTCCTAATAAGCCTGCCAAATCTGTTAAACGGGCCTTGTATTCCTTCATCATGAATGAAACATTCTCTGTTCTCGGCTTTTACACAGGCAGACAGATATTCAATTCCGAGCGGTTCAAGACTTGCAACACGTTTGTCATAATGAACCCGCACAAACAGATATTTCTCCATTATTAAAACCAGCCTTTCTTCTTTGTGTCATATCCGCTTCCGAACAATGTTCTGACTGCGATTTTGGGATAAGTAACAACATGAAGCCAATAATAACGGAACATAAACATAAATGAAGACATATGCTCCGGTTTAATTGTAATATGAAGACCATCCAGTCTTCCCGACCTGTAATTAATCAATCTGTCTTTGTATTGATAATAAGCATCTGTTCCCTTATACGGCGTAAATATTCCGAAAACCACCCACAAAAGGTTATTCTCTTTAATAAACTTCAACAGATTTTTAAAATCTTCTTTTGAAGATTCATGGCTTACCACAAATAAACCATCACAAACAATATTGTTGTCATGCAGATTCTTTATTGCCCGAATATTTTCATTTCTTGAAGTTCCTTTGTTATATTCATCGAGCTGATCATCCGTTATTGCTTCAAGACCAACAAGTATATCACGGAATCCGGCCTTATACGCAAGGGGCAGAATATCGGGATTGGCACTGATAAAATCCGCTCTTGCATATGCCATAAATTCTTTTTTTATACCTTTCTCTATAATAGTTTCACAGAACTTTTTTACACGTTCTTTATTAAAAAAGAACGTGTCGTCCACAAACCAGATTTTATCATGTTTTATTGATTCGACTTCCTCAATAACATCGTCAATATCTATCTCGGTATATTCTCCGCTGTTCATCTTTGTGCAATAACAGAAACTGCAATTGAAAGGACATGAAAAGGATGCTTTACTCAGTGCATATTTTCCCTTCATAAAAATAAAATTCTTCTTAAGTCCCTTATAAAATGCGGTTCTGTCAGGTTTGGTGATAAAACAATTTACACCCTTACTTTTTTCTTTCGAAATCCATTCGCCATCCTTTTTAAAGGCTATTCCTCTTTGTTTATCAAGATTTTGAAAATCAAGGCCGTTTTCAAACATATTCTTGAGCGTTGTAAGACCATTATCATAATAAACAATATCAATAGCCTCGGTAAAAAAATCGGCATAATTCAGTTCTGCTTCAGGTCCGCCGACCATTATCGTAACATCCGGGAAGTCCTTTTTTACCTGCATCGCCCGCTCTTTGATATAATCAACGGTATTGGCATTGGAATTAAAGCCAATAAAATTATAACCGTTTTTCTTAATATATTTTTTTATTCGTCCGTATCTTCCGAACCATGGATATTGAAACTCATCCAGTATCTCACATGTTATATTAAGATCTCTGCACAATCCCGCGAGATACTCCAATCCTAACGGTTCCAAATTAGCCACTATAGACGAATATTTGGGTCTTATTAACAATACCTTTATTTCTTCCATTGAATATATTATTCCTTCCGTACTTTATATTAACGGTACATATGAACAAAGTGTTTATTTTTCGCCGGCAATAAGTTTTTTAATGTACTGATTATTTACCGCCACAGCACCAAAACTCAGTTTCATTGTATCGTGGAAACCGTATTTCTTCACCATATACCACCAGCTTTTAGGATTGGCCGTAACTTTATAGTAAAGCACCATTGTATACCAATAATATTTTCTGACAGAGATTTTCTCGGGTTTAACAACAAGATGGGCCAGATCCCACTTTTCATATTCATCTTCTTTAACTATAAACTCACTTTTGTATTTTTCATAAAGATCAGTTCCTCTGAGAGGAGTAAGCGGCTGTAAATTAACAAATACAAGATTCAGTTTTTTGATCCACCTGTATAATGCCTTGAAATCCGCTTTATCCCAATCAAGCCCCAGAATAAGCGTTCCGTAACATTCAACATCATATTTATGCAGAATTCCTACCGCAACTTCATTTATTTTTGTATTTGTCTTTTTGTTATAATCATCCAGCTGCTTGCTGTCACAGGATTCAAGCCCTACAATTACCGCTCTTAAACCGACCTCTTTGAATCTTGCTATAACATCTTCATTGGCTGCTATAAAATCAGCCCGTCCGTAAATCAGATATTTTTTATGAATATCATTTTCTTCAAGCATGTCACAGAATTTAAGAAGCCTTTCTCTGTCCACCAGAAAATCATCATCTACTATGTATATTTCGGTTTCATTAATTCCTTTAAGTTCATCAATAATATTTTCCAGACTTCTGGCAAAATATTTATCATCCGTTATCTGTCTGCAAAAACAGAATTTGCATTTATACGGACATCCGTATGAGGTCTTAATAAGACTGCAGTTTCTGTGGAACATGTAATAATATTTGGAACGATATTTACTTACCTTATCCCTGGCAGGAAAATTATAATTAAAAGTCATTTCCTTCTCGCAGGTATAATTCTCCCTATAAACACCTTCTATTATATTTTTATCCGATTTCTCTATACTGTTCAGTATTTCGACAAAAGTCTTAAGTCCGTTGGCTCTGATAATATAATCTATCTGTTCGCATTCAAAATCTCCGGGATTGACCTCCGCATGAACACCTCCTACTATCGTCTTAATATTGCTGTCATATTTCTTTACCGCTGCGGCATATTCTTTAATAATATTCACATGCGAAATATAACCGGTGATTCCGACAACATCCGGCTTATACTTATCAACAAAATAACTTACACCTTTTTTCTCGATTATCATATCAACAATGATACATTCATGTCCGAGAGGCTCTATATTCGCAGCTATGTATTCCAGTTCCAGAGGCTCGCATATCATTACATTTTGAAGACCTATTGTCTCTTTATGCGGTCTGGGTCTAAATAATAATACTTTCATTTAATTATCCTTTACTGCTTTCATTTTATATTGTCTGCTCATAAACTACGTATTCTTTGTCTGTCTCATCACAAACAGCCTTGCATATACTGTTTGAATCAATATTTTCATCAAGAATCCACGAGGTTACGGCTTTTTCACAACCATAATTATCTAAGACACTCCAGATTTTATGTAACAGTGCCAGCGGAATTCCTACCTTTTTGTATTTTTCCAGAACACCAAATTCCATAACCTTTGCGGTTTTTAAACGTTTATTCATGAATAAGTTCTTTACATAGTGTTTGGCACCGTATGCCTCTCCCGGCTTGGCCAATTCGTTATAATCCGGATACCATAATACAAATGCAACGGGCTTATTATCTTTAAACGCAAAAATAAGAGAATCCTCTTTCATAAACATAAACAATTCTTCAAGCATTTCCCTGTCATCTTCATATTCTCTGTGATAATAATATCTGTGATTCACGAAGCATTCATTATTCAAATCGGTATATATTTTTGAGTAATAATCAAACTGTTTCTTATCAAAAAAACGAAATTCATAAGATTTATACAATTTCCTGAAAAGGGCACTGTATCTTTCAAGTCGCTTATCAATTTGGGAAATTTTATATGTGTTTAATTTTACCTCTTCCATTTCATAACGTCTGAAATAATCATTGTAATATTTCTCGTTGGCATTGGCCGCAAATGAATTTTTTTCACCGTATCCGGAATCCTGAAATCCAAGTGCATAATTCACATGACCGTACAGACCGATTACCATCTTTTGGCAATTATGTTCATGACCTTTTTTACGAACTTCCTCAAGAAGCATATCAACCGCTTCCCATTGTTCTTTCAATGCTTCAAAAAAGCAAAGTTGTATATATTCCGGCAGTTCCGATGAATATGCTATTATTCCCTGACAAAGAATATTCTCGTTGTCGTCAACTACATTTAAGGGATATATTTTAATTCTTTTAACATAATTCAATTTAGCCGCAAATATTTCTTTAACCAAATAGTAATTATTATCTACATACAGATTCTGACTTCTGTAAATTTGTCGTCTGAAATTAAGGAACCTCTTTTGCTCCTTTGCGGTATCTGCCTTTACTGTTCTCATATATTCTTTACCATCCCGATAATCGCACTTTTATTATTTGTAAATATTAACCGACTAATCCGTCTTTAAGGATTCAATATAATTAACAAAATCTTCAACCGTAACAATTTGTCTGTAATTTTCTTCATCAATCTCAATATCAAGTTGCTCTTCAAGAATGCAAATAAGATTGGCAAAATCCAATGATGTAAGCCCAAGATCGTTCTTTATATTCATATCCATTCTCAATTCTTTGATATCATACTCATCTTTTAGTATTTTTTTAATTTTATCTATCATATAAATTCCTTCTTATTTTCTGCGTACTTGTTTTTACAAAATCTTCCTTCATAATTTCATACTGCTCTATTGCCATATAGGACGGCAGACGTGAATTGATGGATTTAATATCTGTTTCAAGCTGTTTTACCGCCGTCTCCGGGTCTGTATCCTCGGAAAAACGAATCAATGCTGTAATAAATACATTTTTTTTCTTATTTCTGCCGGATACCACAAGCGAATCCTTAATGTACGGCAACACGTTTAATTTTTCTTCAATCTGTTCCGGCGGTACTTTTTTCCCGTTTTCCAGAACTATAAGATTCTTTTTTCTTCCGGTGACAAACAATACACGACCGACCGTGTATCCGATATCACCGGTTTTTAAATAGCCGTCAACCATACTTTCTTTTGTGGATTTTTCATCTTTATAATATCCCAGCATAACATTAGGTCCGGCTACAAGAATTTCCCCGTCTTCGGCTATCTTGACATCGATATTTTTCATAATTGTACCGGCACTACCCGGAATATTGTTATATTCCCTGCTTACGGCTACAGTCGGAGAGCACTCGGTAAGCCCGTATCCGTTTAATATTTTTATTCCTATCTCATCGAATTTTTTTACATAATAACCGCTTAGCATTGCTCCGCCGTTAACAATCTTTGTAAGATTATCGCAAATAAGATTTCCGAATAATTTATGCCGAATATCTATGTGAAACCACCTGAGAAATCTGCTTAAAGCAATTGCCAGTTTCAGTGTTTTTTCTTTCTTTTGCTTCTTGGCCTCCCTTTGTATTGTAGCGTATATTGTTTCTATCACCAGCGGAACAGCGCCGAAAAAATCCGGATTAAAAGCCTTTAAATCTCTCATAAAATACTTCATGTTAAGGTTAAGGCACAGTGTAGTTCCGTTATAAAATGTTGCCAACATACACGGATTTAATCCGTATGTATGATTCATCGGAAGAAAAGCAAATGTGGGATTCCCGAGAACATTATTTTCCAGGGTTCCCCGAACATTTACGATAATATTATACTGAGATAACATTACCCCTTTCATTTGACCGTCCGTCCCCGAAGATGAGGCAAGTACGGCAAATCGATCTTTATCGGTATTCATGGTATCTTTAAGCATATATTCGGCATCTTCCCGAGCGCTGTCGGCATTAATAAGCGAACCGTATTCGCTGTCAATGTTCAAAATTGTAATATTATTTCCGGCGGCTTTTTTTACCTTATCAACAGTCTTATTCGAACAGACCACCATATCCGCATCAAAACGATCCAAGCAGTCTCTCAATGTGTCTTCATCGATCTCCTTATCAAGAGGAACAGCCACATTATTAAATATGCTTGCTAAATAAATAACAAGATATTCGTACCTGTTTTCCAAAAACAATGCAATGTGTTTATTATTAATCCCATTTTTTCCGTAATACGAATAGATATTTCCTATTTCACCGATAAAACCCTTATATGAAATTTCCTTAATTTCCTTATTCTCAAAATATTTAATTGCCGTCTTATCTTCATTTTCTCTATATCTCGCAGTAAGCAATTCGTTAAAATTATCGTATATGGGGACATCCAGATAAGGATAATCTTTACTTTTCATCAAAACCTCGCCTCCGACTTAAAAGAAAATCAGTCTTTTAAATTTGATAAATATTACCTTAAAAACATACCCTGCCGCGCCGAAAAAACCGACTGTTGAATAAAGGTCGGCATTTCTCTTTTTCCACGCAACAGCAAGTGAAAGCTTATAGTACTCCATCGTAAATCGGAAAATACTCATATGCTTGGGTTTTATAAGACAATGAAACAAATCCTGTTTTGTAACATCATTGGTAACAAGCTCGTCCCGATATTCCTCATATATACGCGAGCCCTGCATAGGTGTAAAAATTGAAATCGTGGGAATTACATCTCTTGCCAGAATCCATTTGTATAAATTCTTAAAATCCTGCTTTGTCATCTGCTGATTAACTATGAACAATCCCGCACAGATAATTCCGTATTTACTAAGGATACGTATACATTCCTCGTTATCGCTTACGCTTGTTTTTTTATTGTAAGAATCAAGCTCGTCATTATTGGTTGCTTCCAAACCTACCATTACAAGCGCAAGACCGACATCTGCCAATTCCTTTATAATATCCTCATTGGCGGCAATAAAATCTGCCCTTCCGTAAACAAGGAATTTTTTATTTATATTGTTCTCACGAATCAGTTTAATAAATTCTGTTAAATACTCTCTGTCAACCAGAAAGTCATCATCCGTAATGTGAATATTGTGAACATCAAGTGTTTTAATTTCCGCTACAAGATCCTCTACCTCTCGACAGGCATATCTCCCACTGTTTCGATTGGTACAGAAACAGAAACTGCACGATTTTTTACAACTGAACGAATTCTTTACGAGTGCAAGCGGTCTGAATTTTAGATATCCGAAACGTTTTATATTATCGTAGAAGAAAGTTCTGTCCGGTCCCGGAAGTTCGGAAGGGGATTCAGCGATTTTATCATTTGTAATCCATTTACCTGCTCTGTCCTTATAACATATACCGCTTATAATCCTGAGACCGTCTTCGTCCGAATTCTTACAGTCTATATAATTTACCAGTTTCAATAAATTATTTAGCCCGCTCAAATGATAAATATAATCCGCCTTTGAATCAAAATAATTGATATAATTAATCTCTGCATTACTACCGCCTATTATTATGCTGATTGAAGAATTATATTTCTTAATTATCTCCGTATATTTAATCATTAATTTCTGTTGTGTAATATATCCGGTAATACAAACAATATCAGGTGAAAATTTCTTGAGTTTTTTTGATAAAGAGGTGAGGTCATATCTTCTGTCATATATCAATGTTTCATGGCCGTTATTATCGAAAAGAGCTTTAAGATATTCCATTTCAAGCGGTTCATGTTCAACCTGATTTGTGTAACTGAATATTCCGACTGTTTCAGGTTTTATCAACAGAATTTTCATATAAATATTACCCCAACCCTATCAATTTTCGATTTATTATATCATATAGAGGCAAATTCTTACTATCGCATTCTTATAAATTACCGATACTGGTGAAATCATTTCCTCTATTTTACGCTGAGAATTCCTAATCATAAAAAATCATGAAAAAAATACCATTGTACAATAACAATACATATCATATAATTTCATAGGCAAACCATAAACATTTTTTCATTATATTTATGCAACATAAAAAATCAAAATAACTACAACTAATATGAAAGGAAAAAATTATGAAGAAAAAAAATTTGAAGGTTGCTGTCGCTGTTTTATGCACAGCAGGTACACTTGTTTGCACGGGCTGTGGAGAGAATAGTCAGCCTGCAGACAGCATTCTTGCGGCGAATGCAAACTCCGATATGCAAACAGAAAGCGTTACGGAGCAGTCCGGAGCCGAGACAGTAGCTATGCTTACTGCATATCCGGAAGGCTTTACAGCTAAGACTAACGGCAAGACACTTGAAAAAATGGAGTTTAATACAGCTAACGAATTACTTACATCGAATATGGGATTTTCGTTTTACGACAGCGTAAATGATACATATAAACCATTTCAATATCAGTCAAATAATTCGGATTACTATGATTATGCAATGTGTTTTTCAGAAAATATCTCATATGCCGAGGCTAAAATAATGGCCTTTGAATATTTGTTTGATATAAGTGGTGTAATAGAGAATTATATTGACACACCTTTTGAAGAGTTCTGTGATAATTATTATGCTTTTGAAGAATATGATAACGGCTTTACACTGTACTTTGATGCAGATGTGGAAAGTATTCCCGGCAAATTCAGTGATCAGGTACATTCACATTACTACGGAGCATATGTATATGCTGACGGCAATCTGTTTGCTATTCTGGCAAACGGGGCTCTTGCAGTTGCCGATGAAGAAAGACAGAAAGTCCTTGATAATGTTGATGCACTTTTTGATCTTGTAGGCTATCCAAGACCTTCGGAAGTGATTTCAAACAATACATATTGTAACGTAGTTAATAATGATAATGAAAACCCTTATCTTAAAATGATTATGCCTGAAATCACACCGGAGATATTAAATGATGCTCTTAAGCAGAACCTCGGACTGGAGCTTACTTTTACTGAAAATTACAGAGATAACGAATGTAGCGAGGGTGGAATTAATATATCATACAGCTACTATAACTTACCTGATTCTCATTACGGTCATTCCGTTTTTCATATACAGGCTTTGGACTATATTCCACAAATACGTACCTACTATGAAACAACATATGCCAATGCATATGAGAACGGTGTTATAGTTCTTGCCGTCAATGAAGATATGTTATATTGCTATTATGATTGTTATGATTACTCACTCACGATTAACGCTGAAATTAATAACATTGATAAAATTAAGTCTACCTGCGCTATGCTGGGGCTTCCCGTAATTGATGATTTCCAGCAAAACAGCCTGTTTAACTGTGCGCAATAGTTTTTTCGTTTTTCCTGTTTTTGTTTACAAATTTATGCATAAAAATCATGCAAAAGACTATTGCTGTCATTATCCCAAGTATCACACCGGTCGGATAAAAAATATCATATGACAGATTTATCTTACTCCACAACAGCCCCATGCACTCGGGTGCCACGATAAAATATGTCACAGTAACAGTAGTCATAAACATTGCCGGAAAAAGTGTACAAAAATATTTCTTTTTATTATTAACCAAATATACAGATACAGTCCAAAGCACAATCATTGCCAGCGTTCCTCCCACCTTCCCCATAGTGCTTTGGCATATGCTGTATACTACCTCGCTACAGCCACCTCCGGCTTCTAAAAGTGCCCGGCTGCTTTTAAAGCATCTTGCCATCATTGGTGATTGTGTCGCATGAAATCCCGATATTGCTCCGCACGCAACCGTTATACACATAAATAGATATCCAAGGTGGTCCGAATGTCTCTATGTCCCCTAACAGCCTGGATGGCTTTGATGTTATCAGAAATATTACAGCTTGTTTAGGTCATATTGTGGAGGATTTCATTTTTGATGATTCAGGTGATACTTTCCGTCATCCTCCCATGCAGGATAAAAAAGACGCACTTACTTCTACCTGGAAATCAACTAAAAAAGATCTGAAAGAATTACAATCTCAGCTTAAAAATCTTCAGGAATACCTCGGCACAGGTGGTGCTGAATCTATGCAATCCCATGTTCATGAAGAGAATCATGAGGAAGAACAAAAGCAACCGGAACAATCACAAGAGCAAACTCAGAAAAAGGGACAGTCAAGCTGTCCCTACATTCCATCTTATATTAATACAAATTCATTACATGCTTTTCTGAGATTATTGGGTGCCTTTGCCTCTCCCATTACAACTACTCTTTTTCCCATTGCTCTCAGCTTATTGATAATATCTAAGTAACCATGATCTGATGATGCAATAATAACAATATCAACGTTGGTGGCATTTGAAATATCATGAATTGTATCTCTTTTGATTTTCTTATCCACCTTATTTTTTGAAGGTCCACCACATAGTCTTATATCCTTCATAATATCCATGGATTTTGCTATTTTTGACCACTGTCTTGTGGCCATATCTCTTTGCAGTCCATATACCTTGGCTGAATCTATTACGCCTCTTTTCTTAGCCTCACTCATAATAATTGCTGCTTTTTTAGCAGGTATATTTTCACCATCAATAAATATAGCGGTATTCCTTTTCTTTTGCATAAAATCACTCCTTTGAATTAAACCATTCCAAGAGTGAACGTCCCCTCTCATTGATTTCAAGATACCATGTTTCTTCTTCACCTTCCGGCGCCGTGTTTCGATATGTGGTAACTCTCCCCAGACCATTCTGTACACATGCACCATGATTCCCATAGTCATTCCATTTCAAATCGTCATACTTTTCTAGCCAATATTCATAAGGCATTGAGATATGAAGACTTTCAATTATTTCCCGTGGCACATCTTTTCTTATTTTATTAGCATAATGTCCATCAGTAATATGTATTGGTCCAATTGCAAGTATAGGCAGAATCAGTTTTGCTCTCTCCATGGATATTCCAAGGTTAAAATAACTATCAACCTCATATCTATCCGGATCATCAAATTGATCTACAAAGTCATCTGCTTCCTTATGACCTTTATCAATAAATTCACAAATCTGCTCTTTCGTAAGTCTCCTTACATCAAACTCAGCTTCAGGATTCTGCTTAAGTATTTTCAGTAAAAAATCACTTTTAACATACTTTATTACTCTCTGCAGGCCATCTACCATATTCATAAACTGAATGCTTCCGACTTTACCTATAAATTCATAGGGAATCGGTTTCAAATCGTCATATATTGTATTGAAATCAATTGTATCTTTCTGCAGATATTCTGCGTTATAGATATATAATAGTCCAAATAAATCCTGCTGATTTCGATTTAGATGTAAAGTATCAATGATAGGATTGATTTCCTCATCATCAAATCTGTTAAAAAGAAATTCAGGCCAATTATTTGGTCTTTTCTCTGACTTTTCCCTACAGAATTCACGAATCAGACTGTCTACCGGAGTATTTAATATATCTGCCAGGAGATCAAACCTTGAATAATCTACCTTCGTAGTTCCCTTCTCCCAGTTCTGAATTGTATTAGTAGAAACGTCCATCTTGTCAGCAAGTTGCTGTTGTGACAGACCTGCCTCATTTCTAAGTTTCTTTAAGAGATTTCCAAACGAGCTCATTTAATTCAACCTCCAAATACAGAATAGCTGCTTATGAAATAATAATAAACCAAGTGAAGTTGTATAGTCAACTAAATTTCACTTGGTTTTGTATCATCTTGCGTATTTGCAATAAAAAACCGATGCATCGAGACTTTTTCGAATTGCACCGGAATTACTCTTTTGACTTCTCAGTCAGTATGACACTTCTTTGATTTCTCTAAGAAATGTCCTCTGATTTTCGGTGTGAAAATAACACTGAAATAATAAGTTCCGTAAATTCCAAAAAGTACTGTTGCACCTGTAGCCGTACCAAACGGCGAAATTTTGTTGTACCTAGTGT
>JAZUDQ010000038.1:0-9134 GCA_045639745.1 Lachnospiraceae bacterium | reverse complement strand
TAACCGTACACCTGCAGAAGACCCCACTAACGGTACACCAGCAAAGGACCCCAATAACGGTACACCAGCAGAGGACCCCAATAACGGTACACCTGCAGAGGACCCCAATAACGGTACACCTGCAAATAAAATAGCTCCTTTGGGAATTAGTGGTCCAAAGAATAATAATTTAGGTTTAGCCGGAACAAAGCCGTCCAACAGCGCGATTTTGCCCGCAGAGAACCCTGCAACACCTACAACTCAGCCACCCGAAGCTCCTGCAAGTCAGACTCCCGAAACTCCTGCAAGTCAGACTCCTGAAGCACCTACAACTCCGGTTCCTTCGGATCCTCAGCCTCAGTCGAACCCAGTGGTTGATTCTTCTAATGTTGTTACTGCGACAGACAGTGCAAACACAGTTTCGATAACGGATGCACAGGTACCGCTCGGACCTTCGTTTGACAGTATGATTGATACAGATAATAAGACCGGTGATAATGATGGAATAGTTTACGGAATATTAGGTTCTGTTGCGGTTATTTCATTAGGAGGAGCCGTTTTGTTGAGAAAGAAAAAGAAAGCATAATTTCTATGAACATTAATCAAAGAAGAGAATTTGATTTAAGGAGAACAATTTCGGTTGTTCTCCTTTGCATATCTTTAATATGTATTTTGGCAATGATAATATATACCGTAAAATCAAAAGAATCTTATGAGAAAGGTGTCGAAACATATGATTCTATCAGAGTTGGAGCTGTAAGTACGGTTTCAAACAATGAGAATATATCTGCTGTGTCGGATGACAACAGCTCGATAACAGATTATCAGGCGGCAGACCCGAGAGGTGATTGGTTTAAAGATACAGATGGTCAGAATGCTTATTATATGCATATAGAGTTATCATATCTTGAAGAACAGAATGAAGATTTTTGTGCCTGGATTTATGGATGTGGCGGAGCAATTAATTATCCTGTGGTTGAGTCTGATGATCCCAAATACTATTTAAAACATGATTTCTTAAAACAGTATGACACCATGGGATGCTTGTATGTGACAACCTTGGAAAATACATTCATTAATTCCGACACAACCATATATGGTCATAATATGCGCAGAGGCGATTCAATGTTTCATTGTCTCGTTGATTATATGGAGGAAGATTATTATTATGAACATCCATCTTTTTATATATTTTCGGAAGACGGTGATGAGAGATATGAAATATTTTCTGCGTACAGAATGAGTGTCTATGATTTAAATTCGGCGCAGGAAGCTGCTAATTTAATGACAAGAAGTGAGTATATAAGTGATCTTATATCCAGATCTATTTACGATACCGGTGTTGAAGTAGATGACGATGATGTTATTTTGACATTAGTTGCATGCGAATACACCACATATAACAGTAGAATGATTATTCATGCAAGAAGAGTAAATTAGACTAAGTAAGATATCTTGAATTACTTATAATTTGAAATATAATATACATATGGAGATAGAGTATGAATACATGGAATAAACTTGGGGGAGTATCCCGTGTAGAACTACATATTAGCTTTTTGTGTATTATTTTTATGTTATTTTTTGTTGCCTGCAACAACGCAGGCTCCGGTAACAGCGGCAACGATAATAACAATTCAAATATTCAGCCTGCGGGAGTCAGCGGAGAAATTGTCTCGGGCAGTACCGTTAATTCTTCTGATTTTTCTAATTCTGATATTTCGGGAAATAATAATGAACAAACGATGTTGCCTTCCGAAAATGACGGCTCGTCGGATAACATTGCGAATGCTGAGGATGGTTCGCCGCAGAGCACAGGACAGGAAGTATCCCAGGTAACATCAAATACGGTAGTATACAGGGATAATACTCCTTGCGTGTATACAGTGTCGAGCCCCGGAACAGTATGCTATGGCAATGAACTGGTTAATATAGATGCAAGTAATTCTTCTCAGGGATATATTACCGTTCAGTATCTCGGATCCAATTCCAAGGTTAAATTCCAACTTACAGGTTCGGATGGTGTAACATATACTTATGATATTGATAATTCGATAGCTGTATTGCCTCTTACGGGAGGTAATGGGACTTATTCTGCAGGGTGTTACGAGAATATTTCGGGAACGGATTATTCGGTGGCGTATACGGGAAGTTTTGATGTAGCGATTAGCGACTCGATAAGCCAGTATTTATATCCCAATCAGTATGTTAATTTTAACAGTTCATCCAATGTTGTTTCGACAGCATCTTCTTTGGTATCTCAATGTGAAAATGATTTACAGGCTTTGGAGACGATTTATGACTATGCTGTAAATAACATTACATATGATTATAATAAGGCGACTACTGTTCAAAGCGGTTACATACCGGTTCCTGACAATACGCTTGCCAGCGGAACAGGTATTTGCTTCGATTATGCGGTTCTTGTTGCCTCAATGCTCAGAAGTCAGAGAATTCCGACAAAATTGGAAATCGGATATGCAGGTGGCGCATATCATGCCTGGATAAGTGTGTATTTGAAGGAAACAGGTTGGATTGATGGTATAATGTATTTTGATGGAACAAGTTGGGTTCTTATGGATCCTACTTTTGCCGCCAATTCGGATATTGATGCATTTTCTGCGTTTATAGGAAACGGAAGCAATTATGTTACCGTTTACAAATATTGATATACGGGGGAAAAAATGTGAAAAAACGTATTTTAAACAATAGTGAAATGGCTTTTTTCTGTGGACAGATGGCAATGATTGTCGAAGCAGGTATATCTCCTCTTGAGGGGGCGACCATTATGCTTGAAGACGCTGAAAATAAAGAAGGAAGAGAGATTCTTGAAGAAATCAGCGAGAATTTTGAAAAAGGAGATTCATTTTATAAATCTTTGGCCGAGACAGGAGTATTTCCCGAATATGCACTTAATATGATAGAACTGGGGGAGAAGGCAGGTAAACTCGAAGAAGTGCTGAAGTCACTTTATTCCCACTATTCAAGAGAGGAAAATCTTGCTCAGACAATAAAAAATGCCGTTACTTATCCGTTTATAATAGCAGTTATGATGATTGCGGTAGTCCTTGTGCTGATAATTAAGGTACTGCCTGTGTTTAATAAGGTGTTTATCCGTTTGGGCAGTTCGTTGACAGGACCGGCTAAAGTGATGCTTAACGTTGGAAATACTTTGAACAATTATTCTCTCATAATTGTGATAGTAATAGCGGTAATATTGATACTTTATCTTGTTGCTTCAAAAACTGACAAAGGCCAGGCTGTATTAATGAAGATTCTTTCATTTGTCGCCGGAAGGGGAAAGATTAGTGAAGCAATCGGATCAAGTCGTTTTGCATCGGGAATGGCACTTACTATTAGTGCGGGTCTGGATACGGAGGAAGGTCTTAATCTTGTACAAAAATTAATTGAAAGCAATAAAATGAGAGAAAAAATAGCTGCTTGCAGGGAAAATCTGAACAGCGGGCAGTCATTTTCCAATTCTGTATATAAAGCAGGTATTTTTTCCGGAGTATATTCGGGAATGATTTTGGTTGGTAACAGAACCGGTTCTTTGGAAAATGTAATGGAGAACATTGCAGACAGGTATGAACATGAAGTGAATGAAAAGATGAATAAACTGGTGTCTCTTTTGGAGCCGACGATTGTAATTATTATGAGTATTATTGTCTGTCTTATATTGGTGTCCGTAATGCTGCCTTTAATGGCAATTATGACCTCAATTATGTAATGTATGATAGTTTTGATGGAGATTTGAAATGAACCGTTTTAAAGGCAAATCCAACAACAGAAGATTTGATATAAGCGGAATCTTTGCCGTACAGTTAGTTATTATAGTTATTATACTGTTTATTTATGCTACTCTTCGCATTTCTTGTTCTTCGGATTTAAATGATAAAGAGAATCTTGAAAATGCATTGCGGTCGAATATTGTACATTGTTATGCACTTGAAGGTTTTTATCCTCCGAATTTGGATTATATCGAAGAGAATTACGGTTTAACCTATGATCATTCCAGATTTATAGTAGAATACAGCTGTTTTAGCTCTAATATTATGCCCAATTTTGTAATTATTGAATTAGACAAGGATATGTGAATATGAGTATTGGTAATAAAAAAACGATTATTGATTTCTTTTTTATTATTTCAGTTCTTTGTGCATTTGCGGTTTCCGGTATTCTGATTGTTATTTTCGGTGCGAAGATTTTTTCGGAGACAAAAGAGACTATTGACGATGATTTCTCCGAACGTACGGAATACTTTTATATTAGAAATAAAATTAAAGCATTTGATCAAGAGGGAGCAGTGGCAATAAACGGTGATAAAACTCCTGTTTTGATTTCTGAAGGAGATAACGGTACATTTTATACATATATTTATGTTTACGATGGCTATTTGAAGGAAATTACGGTTCGTTCGGATGCTGTATTTGATAAAGCCTCCGGAAATAATATTGTTAAGGCAGACTCATTGATAACGGAAATCATTGATGACAATATTCTCAAATTGACAATTATAAGCGGAGATATAGAGCATAACATATATGTATCCGTTTTATCGGGAGTAAATGAAATTGAAAAATATAATTAATGATAATAAAACAGAAATTTATACGCAATCGAAATCTTCATTAGTGCTAATGGAAATTATTATTTCCGTATTTATTCTGGCTTTTACATCAGCAATTTGTATAAGCTTTTTTGTTGCCGGATATCTTACCGACAGAGACAACAAGGCACTTGTTCATGCACTTGAGGAAGTGGGCAATTCGTCGGAGATTATATTGGCTTATGAAGGCGATATGGAAAAATTGGCAATGCTGACGGAAAGTATGATTACGGATAATAAATTAGTATTGTATTATAGCAAAGAGTTCGAAAGATGTGATTCGTCCGAAGCGAAATATAAGCTTGAAATAATAAAATCCGATGATCTTGTGTCCGTATTTTCATTAAATTATGTTGATGTTTATAATAATTCTGAGGAGAAAATTATTTACTCCGTAAATCTAAAGGTGAGCGATACATGAAGAGTTATTTAGAATTATCCGCAAATAATGAGAGAAATAAATCAAATAAAGTTAGTGTCGGTATTTCTCTCGTTTTGGTAGTATTTGTTGTATTATGCCTGGTTACTTTTTCGACGCTATCGTATGTGACTGCAAAAGCTGATTTTGCAAAAACACAACAGGCAAAGGAAACATTTGATTTGTATATTGATGCTGTAAACAGAGTTGAAGAGAAAATCGGGTCATTGGATATTTCTTCTTATGAAGTAGACGAAACAATAGAGATACGTGAAAATATTAACGAGAACCTCGTTTTAGACGTAGTTATGGTTGTTGTCGAAGAAAATGGCATTAAAACATTTGATTGCCTTAAATGGGCTTCCGTGAATGCTGAAGATGGATCGCAAATTAATTTCAATGACGGTTCCATGGAATTAATGACATTTCCGGGTGAGGAGTAAATAAAGGAGCAGCAAAATGGAAATAGAAAATTTATTAAAGAAAGTAACACTGGAAGGTGCTTCGGATATCTTTATAGTTGCGGGAAGACAGTTTTCTTATAAGATTAACGGAAAGATAGTATCTGAAGCGGATAAATTAATGCCTCAGGATACGGCAGTAATTATTAACCGAATTTATGAACTGGCAGGAAAAAGAGATATTAATATTTTGTCGGAATCAGGTGATGATGATTTTTCATTCGCGTTACCGGGTATTGCAAGATTTAGAATAAATGCATATAAACAAAGAGGTTCATTGGCTGCTGTAATAAGAGTAATAAATTTTGATATCCCGGTTCCCGAGTCATTGGGAATCCCCAAAGAGATTATAGAACTGGCAGACAGAAAAAAAGGATTTATTCTGGTGACAGGACCTGCCGGAAGCGGTAAATCAACAACGCTGGCATGTATGATTGATTATATTAATTCAAACATGGAGAGTCATATAATTACATTGGAAGATCCCTTGGAATATCTTCATCCTCATAAAAAGAGTATTGTAAGCCAGAGAGAGGTAGTAACTGATACAGATACATATATTACAGCACTCAGGGCTTCTCTCAGGCAAAGCCCAGATGTTATACTTTTGGGAGAAATGAGAGATTATGAGACGATGAGTGTAGCTATGACAGCTGCGGAAACAGGGCATCTTGTATTATCTACTTTACATACAATAGGTGCAGGTAATACAATAGACAGAATAGTTGATGCATTTCCACCCAATCAACAGCATCAGATAGCTATGCAGCTTTCAATGGTTTTGCAGGCTGTTGTATCGCAACAGTTATTACCGACTGTCGATGGAGGTATAGTTCCTGCATTTGAGATAATGATTCTTACTCCGGCTATTCGGAATATGATAAGAGAATCAAAGATTCATCAGTTGGATGGTGTTATAGCGGCTTCTGCCAATGAGGGAATGGTTTTGATGGATACCAGTATTTTAAATTTATATAAGAATGGTATTGTATCGAAAAAAACTGCTTTGTCTTATGCTACTAATGTTGAAATGATGGAAAAAAGAATAAATGGAATGAATAATTAAACTTAGATTAAATAAAAAAGGTGGACGAGAAATGAGTGACAACAAGGATTACGAAGATATTTGCATGATGTGCAGGCGAACCGAATCGCAAGCCGGAAGAATGTTTAAATTACCGGGTAATATATGTCTGTGCGACGATTGTATGCATACAACAATGGATATTGCGGGAAATATGGGATTTGATCCCGGATTGTTTAATTCGGGTGCCGGATTCGACGCGATTAATCCTGATTTAATTAAGAACGCAAATAGCGTAAATTCCAACAAGATGGATGATTCGCAGGAAGACGCTAATGAAAAAAATGAGAATGCATCTGATGAAAAATCCGAAAATAAAGATCAGAATCAAGATAAGAATAATGACAAAAACAATCCTACGAGATTCAGTTTCATTAATTTTTCGGATTTGGGTGGTTTCGAAGGTTTTATGCCCAAAGCTAAAGTGAAAAAGAAAAAGCCCGGAGAGCATAAGCCTTTGATAGAATTGAAAGATATACCTGCTCCTCATGTAATAAAAGGAATGCTTGATGAGTATGTTGTTGGTCAGGAATATGCAAAGAAAATAATGTCGGTTGCTGTATACAATCACTATAAGAGAGTTGCAACCGATTCGATGGATGATATAGAAATTGAAAAATCAAACATGTTAATGATCGGACCTACAGGTTGCGGAAAAACTTATCTTGTTAAAACTATGGCAAGATTATTAAATGTACCGTTGGCCATAGCAGATGCTACGAGCCTTACAGAAGCCGGATACATAGGTGATGATGTCGAAAGTGTCGTCAGTAAACTTCTCGCGGCGGCTGATAATGATGTAGATAAAGCAGAGCAGGGCATTATTTATATTGATGAAATTGACAAGCTTGCGAAAAAGACCGATTCACATTCAAGAGATGTTAATGGAGAATCGGTCCAGCAGGGATTATTAAAATTGCTTGAGGGATCCGATATAGAGGTTCCGGTAGGTTCTTCATCAAAGAATGCTATGGTACCTACGACAATGATTAATACTAAAAATATATTGTTTATTTGCGGTGGGGCTTTCCCCGGTCTGGAAGAAATCATAAAGAAAAGACTTTCAAATCAAACATCTATCGGCTTTGGAGCAGAACTTAAAGACAGATTTAACAATGATGAAAACCTTCAGCAGAAGGTTACTGTGGAAGATATTAAGAAATTCGGCATGATTCCTGAATTTGTAGGCAGACTTCCTATGGTATTTGCTCTTGAGAGTCTTACAGATGATATGCTTGTTGATGTATTGAAAAAACCCAAAAATGCAATAATTAAACAGTATCAAAAATTGCTCAGATTGGATGAGGTGGATCTTAAATTTGAAGATGAAGCATTGGTTGCAATTGCTAAAAAAGCAAAGGAAAAAGAGACAGGAGCAAGAGCGCTGAGAGCTGTTATTGATGAATTTATGGTAGACATAATGTTTGAAATCCCCAAAGATAAAAACATCGGAACGGTTATAATTACAGCAGATTATGTTGATGGAAAAGGTGGACCTATAATAGAGATGAGAACCGTGCAATAAGAACTTTGTGGGTTTAATAAATTAAAATTATAAGTTCAAACTCGAAAATTAAATCAAGAAGTTAGAATAACAGCCGGTTTACAAAAAACAAGATATTGGGTTTAAAGAAAAGGAGCAGAAATGCTCCTTTTTTTGCTGCTTTACATAAATAATAAACATATTTGTTAAAAGTTAAATCGTGAAGTCGGTTTTTGAAGATGGTTATTATAATGCATATTTCACTCCAACTGGAAATGTACAACTTAAATGCAAATTTAACAAATAACAGAGCGGTATTCCTGAGCTTGGTGAGAAAATCAAATGAGTATAAGAACCGGATAGATTCCTTGGATGCTTATTATGGTGAGAAAAATAAAGGGAAAATAGAAAATATATGATGAATTATATAATTGCTGTAAAAAACAAGCAGAAATCTTTTTCTATGACTTGAAATATATATTTTTTTCATTGATATGGTCGATAAATTTTCATCTATACGACTTCAACTTTATTCATTTTAATAAATTAACTAACCGGTTAGAACAATTTTGAGTTTTGTTCAGCAGGAGTTTCATATAAAAAAAACTATCTGGAAGCTTTGCAATTTTTAAAAGTACAAGAAAACCCACTGCCTTTAGGCGGTGGGGGCTCTTGTACGAGGTGCGGGGATTCAAGCCCCGTACCTCGTAAGGCATGAAGTGCCGCTTTTTTATGAGCAAGTAGCGAAGCGGATTGCTCATATCATTGACATTATCTATTATACGTTCTTTTATATAATTAATAGTTAAATCAAAGATTCGGATTTGCTTATTTTTTTCATATCTTTTCATGTATTCTTACATTACTTTTTTGAAATCTCTGTTCGCTTCTTTATTATTTGATCTCTTCCGGACTTCTTTTATTTCCGTTTTATATATAAATAGTATTTCCTGCCTGTTTTTTATAAGAGCTTTTGATTAAAATTTATTAACGAAAAATAGATTGGAAAAATATTTTATGTAAATTAATATTGTTATATTTTATGTTATTTAAATTGGTGAAAGTTGAACAAAATACTATTAAATAAACAATTATTATGT
>JAZUDQ010000037.1:0-15602 GCA_045639745.1 Lachnospiraceae bacterium | reverse complement strand
ACTTGCTCATAAAAAAGCGGCACTTCGTGCCTTACGAGGTACGGGGCTTGAATCCCCGCACCTCGTACAAGAGCACCCACCGCCTAAAGGCAGTGGGTTTTCTTGTACTTTTATAAATTCTCAACATATTATATTATCAGAAAAAGCCGTTATATGCAATCAACCACCTTTTTGTCATTTAATCAAAAAGACTACTGCAGCACAAATCCCCAGAATCACAATTCCGATAATAATGCCCGAGAAATTTCTTTTTGCCGGTGCAGAAGCCGCCTTTTCCGAAGACGGTTCAACAAATCCCGCTCTTCTCAGAGCCTTCACCACAGGCTTATATATTATAAGAGTAAATGCCATGTTGATAGATGCCTTTAATAGGTTAAACGGTAAAAAGATAGGGATAAGCATTGCTGCAACCGCATCTCTCGGTACGCCCTGATATATCGGTGTAATTAAATAGTTCCAAAGAAGCATCATTCCTGTCATACATATAACGCTCAATATAAGTCCGACAATTGCGCCGCTTATTTTTTTATTTTTCTTATATACAAAGGAAGCCGGAATAACAAACGCCCAAGAAGAAAGTACATTCATTAAAAGGCCCCACGGTCCGCTGTCGCTCACTGTAACCATCTCTACAAGACCTACAACAAGAGTGGTGATCATTCCTGCAACCGGTCCGGCAAGAAATCCCGTAATAACAAGAATTACATCCTTGGGATCGTATGTCAGATACGGCGCATCTGGTACAAGTTTAATGTGGAACATAACCATAACCAAATATGCAAGCGCGGTTAACATTGCAAGTGTAGTGATTTTTTTTGTTTTGTTAAATTTACTCATAAACAACCTCCGTTATTGCCCCGGCACAAAAACAGCCCCATTAAAAATGGGGCTGCAAGCACACAAAAAAAGAAAACAAGCACGCTTCTCTCATCCAGACTTTAACTGTCGGTTTCGGTTTCACACCGAATCAACTGCAATGCAGGTCGCGGACTAATGCAAAAGCCATCACCGCCGATTGGGAATCTCACCCTACCCCGAAGCAAATATTATTTTTTTCATCAAGAATAATATTGTATTATTACAAACTTGTCAACATTAAAGCAAATAATGTAGAATAAAAGAAATTACCGAAAGCGAAGGACAATAATATGACAACAAAAAAAAGCAAAAAAACAGTTATTCTCTATATACTGCTTATTCTAATGGCCTTTACGTCTCTCTCATCGGTTGTACTGTGCATTTTTCTTACAAATGAGCGTCAAAATAATAAAAAGGAAAACTCCGCATCTGCCGACTCCGTCGTCAGCAGAACATATTCGGAGGAAGAAGTAAATGAGCTTACTGATGATGCTTACTCGAGGGGTGCTGCCGACAAAGAAACCGAGTTACTTGATTACATTATGGCAGATGCCTCAGCTCCAAACCCCGGATATATTAACCTGTTGAAAGCACTCTACCCCGAATATTTTGTGTATTATACGGGTTCAGGATTTAAATTTCATCTGATAAACGATTCACTTCCTTTATCGCAAATAAATAATGAAAATCTCGTAGTATGTAATGACGGTCAGATTAAATACTCTGAAAACGGTGTCAATACCTCGGAAATCGGAATTGATGTCTCGGAATATCAGGGAGAAATAGCTTGGGATGAAGTTGCCGATTACGGAGTGTCATTTGCCATAATGCGTGCCGGATATCGGGGATACGTAAGCGGCGCTCTTGTAGAAGATGCTACGGTCAGAGACAATATTATCTCCGCCTCCGAAAACGGTATAGAAATCGGTCTTTATTTTTTCTCTCAGGCAGTAAATGAAGAAGAGGTTCTGGAAGAAGCTCAGATTCTTATTGATATGGCCAATGAATACGAAATAAACGGACCTCTTGTTATAGATGTTGAAAAAATAGATTCGAATTCGGCGAGAGCCAACTATCTCACACAAGGTGAACGCACTCTGCTTGTTACAGCATTTTGCAATGCTATAAGAAATGCCGGTTACACACCCATGATATACGGTAATACCAATTCGCTCTTCGAAATGTTGGATTACGAAACCATAGCTAATGAAAAAATATGGTTTGCCAATTTTTCCAAAACACTTTATTTCCCATATCAGTTATCTGTGTGGCAATATTCCGAATCAATGACAATTCCCGGAATAACCGGGAATGTCGATATTGATATCAGATTTTCATTGTAAGTGCTATTCTTTTCTTGGCTATATCCACATCAAGAACTTTTACTTCAACAACATCACCGACACTTACTACTTCAAGCGGATGCTTAATGTATTTGTCGGTGATTTGTGATATGTGAACCAGTCCGTCCTGATGAACTCCTATATCAACAAAAACACCAAAATCAATTACATTTCGTACCGTTCCTTTAAGAATCATGTCTTTCTTAAGATCCTTCATTTCAAGGACATCGCTTCTCAACAGAGGTGCCGGCATATCTTCACGCGGATCTCTGCCCGGCTTCTTTAATTCCATTAAAATGTCATTTAATGTCATGGTTCCTATATTTAATTCTTTAGCAATGCCACTCTTATCCTTAAGCATTTTATCAATGCCTTTTATTCCATTCGTGTCCTTTTGTGAGGCCGCATGTTTAATATCTTCCAAAGTAAGATCAAGAATCTTCATTAACCCCATTGCCGCTTCGTAACTTTCAGGATGAACCCCCGTAGCATCCAATGGGTTCTCTCCACCGGGTATTCGTAAAAATCCGGCACACTGCTCATATGCCTTAGGTCCAAGACCTTTTACCTTAAGCAATTGATTTCTGTTTGTGAATACACCGTTACTTTCTCTGTATTCGACAATATTTTTCGCTATTGTTTTCGTTATTCCGGATACATATCCGAGAAGGGATGCCGATGCTGTATTTAAATCAACTCCGACATTATTAACACTGTCTTCAACCACTCCTTTAAGAGCATCAGATAGTTTTTTCTGATTCATGTCATGCTGGTATTGCCCTACGCCTATAGACTGCGGATCTATTTTAACCAATTCGGCAAGAGGGTCCTGAAGTCTTCTGGCAATAGAAGCCGCACTTCTCTGACCTACATCAAAATTAGGGAATTCTTCAGTTGCCAACTTGCTTGCGGAATATACGGATGCTCCGGCTTCATTAACAATCACATAAGATACCGGTGAATCAATTTCACGAAGCAGTTCTACAATCACTGCCTCGGATTCTCTTGATGCCGTACCGTTCCCCAATGAAATCAAATTCACATTATATTGTTTAATAATCTTCTTAAGAATTACTTTTGATTCCTGAACTTTATTTTGCGGTGCCGTAGGGAAAATAACCGTGGTGGCCAATACCTTGCCTGTTGAATCCACAACAGCCAATTTACATCCCGTTCTGAATGCAGGATCCCAACCAAGTACTGTCTTTCCAGCAATCGGTTGCTGCATAAGAAGTTGCTTTAAATTCTTTCCGAAAACATTAATTGCACCGTCTTCCGCATTTTCAGTAAGTTCGTTTCTTATGTCACGTTCTATTGCAGGTGCTATAAGTCGATCGTAACTGTCTGCGATTACACTTTCCAATACCGGAGTCGTATATTCGTTATCACGTTTTATTACATGATTTTTTAAATAATTGATTATTTTATCTGTGGGGGCACTTATTTTCACAGAAAGGAATTTTTCATTTTCGCCTCGGTTAAGCGCAAGAATACGATGGCCTGCCAATTTGGGAATACTTTCACTAAAATCGTAATACATTTCATATACGCTTTCGGCTGACGAATCCTTAGCCTTAGATATGATAACCCCGTGCTCAAATGTCGTTTTTCTTATATATGTTCGATATGACGCATCATCCGAAATGATCTCAGCTATTATATCCTTAGCCCCATCCAGAGCTTCTTCTTCGGAACAGACACCTTTTTCTTCATTAACAAACTCTGCTGCCTTTTTCATTAAATCAGAATCAGCCTTCTGCAACAAAATAAATTGAGCAAAAGGTTCAAGCCCTTTTTCCTTTGCTACACCGGCTCTTGTCTTCTTCTTTTGTTTAAATGGTCTGTATAAATCTTCAACAGCAACAAGAGTCTCCGCCTCTTCAATCTTTCGCTTCAATTCCTCATCAAGCTTTCCCTGTTCCTCTATCGAAGCAAGCACAGCTGATTTTCTTTCTTCAAGATTTCTCAGATAAGTAAGTCTTTCAAAAAGATTTCTCAGGACCTCATCGTTTAAAGCTCCCGTAACTTCTTTTCTGTACCTTGCGATAAAAGGAATAGTATTTCCTTCATCTATAAGCTTTATGGTCGCATCAACCTGTGATTCTTTAATCTGCAGTTCTTTGGCAATAACAGCATTAATATTCATGTAGTTCACTCCTTGAAATAATTCATAATTAGCATTATGCCTTGAAATTATATCTAATAATACCAAATTCCTCAAGTCAGTAATTGTATTGTATAAAAATGATGATAAAATATTGTTAGAATATAAGTTTGACAGGTATTTACATGAGCAGAGTTGTTATCAATAAATATTGCAGCGTTGCCGTCACATGTGCTGTGATTTCCATTATGACCTTGCAGTCGGTTATTGTATCCGCCGTTGCCGGAAGTCTTGCAATAATTTTTGCGGTATTATCAAAACAAAAGGATAAAAAAATGAACGGGCCGGCAAAGTCTGCATTTATAGTAGGCATTCTCGGAATATTTCTTTCTTTTGCCGTGCTTTTTGGAACCGCATATTTTTATCTCACCGATGAATCTTACAAAGCAACTCTTGATCAGTCGTATAAAGCAATGTACGGATATACTCCCGAAGAGTACATTAATCAATTAACC
Organism: Lachnospiraceae bacterium; assembly: GCA_045639745.1. Lineage (GTDB taxonomy): Bacteria > Bacillota > Clostridia > Lachnospirales > Lachnospiraceae > NK4A136. The sequence continues at coordinate 10,782 of JAZUDQ010000037.1, read as the reverse complement.
GGTTTGTATTCAAGCGATACATCCAATCAGTAATAAAGTTTTGTGATTGAGGATTATTATGAATGGAATTACGGGTTATGGCATAAATAATCTGTGGGGCTTCTCCCCGTTGACATCTGTATCGAAAGATGAAAAAGACACAGAACAGGTCACCGGAGTAAAACCCAAAGAAGAATGCCAGACATGTAAAAACAGAAAATATGTTGACGGTTCCGACGAAAATGTATCCTATAAGGCTCCGACAAAAATATCACCCGATGCAGCTGCCGCAAGAGTAATGGCTCATGAGCAGGAACACGTATCCAACGCCTTTGGGAAAGCAGCACAAGCCGGCGGAAAAGTTCTTCAGGCCAGTGTAAGCCTCAAAGTTGCCATATGCCCTGAATGCGGGCGCAGTTATGTATGCGGTGGAACAACTACCACACGAATTGCGTATCCCAAAGATAATCCCTACTCAAACAATAAAAAATCATATGACAAAAATGCACTTGTCGGCGCAAATATCGATAAAAGTGTCTAAACTACGGTGAATTAATATATGAATACTTCAAATAAAATATCAGATTTCAAAGCATTAGGTCGTCAATCACTGGACGGAAAAAGCGACCAATTTATTATCTGCATAATAATATATTTGGTTGCCAACGGCTTTATTTCATTCCTTTCAACAGCCTTTCCGATAGGCGCCAATTCAGTAGAAAGGATGATTTTTTATGTCATTTTCTTTCTTTCATACCTAATTACTTTTAAAATAGATTTGGGTCTGACCGGTTTTTTCATGGATCTTGTATTCAATAAACGCACCAACAGTAAAAAACTGTTTTCACATCTTCTGAAAAACAGCCCCGCAAGTACTAATATAGCCATCATCTGCGGCGGATTAAAATTATTCTGTTTTACTCCGTCATTTATAAGCATCGCCAATCTCATAGGCAGCGGCACAACAGGACTGATTATTACAATCTGCTTAATTCTTCTCAGCCTGTTCTTATATATTTATTTGGATATTGCATTATTCCCGATAGCTTTTTTATCGAATGACATTCCTAATGCAAGCGCTATGCAGTTATTTTTATTATCTTTATGGCTTATGAAAAAACATAAAAAACAGCTTCTGTTAATGAAGCTGTCATTTATAGGAATGTATATTGCAACGCTGACATCTTTCGGCATCGGATACCTTTGGGTAAAGCCATACGTCATGAGTTCATATACCCATTTTTACATTGCTCTTTGTAATGAAAAAGAATTCTCAAAGTAATCCCTGACCTTTTTTCTTAAGATATGCATTAATATATCTGTCTATATCACCGTCAAGAACCGCATCTGCATTGGCACACTCTTCATTGGTTCTGTGATCCTTCACCATCTGATAAGGTTGAAGAAAATATGATCTGATCTGGCTTCCGAAATTAATTGCCTTCAAATCGCCCTGAATTCCCTTTAACTTAGCTTCCTCTTCCTGTTCCTTGAGGGCAAGCAGTTTACCACGCAGCATCTGCATTGCTTTATTCTTATTCTGTAACTGAGATCTCTCATTCTGGCAGGCAACGACAACACCTGTCGGGATATGTGTGATACGAATCGCAGAAGAAGTCTTATTAATATGCTGACCACCGGCACCACTTGATCTGTATGTATCAACCCTTAAATCTTCGTCTCTTATCTCAAGTGTTGTATCATCCTCTATCTCCGGCATTACATCCAGCGAAACAAAGGATGTCTGTCTCTTTCCCTGAGCATTAAACGGAGATATCCTGACAAGTCTGTGAACACCCTGTTCGGATTTAAGATATCCGTATGCATTTTCACCGTTTACCTGAAATGAAACCGACTTGATACCGGCTTCATCACCATCAAGCAAATCCAACACTTCAATCTTAAAGCCTTTCTTTTCAGCCCATCTCGAATACATTCTGTAAAGCATACCCGCCCAGTCGCAGCTCTCTGTTCCGCCTGCGCCTGCATTAATTCTTAAAATGGCATTGCATGCATCATATTGTCCGGTTAACAATGTCTTTAATCTGAGTGAATCTAAAGTTGAGATAAAACTGTCAAGTTCACCTCTTATATCTTCCACCATAGACTCATCCTGTTCATCATATGCCATCTCAATAAGTGTAAGAATATCTTCATATGCCATATTAAGATTATTTAAAAGATCAACGGTATCCTTTAAATTCTTAGCTTCTTTAACAAGTTTGTTTGAGTTGTCCGGATCATCCCAAAAACCGGGAGCCGCAATCTCCAAATCAAGTTCTTCTATTCTTCTTTTTTTCTTATCCAGTTCCAAAGATTCCGTTACATCCTTCAAATCCTGCTCATATGACAGAATCTCTGACTTCATCTGGTCCAATTCAACCATAAATATTATCCTTTATCCAACTCTGCCGCAGCAGTTCTTATACTTCTTGCCACTTCCGCAAGGACAGGGATCATTTGGATAAATCTTTGCAGATTCCCTTTTTGTAGGTCCCTTTTGAACAGAATCATCTTTATTGGTTCCTGTAACCTTGGCAACCTGCTCACGTTCAACCTTTTGTTCTACTCTCAGTCTGAACAGCATTCTTACCGTTTCTTCTTTAATGGCATTAGTCATTACATCAAACATATCATAACCGGCCATCTTATATTCTACGATAGGATTCTGATTACCATATGCGGCAAGTCCTGCGCCTTGACGAAGCTGGTCCATATCATCTATGTGATCCATCCATTTTCTGTCTATAACCTTAAGAAGCACAACTCGTTCAGCTTCTCTGATAGTCTCCTGATTGGGGAATTCCGTTTCTTTCGCCTCGTAAAGTTTTACAGCCTCTTCTTTAAGCTGTTGCTTAAGATTATTTTTCTTATTTTCTATTCTTTCAGATGTAAGCGTTTCAAGAGGTATAGTAGGCAATAACAATTCGTTAAGTTCTTTAAGATCCCATTTATCAGATGACTGATCATCCGAAATACATGTATCTACCGCATTTTCGACAATATCCGTAATCATCTTATAGATTACATCTCTCATGCTCTCACCGTTAAGAACACGAAGTCTTTCTGAGTACATTATTTCACGCTGTTCATTCATAACCTGATCGTATTCAAGAAGATTTTTACGAATACCATAGTTATTATTCTCTATCCTTTTCTGAGCTGTCTCAATAGCATTTGATAACATCTTATGCTGGATTTCCTGATTCTCCGGAATACCCATTGCGTTAAATACAGAAACAAGTTTCTCAGAACCAAAGAGCCTCATCAGATCATCTTCAAGTGAAATGAAGAATTTTGATTCACCGGGATCACCCTGACGACCTGATCTACCACGTAACTGATTATCAATACGTCTTGATTCGTGTCTCTCGGTTCCGATAATACGTAATCCGCCGGCTGCCTTAGCCTCATCATCAAGTTTAATATCGGTTCCTCGACCTGCCATATTTGTTGCAATTGTTACAGCACCGTGAATACCGGCATCTGCGACAATCTCAGCTTCCATCTCATGGAATTTGGCATTAAGTACCTTATGCTGAATGCCTTCTTTTGTAAGAAGACGACTGATTTCTTCGGATGCATCGATATTGATTGTACCGACCAATACAGGCTGTTGTCTTTCCTTTGCTTCCTTTACACATTCAACAATTGCATGGAGTTTCTCTTTACGTGTCTTAAATACCGAATCTTCGTAATCGATACGTGCAACAGGTTTATTGGTAGGGATCTCTATAACATCCATTCCGTAAATATCACGGAATTCTTTTTCTTCAGTGAGTGCCGTACCGGTCATACCGGATTTCTTTTCAAATTTATTGAAAAAATTCTGGAATGTAATTGTTGCAAGAGTCTTTGATTCACGTTTAACTTTAACATGTTCCTTAGCTTCAATAGCCTGATGAAGACCATCCGAAAAACGTCTTCCCGGCATAATACGTCCTGTAAATGAATCAACAATCAATACTTTTTCATCGGCAACAACATAATCCTGATCTTTGAACATAAGATTGTGTGCTCTGAGTGCCAAAATGATATTATGCTGAATCTCAAGATTCTCCGGATCGGCAAGGTTTTTAATCTGGAAGAATCGCTCAACTTTCTGAACTCCCTGTGCCGTAAGATTAACAACCTTATCTTTTTCATTAACGATAAAGTCGCCGGTTTCTTCCTGCTCTATACCCATAATGGCATCCATTTTGGACAAATCAGCCATATCCTCGCCTCTTTTAAGTTGTCTTGCGAGGACATCACAAACCTCATAAAGCTTCGTACTCTTTCCGCTCTGACCTGAAATAATAAGAGGCGTACGGGCTTCATCAATAAGAACCGAGTCAACCTCATCGATAATGGCATAATTGAGGCCTCTTAATACAAGCTGTTCTTTATAAATAACCATATTATCTCTCAGGTAATCAAATCCGAGTTCGTTATTGGTAACATATGTAATGTCACACTCATATGCAGCTTTTCTTTCCTCGGCCTTCATTGAGTTAAGAACAACTCCGACCGTAAGTCCCAAAAATCTATGTACCTGTCCCATCCACTCGGCATCTCGTTTTGCAAGATAGTCATTAACGGTAACAATATGAACACCTTTTCCGGTAAGTGCATTTAAATATGCAGGACAAGTCGAAACAAGAGTCTTACCTTCACCTGTACGCATCTCGGAAATACGTCCCTGATGAAGAATAATACCACCTATTAACTGTACCCTGTAATGTTCCATATTAAGAACTCTTTTAGCAGCTTCTCTTACCGTAGCAAAAGCCTCCGGAAGAATATCATCAAGCGATTCTCCGTCAGCTACTCTTTTCTTATACTCAGCTGTCTTCTCTCGAAGTTCTTCATCAGAAAGAGCCTGCATTGAAGATCTGAGTTCTTCTATTTTATCAACAAGCGGATTAATTCTCTTTAATTCTCTCTCGCTATGAGTTCCGAAAACTTTTTCCACCAATTTCATAAATCTTCAACCTCGTTTCAACAAAATATGTATCACATATTCGTATAATAATCGCATATTAAACAAATATGCTCATTATTATAGCAAAAAACTGACCTCTGAGCAATATTTTTAATCATCCACATAAAAAGACCGGTCCGAAACCGAACCGGTCTTTAAATAAAAACTCTGATATTAATATTCCATTGCCTTCTCTTCACCATTCATTACACGAAGTGCGCCCTGAGCAAGAGCAAGAAGTTCATCCTCGCCCGGATAAACCGTGATGGGAGCAATCCAGCTTACACGCTTGGTAATCTCGGCAATAACAGATTTAGAATATGCTATACCGCCTGTTACAACAATCTGATCAACATTTCCTTCAAGAACCGTTGCCTGAGAACCGATATTCTTACAAATCTGGTAAACAAATGCTGCATATACTTCCTCAGCCTTCTTATCACCGTTTTTAATCATTTCTTCAACAACTCTTGCGTCGTTGGTTCCAAGATATGCATTAAATCCACCGTTACCACAGATTTTCTTATATACTTCTTTTTCTGTATACTGACCTGAGAAACACATTTTGATAAGAGCTCCCGAAGGAACAGCTCCTGCTCTCTCGGGTGAAAAAGCGCCGTCTCCGTCCAATGCATTAAATACATCAACGATCTTACCATTCTTATGAGCACCTACAGAAACACCTCCGCCCATATGAACAACGATAAGATTAAGGTCATCATACTTTTTACCGATTTCTTTGGCATATCTCTTAGCAACAGCTTTCTGGTTAAGTGCATGGAATACCGAAGTTCTCGGAAGCTCGGGAACGCCCGAATATCTTGCAAGCGGCTGAAGTTCGTCAACAACTACCGGATCGACAATATACGAAGGTACACCGATTGAATCACCGATCTCACGTGCAAGAATACCTCCAAGGTTGGATGCATGCTGACCTGATTTACCGATTTTAAGATCCTCAAGAAGAGTATCGCTTACAGGATATGTACCACCGGGAATAGGTTTAAGCATACCGCCTCTTCCGACAATTACATTAAATTCTTTTAAATCAATTCCTTTATTAGTCAGAAAGTCCGTAATAATCTTCTTTCTGAAATCCTTTTGCTCAACAATTGATGCATACTGAGAAATCTCTTCAGTAGAATGACGAAGAGTCTCGTCAAAAAGCATATTTTCATCTTCAAAGACACCGATTTTTGTAGAAGTTGAACCGGGATTGATAATTAAACTTTTAATACTCATTTCTTTCCTCCGATATTATCTAATTACATAGTATCTGCAACAAGGGCAGCAAGTGCGATTGAATTAACTTTTACATCACAAGAATCAGAACGTGATGTAAGAATAACAGGTGCTTTTGTACCAAGAAGTATATTACCGTTTCTGCAATCTACCATATGTACGATTGCCTTGTATACAAGATTACCCGCATGAATATCGGGGAACACAAGAATGTCGGCATCACCTGCTACTCTTCTGTCAAGAGCATTCTTTTCTTCTGCAGCTTCTTTGTACAAAGCTATATCAAGAGAAAGAGGTCCGTCTACGATACAATCCTTTATCTCTCCGTTAATATTCATCTTTGTAAGTTCATCTGCCTCAAGAGTCACCGGCATCTTGGGATTAACAGTCTCGGCGCAGGCAAGTGCCGCTACCTTAGGCATATTTACACCACAAGCTTTAGCTACTTCAACAGTATAATCTATCATATCCTTTTTATCATTAAGTGTAGGATAAGGAAGGAACGCAACGTCTGTAAGGAACAATAATCTGTCAAAGCCGGGAAGGTCAAATACACAGACATGTGAAAGAGTCTTTCCTGTACGAAGACCGACTTCCTTATTAAGAACGCTCTTAAGGAATGTACCTGAAGGAAGAAGACCCTTCATATAAATATCGGCATCTCCGTCATGAACAAGCTTAACAGCCTTAAGCGAAGCCTCTACAACATCTTTCTCATCGATAATGGTATATTCTGACATATCCATTCCAAGTTCGGTACCGATCTTGACTATCTCAGGTTCGTCACCTACAAGAATTGCATCTGCAATCTTCAGTTCTTTTGCTTTCTTAACTGCTTCAAGCACAGCCTTGTCCTGTGCTACAGCAACTGCAAGTTTCTTTGTTTTGCACTGCTTTACTCTTTCAAGCAGTTCATCAAATCCTTTGCTCATATCCTAACTCCTTATATAAAATAAAATCTTTGTGGGCAAAAGCCCATTCGCACGAAATGATACCACATTATTGACATTTTCACAAGTGAATCGTTTATTGCATCGAACATCAGTGCATTATATAATTAGTTCGAAATATTACTGCTTATATAATTCGAGGTAGACTCAATGAAAAATTTTATGGACAATGACTTTCTCTTATCTACAACAACAGCAATAAAGCTTTATCACGAATATGCAGAAAAAATGCCTATTATAGATTATCACTGCCATATAAATCCTAAAGATATTGCCGAAGATATTCGTTTTGAAAATATAACAAAACTTTGGTTGGGCGGCGATCATTATAAATGGCGTCTTATGCGTTCTTTCGGCATTGACGAAAAATACATAACGGGCGATGCCGACGACCATGATAAATTTATCAAATGGGCTTATTGTCTCGGAAAATCAATCGGTAATCCGCTATATCATTGGAGTCATCTCGAATTGAGAAATTATTTCGGCTATAAGGGATTTTTAAATGAAAAAACAGCCGAAGAAGTCTGGAATATGTGCAACAGAAAATTGCAGGAATCTGATATGTCCTCCAGAAAAATAATAGAGAAATCAGGAGTAAAAATAATATGCACAACAGACGATCCCGTTGATTCACTCTCATATCACAAAGTAATCCGCGAAGATTCCTCATTCAGCGTACGTGTTCTTCCCGCATGGCGCCCTGATAACGCAATGAATATAGCGAAAGATGAATTCACCGGGTACATTAATAAACTCGGTACTTTGACAAATGAACAAATAAATACATTTAGCAGTCTTTGTCAGGCATTATCAAAACGAATGGATTATTTTGAAGAAATGGGTTGCAGAGTCTCAGACCATGGTCTTGACTACATATATTACTCACCTGTTTCCACCGAAGAAACCGAACTTATTTTTTCAAAAAGAATGAATAATCAAATTCTTACCGATGAAGAAGTAAACAAATTTAAATGTGCAATTATGCAGTTCATGGGGTTTGAATGCTCGCATAGAGATTGGGTTATGCAACTGCATTTCGGCTGCAAAAGAAATAACAATACCAAAATGTATTCTCTTCTCGGTGCGGATACAGGTTACGATTGCATTAATAACAGAACCCTTTCCTCAGACATTGCTAATTATCTTGACTCTCTGGCCTCAAAGGATTGTCTCCCAAAAACGATTCTATACAGTCTTAACCCTGAAGACAATGCTGCAATCGGAACCATCCTGGGATGTTTTCAGGATTCGACTCATGTCGGTAAGATTCAACAGGGGAGTGCTTGGTGGTTTAACGATCATAAAGACGGAATTCGCAATCAACTTCTGTCTCTTGCGTCTCTCGGTAATCTTTCCGGTTTTGTGGGAATGCTGACAGATTCCAGAAGTTTCCTTTCATACGCCCGGCACGAATATTTCAGAAGAATTCTGTGTGATATAATCGGCAGTCTTGTAGAAAACGGAGAATACCCCGAAGATTACGATACTCTTCGGGAAATTATAAACGATATTTGCTTTAATAATTCCATCAGATATTTTGGATTCGACAGATTTATATAATCTATCGAATCCTCTTTGAATCAAAATAAACAAAGGAATCTATCCCGTCAAGGATATCTTTAAAGGTGTCTCGTTCCGCATTGTCTATATATTTGCGAAGTATTTCATTTTCTTTTTCACCTTTATACTTTCCGTAAAAAATATCAAAAAGGTTATGTCCTCTTCCGTATATTAAAATTTCTTCAAGATTATTTTTAATATCTTCGGGACCATTTATTTCAATGCCCATTTCTTCGCGCAATTTTACAAAAGATTTAATTTTATAAAGATATTCCTTATATTTTCCGTAAAGAATATTATAAAACGAATCCTCATCCTTAATAACACCTATCTTAGCCATAACAACAGGATTCAGAAAATAATTTTCAAAAGAATAATATTTTAAAATCAGAACATTTTTCCCCGATACTCTGGGAATTGAGTTAAAGTCCTCTCTTCCTCTGTCATGATAATAATTACATAAATCGGCTTTAAGCATATCCGGATTCTTGCCGTCACCGTCACGAATCATAAGGAACTGATCTTTCAAATACAACTGGTTTATATATTTCAAGTTGGCATATGTCTTAATATTAGTACAGCTGTTTGTCGAAATAATCGCAATTCTCTTCAGCCGCCCCGCCTCATCTACAACATCGGAATAATACTTCTTAATCAATAAAGGCAATCTTGACTTATCCTGTTTTCCTTCCACAATAAAAACAAAACCCACATTCATTAAATCGTTGGCCGAATAACCAAGATCGTCCAGAATCCTGTCGATATCATTTTCTTCCCTAATAACCGGATTACCTTCTTTATCGGACACTACCTGTTTAATATGTTTGCGGGCGAAATTAAAAATCATCGTAGGCGAATGTGTTGAGAACAATATCTGATTCTTTTCCGACAATCTGTAAAGAATCTCACTTGCTGTTTTTTGAAGTTGCGGATGTAAAAAGAGTTCAGGATCCTCCATCAGCATTATACAAGGCATTTTCTCTTTTTCCTGCATATAAGCTTCAAGAAGAGACAAAATATAAATGCTCTTAATTCCTTCACTCATATCATAAACTGCTTCACAATAATCATCATTATCGGAAAGTCGTACCATATCGGACTTAAAAAGAGTCTCCACGTCTATGTTGATTCTGTTAACGAGATTATCCTTAAAACCTGTATTTTTACGAAAGCATGCATTTAATCTGTCCAAAAAAGCTGTATTATCAGCATTCATAATCTTATATTCAAGCAGTTTCTCACTTTCGAATACAGACAAATCTTCCGCCGACTTTTTCATTATCATTCCTATACAGTTAAAACAACCGTTACACGTCTTTGCTTCATCAAACATACACCGGTTCTCGCGAAGAAGATGCATTGTTTTTTCACGCATCTGATTCTGAAGAATATCTGTCTCTATCTCACGGATATCTCTTCTATGATCTATATAATATATTTTAGGAAATATTAACGGAATAAACCTGTTATCCTTTTTAATTCCGTCGGAATATCTGACCTTGCCTTTGTTATTGGCAACAAATGTAAAAGTAAGGCATCCGTCCTTATATGAAGGAAATTTTGCCAAAAAATCCTGCATAAACAAGTTATTTTTCTTATAACGGCTTACCGTTCCAAATCTTCTGAACTGTTCAAGATCCTCGTCATTAATTGACAATCTGATGGTTATCTCTATATTGGCATTGTTTTCATTAAAATGACGTTTCAATATTTCCTTCTGACCGAAGGCAGTCATTACAGCATCAAGAATTACAGTCTTTCCTGTATTATTACGGCCGATCAATATACAGGCATTTTCCATTTTTTTAATTTCAAGAAAATGAATAAATTTGTAATTTTTTATTATAAGAGATTCAATCTTCATGCGCGACCCCCTATCAGATTTATATAAATATATTAACACAAAAAAAGCGACATTCATACGAATGCCGCTTTTACATATTTTTGTCAATGATATTCGCAATCCGCTTCGCTACTTGCTCATAAAAAAGCGGCACTTCGTGCCTTACGAGGTACGGGGCTTGAATCCCCGCACCTCGTACAAGAGCACCCACCGCCTAAAGGCAGTGGGTTTTCTTGTACTTT
>JAZUDQ010000036.1:0-3827 GCA_045639745.1 Lachnospiraceae bacterium | reverse complement strand
CTATACGGGCTATTGTTTTGTGGTGATTCAATTGTACTGGTTATTTAGGGGGTAGTCACTTTTTTTGTGTAAAAACAAGTGATAAACCTTGAAAATAGAGGATTTTGAAAGAAAAAAGGAGTGTCAGATTTGACACTACCGATAAATGTGTGGGGGCTGTTTTATGGAATATAATATAGATTTTGAAGTAGTAACATTAATATTTGCTACGGTTATTTATGTTTTTCATAAATTAAAATATACAGTGGATAATCCACTGAACCGAATATTTCAAATGATGGAAATCGTCAACATTATTCTTATTGTGACCGATATATCTTCGGCAGTTTGCATCAGTTATTATCAGAATGTTCATCCTATTTTAAATGCTTTTGTTAACGGACTTAATTTTAGCAGTGTAGTTGTAATCGGTTTTATTTTTTCCGTTTATATAAGAACAACCGCAGAGCAGAATAAAAGAACATATATTTCAAAGCCAAATCTGATTATATGCATATTGTTTCTGATTAGTTCGATTGTAAATATGTTTACGGGATTTTATTTTTCATTTACAAAAGAGGGCTATATTCATGGCCCGTTGTACTTATTACAAACGGTTGTAGCTTATTATTATGTTGTTTATTCGGGAATAATTCTTATTGTGTTCAGAAAGAAAATGAAACGTAATGAGATAATGGCCGGAACATTTTACGTACTGTTCGTAATGATAATGGCTGTATTTCAAATGTTCTGTTTCCCCAAGTTTCTCATGTTTGGAATGGTTATAGAGATCATTATTGTAGTTATGCTGTTTTCTCTTGAAACGCCGGATTACGTAATGCTGAAAAATACCATGGTGAAGTTGGAAATAGCCAAGCAGGAAGCTGAGAAAGCCAATAATGCAAAATCCGTATTTCTTGCAAATATGTCTCATGAGATACGAACACCGATTAATGCCGTAATTGGAATGAACGAGATGATTCTGAGAGAAAGTAAGGAACCTGATATTAAACACTATGCGGTAAATGTGGAAAATGCAAGTAAAACATTGCTATCGCTGGTTAACGGAATTCTTGATTTCTCAAAAATAGAAATGGGTAACATGGAGCTGCATCCCGGTAGATATGAGACCGGAAGCCTTATTGACGATACTGTTAATATGATAAAAGTTAAGGCTGAGCAGAAAAAACTTGAGCTTAAAATAGAGGTCGCCGACGATGTACCCGCAGCTCTTATCGGCGATGAACTTCGAATAAAGCAGTGTATAGTAAATATTGCCAATAATGCAGTGAAATATACAAAAGAAGGGTATGTAAAACTGGATATTTCCAAACGGGATGTGGGTGACAATAAGATTGAATTGATTATAGCCTGCAGTGATACGGGAATAGGTATAAAAGAGGAAGAATTATCCAACCTGTTTAAAGATTTTGTCAGATTGGATTTGGATAAAAACAAGACTATTGAAGGAACCGGACTCGGACTTGCAATCACCAAATATCTTGTACGTATGATGGACGGAGATGTCTTTGTGGAGAGCAAATACGGTGAGGGCTCGGTATTTACGATTAAGCTGATGCAGGAGGTGGCCGATTCGTCACCGATAGGAAAACTGAGAAGTACAGAATCCGTAATGCCCGAAAAAAGAGAATATGAAGAATTGTTTGTGGCAGCTGACAAGAAAGTTCTTGTTGTAGATGATATTGAGATGAATGTTACGGTCGTAAAATGTCTGCTGGAACAGACGAAACTGAACATAGATGAAGCATACGGCGGACAGGAGTGTCTTGATAAACTGAAAAGCAACCATTACGATATAGTTCTTCTTGATCATATGATGCCTGAAATAGATGGTATGCAGGTACTTTATACGGTTAACCAGGAGAAGTACAGTACGGTTGAAGGTACTGTATTTATTGCACTTACGGCCAATGCCATAGTGGGAGCCAGGGAATTTTATTTGGAAAGGGGATTTGCCGATTATCTCAGTAAGCCTATCGATCCGATTGAATTGGAAAAAATGATTGCAAAATACATCTAAAAGTCGGACAATCTGTGTATTGCTTTCGGTTGTTACTGCTATTCTTTTTGCACTTTCAAATATGTTTATTTCTCAAATAACACATTCTTCCGTTGCAACTCCGGCAATTGAGACCTACAATGGCGTTGTATTACGGAACATTTTGTAACACATATATATATGGAAATATGAACAATGTAGAGGTTTCGATTATGATTTACGGTTTATGCAGCGTCCTGTTTTTTGCAATAATATTAGCCTCCTACAAAAGAACACAGGTGGAGAGCCGATAGTAATTTGCTGTGGTTATTGCATATACCAGGGGACCTCACGGGATTCAAGTTTTTCCAATTTGTTAGTTACGTTTTTTCTTTCATTTATAAGAAATTGAAGACTTTCTTCCAGAAGTTTGGTCTGCGGTGCATATTCATCATAAACCGTGTAGTAGTTTTTTTTGCCGAAAGTTTTTGCCAGTTTTCTTGCAAATGAACTCTTTCCAAGTTCCATTACAAGCAATAATCCGACAATTATAGTAAACAAAGAAATAGCAAGCAGAAGAATAAAAGAGAAAATAAAAGTCGTAGAATAGATGGAGTAACTGATGGTGCCGTTAAGTGTCAATCCTTTTTCCGCAGTGCTTATACCTGTGGGATCGAGATTAAGAAACATAAGAACTAAAAAAATCGCATAAATAACAAAACAAACGGAAAAACCCCAGTAACGGTTTTTTTTCCATTTTTTGAGGTTGTTAAGTGCCATATAATTATCTTCAAGCTCACTGCTGACCAAATTAATTTGTTCTTTCAGCCTTTGTGAAGTGGTTCTTAACTCGGATAATTCTTGTATTTCCTGTTCAGACAATTCTAACATATGGCTTTTCCTCCGTTCTCTTCTCTTGAAAATTATAACATACTTGCGAATTAATTGGCATTTCTGTATAATTCAAATGTCAGAAAAAAAAAGGAGGTAAATAATATGGCAGCAATTACAAAAGATATGACGATTGGACAGGCACTGATGACCAATCCTGAGATAGCACCGGTATTAATGGAAGCGGGAATGCATTGCCTCGGTTGTCCTTCGGCACAGGCTGAGAGTCTTGAGGAAGCAGCAATGGTTCATGGCTTTGATGTAGAGGAACTTCTCAAGAAGATTAATACCGAAGCTTAATTGTATTTGAACAAAAAATAACCCCTGTATTCTATCTCCCTAACAAGATTGACCACTTAAACTTTTTTGTTAAGGATATCTGTTACGATTTGATTTCATTTGGTTCAGGCTGTCCCTATCCCGGGGGCTGTATAAACTAATGTTATCAAATTGTTATCACAGGGGTGTTATCATGCCCCGGATATTTCATAATTCTTTTTTTTTAATAAAATCTACGCCTTCGTCCATCTTCTTATGCTTTGGCTTTTGCTTAAAAGAAGATAAGGATGTGCATCACCTACTTATTTTTATAAAACACAAGACAACCCCCATCATCACAATAGGCCGCCATACTATTAAAATCTAACGATACAATGTAAAAATCTTCTATAATTCCGCTTGTTTCTCCCAATACAGTAATAGTTTCATCAATATATCCTTCATATACCCAACCATCATCAAGAATCAAATACAACTTCCTATTCCAATCGTATTCCATTTTTTCTTTTATCGTATTGAGCATATTATTCCAGCCAATTCTTTCACTAACAGTTGCAGTTTTTATCAAACTCCGTCTGAATTTTAACCAAACATATGCAAGAGATGAGATCTTTTTACAATCTGTATAATCACAAAAAGAATAATAAAATTTATGAATTATCTTTTCATATTCAAATTT
>JAZUDQ010000035.1:0-63568 GCA_045639745.1 Lachnospiraceae bacterium | reverse complement strand
GTACCGTTATTGGGATCCTCTGCAGGTGTACCGTTATTGGGGTCTTCTGCAGGTGTACCGTTATTGGGGTCTTCTGCAGGTGTACCGTTATTGGGGTCTTCTGCAGGTGTACCGTTATTGGGGTCTTCTGCAGGTGTACCGTTATTGGGATCCTCTGCAGGTGGCTCGTTATTAGGATCCTCTGCAGGCGGCTCGTTATTGGGAACTAAATCAATAATACAGTTCATCGGATAAAAATGCGCTTCCGAACTTTCATCGCCAAAAACTTCTCTTGCAATAACACCACCCTCAAAATTACCGCCAAGGCATGATACCTTTGCGTCGGGTGCAACTATATGTCCAGCCATATTGGAATATTGAATATTATTATTGGCATCGGGGAAATTCCAGATAAGATTAAATCCACCGCGATATACATTGGTACTTCCGGCAGGATTCAAACCGGCAAAATAAGTCTGAATCTGATTCGTTCCGTTAATATAAACCTTTGTATCAGATAAAATACAAGAAGACGAACCTACTCCCGTAATCGAGATTACCATGGCTGAACTGCCAAAAGAATCAGTCTTAACATTCGTTAAATTAACATAACTGCATCTGTTATATAATTCAAAAGGTATCTTAATATTTCCGCCCTTGGATACATCAATTTCAATTACCTCGTTACCGTTTACGGAAATAATATCAGCCTCTGTAATTTCCTGCGACTGATTGGCAATTGCAATCGATTCTGCTTCTACTGTTGAAAGCGCATTGGAAAAATCAAAATATGTATTACCGGGATTAAGTTTTACCGACTCAACGGGGCCGCCCCAATTGGCATTTACCGTTTCCATTGAACCATCGGAATAATAAAAAATATTATTTGTGCAATCACAGCCGTCCAATGCCTTATATGCAATTGCAAATCCACCTATATTTCCAACATATGAAGGTGCCACGGCAGCATCTCCGAATGAGTTATTACTTGAGAATGTTCCCTGAACCGCAACGGAACCGACTGTATGACAATTAAGATTACAATCACCGAATACAAAATATTCATATGCCGAAAGAATTGTTTCTATAGAATACTCTCCGGAATATTTATCATCACCACCGGCTGCCTTGATATTCAATGTTGTTGTCCTAAAAGAAGCAACAACCAAAACAATCGATAGAATAAAAGTTGCTATTCTGAAATTCTTTTTTCTAAGCCTGTACATTCCTGTTCTCCCTATATACTGTATCTTTTTCGGCGTTTATACCACCGTTTTTAAAGATATCATATCAAAAAATACCAGTCAACTTTATTATCGATTTTTATAGTAATATTTAATAATATTATTCACGCAGTCTGCTATTCCTTCAGCCAAAACATCTTATTCATAGTGATTTTCTTTATTATTTTTAAAGGAATATGCTTATAATGTTTTCCCAACGTATATCCCAAATATTTATATGCACTTGTTACATATAATCCGAAAACTCTTTTTCCTTTTCCTTTTTTCTTAAGATATTCCGCAGTTTCTTTTACAAGTCTTTTTCCCTCTCCCTTAGAATTCATTTCATCAAAAATCTCCGGGAATTTTGCCTGAGACACTCCCAGGTCAAAATTACGTTTCAACTGTTCAAGGTTATTATAGTTATGACTGTGAATTACACATGCATCGGCACAATAAGAAATTTCATAACCGTGATTAATAACGTAAGACGCATAAATCATATCCTCGTTAAATATCGTGTGTTTGGGGAATCCCCCGAGTTCATCATATATTTTCCTGTTATAGGCAGCACAGACATTAGAACAAAAATATGTCTTAATACCAAGAGCTGCTTTATCTTTTTCGCTTTTGGTAAATGACTTCTCGGGATAATTAAATTTTCTCGAATATTTCTCAATATCCGACGCTTTGGAATTCGGGCACTGTCTGGCATACGATGCTGCAGATTCACCCTCAACCAGAGGGATCAGCAGGTTTTCTATAAGATAATTATCCATTGGAACAGCATCATCGGTCATGCATACAAAAAAGTCCGCATCAGACATAGACACACCCAATCTTCTCGTTCCGCCGTGATCGAATTCATACTCGGAAATATGTCTTATAATCAAATCTTTATATTCATCGGTAAATCCTGTTTCATCCTGAAGTTTTCTGAAATATTTTTCGCCGGTATTGATAATAATGAATTTATTGACTTTAACCGTTTGTTTATGAAGCATTTTCAGAATTTTAATAAATTTCTTATTGGGTTTATATGTAGGAATAATAACATCAACTTTCATGCATTTTCTCCTTGTAAACACTCAAACGCGTTCTCAAACCTTATAACACAATTTATACATCACGTTTGATTAATTACTTATACAAAACCGGGGACCAAATACGGTCCCCGGCTGAACAAACAAATATATACGCATTAATAACCAACATATGGAGCTGTCTGAGATGCAATCGAATCGCTGATTGACACAACCGTAGGTGTAGGTTCGTAATTCTCATCTTCTCCAAATAAATAGTTATGAAGCAATTCAACATTAGTTACCAAATCCGTAGGAACAACACAGCTTCCGTGAGGTCCTATATTACCGGATACTCTGTAATCAGCAAAAGGAAATCCTTCAGATCCTATTACATTATATTCGCTTGCATGTGATGCAAGATCAAGAATATCATCAAGATCCATATTAGTTGAAATATTCGAGAAAGTAGCTGTAGCAATATCATTTATCTGAGAAACACTCATGTTCCGCGATCTCTCAACCATCTGAATAAGTACATTTCTCTGTCTCTCGGTTCTCTTATAATCATCGCCTGCAGTATATCTTATTCGGCAATATCCGAGAGCCTGAAGGCCATCCAAAAGCTGATAACCTGTATTGGAAACAGGAATATAATCATTCATTCTGTTCAGATCTTCGCATATACAATACTGATAATCATTAAGATATCCTATCTCATCCGAAGCAATATCAATATTAACTCCTCCTACGGCATCAACAGCTTCAACAACGCCCTTAAAACCAACCGTAATATAGTTCTGAATATCCAAATCAAGGTTAATGTTCAACATACTGATTGCCTGTTGCGGTCCGCCGTATGCATATGCGGCATTACATTTATCATATGAATCGGTTCCAAGATTAAGGAATGTGTCTCTGTATACCGAAATAAGCTTAACATCCTTGGTCTCGAGATCGATAGAAGCTATCATTATTGTATCGGTTCTGGTATTCTTACTGAGTTCTCCCTCTCTTGAATCCACACCGAACAAAGCTATTTGGAAAATACCGCTACCCGAAGTTACATCATCTACAAGACCCGCCTGTTCCAAGTGTTCCTTTACTTCTTCGTTTGAAGAAATAGAATCACCGGTATCAATTTTTTCAGCCCTGGTTCCTTTAATTACGAACCATAATACAATACCAAGTGCCGCAAGAATCAATACTTCACACGTAAATAAGATAATACGTCTTCTTCTCTTTCTGGCTGCCTTTTTTGATTTTTTCGAACTACCTTTTTTCTTCGTACTCATTTAAATTTCTCCTAAATTAGCATGCGTTTTTATTAATAAAACCCTTAAAAACGGTTAAAATAAGAATCTTTATATCAAACATCATCGTCCAGTTCTCAATATAATACAAATCATATTCGATTCGCTTTCTGATAGATGTATTTCCTCTGTATCCGTTTACCTGAGCCCATCCGGTCATTCCGGGACGAACCTGGTGTTTAATCATATATCTCGGTACTTTTTCTTTAAACTTCTCAACAAACTGCGGTCTCTCCGGCCTTGGTCCGACCAAAGACATATCGCCTTTTATAACATTAAACAACTGCGGCAATTCGTCAATACTTGTCTTCCTTATAAATCTTCCGACCGCAGTAACTCTTTCATCACCTTTTCTAGACCAACCGGACAACTCTTCTTCTTCCGTCTGCTCTCGCATGGATCTAAATTTATACATTTTAAAGTTTTTATTATGAAGTCCCACACGTTCCTGAACGAAGAAAACCGGCCCTCCGTCAGACAACTTTATCATTATAGCTGAAATTAACATAATTGGCGAGAAAAAAAATATACAAATAAAAGAGCCAATAATATCCATTATTCGTTTTACTATCACATTTAATATATTTGTAAGCGGAACATGACGTATATTCACAACTGCCAAACCCTGTAAATCCTCAATATACGGTTTTGAAGGAATTACCGAATTATAATCAGGAATAAATTTTGTATGAATACCGCTTTTCTCACATACATTTACTATTTCTTCCAACCTGTTGTAGTCACTGAGGGCTAAAGAAATACCTATTTCATCCAATTTATTTTCGGGAAGAATTATTTCAATATTATCAATTCTACCAAGTACTTTAACGCCCCTGTACATTGTTCCCGCAGGAATATGATCGTCCAGAATCCCGCATACATTATATCCCCACTGCGGATTTTCCTGAATAAGAGATATATATTTTTCACAGGCTCTCGAATATCCTACCAGAAGGACATGTTTAAGATTATATCCTTTTCTTCTTATGGTTCTCAGGCCGGCTCTCAACACAATTCGTTCCGTAACTTCAAGTACGGTACAGAGCATATAGAAAATCAGGAACATAAATCTTGAAAAATCAACAAATTTCAAGAAATACAAAACCGCTACCAATATTCCTATTCCAAGCGCATTGGCCTCAATTACATTCCATATTTCCTTAAAGATTCCCACATAACGTTTTGACTGATATAGCCCAATTCCGTAATAAAGCGCTATATAAGCCGGAATCAGGAAATACATTGCCATGTAATATGTCTCTTTGGACAAAGATAATACAGTCTCCGGAGACGGAAACCAAACAAATCGAATATACCACGAAAGAATGTAAGACAATGCCACTATCGCCGCATCCAAAACAACATGTATTCTGTTAAATAAATGCTGATTATCTTTTATCATTCTTTATCCCTGCTTATTCTCAAAATAACTAACCCAATAATCTTCTGAATGTATTAAATGTCAACTCAAGTTCCAGCAATATCTGTGTTTTTAAAGATATCCCCGAAAAATCCAACCTGGAATTCTTTAATTTACCGCTCATACAATCTGCCAACCCTTGTTTTGTTCCCTTCAAGTAAGTGCCGGCCAGACCTTTTCTTGCAAAAAAAATCAATTTAATCAAAATTCCCGCCAACAGCAAAGGACCGTTGAAAACCAATTGCCATAACGGAGTATTTTTATACAAAAGATATATATTATTACGCGAAGACAAAAACACTTTGAATTCATTATGTCTTGAACCGCTTGATGCGCTTCCCGCATGATATACCACAGCAGCGGGTTCGTATAAATTCACATAGCCGCCAAGCTTTGCCCTATATCCTATATCAATATCTTCCAGATAAGCAAAATGTCTTTCATCAAGACCTCCGAGTTTTTTAAATAAATCTTTTCTGTATATAGCTGCCCCGCCGCAAGCCGCAAATATTTTTGCAGGTCTTGTATATCGTCTTGTATTCTTGTCCTTGGCCGGCGAAAAAGCCCATCCCAAGCTGCAATACAGATCTCCGGCATCATCCAGAAGCGATTGGTCATGAAGAGAAATCATTTTTGCCCCTACCGAGAAGATTCTGTCATCTTTACGAATTGTTCTGTACAGATTTCGAACCATATTCGGATCAGCTTCGGTATCATTGTTCAAAAGAATAACATACGCCGCCCTAGCCATCAAGATACCGATATTTACGCTCTTGCAAAATCCGCTGTTAACCTTATTTTCTATAATTCGTACAACCGGTCCGTCGGAAATATTTAAATATTTATTTTTAATCTCCTCAATCGCTCCGTCTTTCGAGCAATCATCAACAATGATTATCTCAAATCTTTTTACGGTCTGATTCATAAGACTTCTTATGCAATTGTCAAGATACGCTTTCCCGTTATAATTGGGAATTATCACCGATACTCTCGGTCTCATAATCACTCCCCCAAGTTTAAATTCGGATCATATAGAAGGCTAATGCCTCCGTTTTTCAGTTTATTGCATAGGATAATACTTTTTTTAACAGCTTCTTCATCTGACATTTTATCGGCTTCTTCGCGTGTTATCGGATATTTATATCCGGTACTTTCCGCAAAAACATTTGTCAAATCGTCTCTCAGTTTTATATTTCTCACATCAAGAACCGCTGCAGCCTGCATAATCGTAGCCTCGTTCATATATCCGCTAAAGCCTTTTCTTATGCCTTTAAATATTACATTACCTTTTCCATCCATCAGGCCTCCGCACATACGGCCTTTTCGGAATACCGGTCCGCCTACCGCACCGATATCTTTCCGGCTTTTAAAAACATCTTTATATTCTGTGCGATAAAATCCGGGATGTCTGTCTTTTACAACCGATACCTCATCAATTTTTTCTCTGAGAAAATAATCCTCAACACATCTTATACCGCTCTCATATGCATATTCCTTTGCTTTTGTGGTTCCCGCACTTGAGCCTCCGAAACTTCTCCAATGATAAAGCACATAAGGAATATATTTGATTAATGAGGAATATTCGGCATTACATTCATTCTTTACATAAGAAACCGTACGCAACAAAAGGTCATGGTCCTGCGCACCGTCATATTCGGGTCTGAGTCTGAGTTTCCTTAAAACGTCACCTCTGTACATGCAAAAATGACAGATATAATTATTACATAAGAGTCTGTCAATATTGAGTTTCTTTTTTGAAGTCTTTTCAAAATAGGTTTCATTGTATTCGTCCGTCTTATCTTCATCCGAATAAACCAACACCGGTTTTGCTTCATTTACAGCCTCTGCCATTCGGTATAGGGCATCCGGAGTAAGCATGTCGTCATGATCGAGAAGAGCTATATATTCTCCTTGAGCCATTTCTATTGCGGCATTGGTATTCTCACTTATTCCCTTATTTTCTTCAAGTCTTTTATACCTGATATTATCATAAGTTTCCCTCATTTCATTACAAAGCCGATTAACATGATTCGTCTTTGAAGCATCAACGATAATCAGCTCGTAATTGGTATAGGTCTGTTCCTCAACGGATAAAATCATATCTGACAAATATACCGGCTTGGTCTCATAGCACGGAACAATAACAGAAATAAAGGGCTGACAAGCCGGTGGGTTATCCCTTTGGGCCTGCAGCTCTTCTTCATTGGGGCAGACGTAAGAATATTTATTATCCTTACGCATTTCCACCCTTTCCAGAACGGTCATAAAAGTATCCTTAAAACCGTTATTTTTTAAATATTCAATTGTCTTTTCCATGCTTAACAATATAGACATTTATCTACTATATATAGGACTTAACAGCCTCTGTAAGTTCGTTGACCTTATTCTCGGAATCCGCTAACGATGATCCTTTAACGCCCATATAGAACTTAATCTTGGGCTCCGTTCCCGAAGGTCTTGCGCAACACCATGAATCATTTTCAAGCTCAAAATATAATACATTTGATGAAGGAAGTCCTGATTTTCCTTCTTCACCGGTAATAAAATCAACAGATTTGTCTGCCTTATAATCAATAAATTTCGTAACTTTAAGGTTGCCGAATACCTTAGGTGGATTATTTCTGAGTTTCTCCATCATTGAGGCAATTTCCTCAAGACCCTCTTTACCTTTCTTGGTAATAGAATACTGAGTCTCCTTATAATATCCGTATTTCTCATAAAGTTCTATCATCATATCCCAAAGTGTAATGCCCTGCTTTTTACAGTATGCTGCCACTTCGCAAAGACACATAACGGCAACTACGGCATCCTTATCTCTTGCATGAGTTCCCGCAAGACATCCGTATGACTCTTCCAATCCGAATACATAATTATAAGAATTGTTCTGCTCAAATATCTTTATCTGCTCACCGATATATTTAAAGCCTGTAAGGGTCTCTATTTCCTTTACACCGTATGCTTTGGAAATAGCACGTGCCATATTGGTTGTTACAATTGTCGTAACAAGTGCGGGATTTGAAGGCATTGACTTGGTAGCCGTTCTTTCTCTTAAAATATATTCCGCAATAAGCATTCCCGACATATTACCCGTAAAAGGAATATATTCTCCCGACTTGGCATCAAGGGCATATATTCCGAGTCTGTCGGCATCGGGGTCAGTTGCCATAATAACATCTGCGCCTTTTTCCTTTGCAAGCTTAAGTGCAAGAGTAAATGCCTTAGGATCTTCGGGATTGGGATATGCGAGTGTTGTAAAATTAGGATCCGGCATTTCCTGTTCCGGAACCACAAATACATTTTTAAATCCAAGTTCGGTCAATATTCTTCTTACCGGAACATTTCCCGTTCCGTTAAACGGAGAATATACAATCTTAATATCGTCGGCAACTTCTTTGATAATATCAGGGTGGATAATCTGTTTTTTAAGTTCTGCCATATACGCGTCATCTACTTCTTTTCCGATAACAACGTAGAGTCCCTTATCCATAGCATCCTTTTTGTCCATGGTTTTAACAGTGTGATAATCCGTAACCGCATTAACCTCGGCTATAATATTCTTGTCGTGAGGCGGTGTTACCTGAGCGCCATCCTCCCAATATACCTTGTAACCGTTGTATTCCGGCGGATTATGTGATGCAGTCACAACAATTCCGGCCGTACATCCAAGATATCTTAATGCAAATGAAAGCATGGGAGTAGGTCTGAGAGCATCAAATACATAAGCCTTTATTCCGTTAGCTGCAAGACAAAGTGCTGCTTCATCCGCAAATTCCGGTGAAAAGCGTCTGGAATCATATGCTATTGCAACGCCCTTTTCCGCAGCATTATTTTTGATAATATAATTAGCCAGTCCCTGCGATGCCTTACGTACAGTATAGACATTCATTCGATTGGAACCTGCTCCGATAACACCTCTAAGTCCGCCTGTTCCGAATTCAAGGTCTTTATAAAAACGGTCTTCTACCTCTTTTTCATTATTACGAATAGCAATCAGTTCCTGCTTGGTTGATTCATCAAAATAATCATCATTTAACCAAAAATTAAACTGTTCAATATAACTCATATTCTTCTCCATTTCCGAGCAACATTTTGCCTACTTTTATACAATATCTTGTGTATTTGAACAAAAAAACACCTTTTATTCTACTATATTGTATTTTTCTTGTAAAGAATCCTTCTATTTCTTCCATGTTCCGGGAACGAGCAACATTAATACAGGAAACAGCTCTAATCTTCCCGCAATCATATCAAATATAATTATGCACTTTGAAAAATCCGAAAATCCCGCAAAAGTTCCGTACGGGCCTACAGTCTCCAAGCCCGGTCCTATATTGCTCAGAGCAGTAAGAACCGTAGTAAAATTCGTAACAAGATCAAAGTGATCAAAGGACAACAGAAATACCGATATTCCAAACAGAAGGAAATATGTTGAAATAAACACAAAAACGCTTCTTATAAGGTCCTTATCAACAGTTTTTCCATCCATTTCCACTGCTTTTACGCTTCTTGGATGAACAAATGAAATCAGTTCTTTTTTTAATGATTTAACAAAAATTACAAAACGTGATATTTTGATTCCACCGCCTGTAGAACCCGCACAGGCTCCCGTGAACATTATCAGCATCAAAATCGTTCTTGAAATATTCGGCCACAGATTAAAATCGGCACATGCATATCCCGTTGATGTAATTAAAGAACAAACATGGAAAGAAGCATCTCTTATCGCTTCGTAAAGCGAGCCGTACAATCCCTTTATATTCCATGTAATTATTGCTACGGATATCAGTATAAAAGAAAAATACCAATGTACTTCTTCAATCTTAAACGCTTCTTTTTTCTTATTGCTGAGCAGATAAAAATACACATTGAAATTAACTCCGAAAAGCGTCATGCCTATGGTAGTTATCCAAATAACAGCATCACCGTATACGGTCAATCCGTCATTACTGAATCCGAAGCCTCCGGTTCCCGCAGTACCGAACATTGTAAGCATCGCTTCAAATAAAGGCATTCCCGCAATAAGAAGAGCTATAAGGTCTGCAATTGACATCGCAATATAAATTGCATACAAAATCTTGGCAGTGTCCTTAATTCTGGGAACAAGTTTACTTACCGAAGGTCCGGGGCTTTCTGCTCTCATCAGATGAAGATTGCCGGCTCCCGTCATCGGCATTACTGCCATAAGAAATACAAACACACCCATTCCGCCTATCCAATGTGTAAGGCTTCTCCAAAACAGGGTTACATGAGATATTTTGTCAAAATCCGTTATTACGGAGGATCCCGTCGTCGTAAAACCGGATGTAATTTCAAAAAAAGCATCCACAAACGAATCCACTTCGCCGGTAAGAACAAGAGGTATTGCTCCGATTGCACTCATAATAAACCAACTGAGCCCGACAATAACAAAACCTTCTCTTGCAAACATCGTTTTCTTCTGAGGTTTTTTTAATAAAATCAAAAATGCGACTGCAAAAAGGATAATAGCTTCAACAAGATAAAAAATGCCCTCCTTTTCCCGATAAATCAGACCAACCACGGACGGCATAAGCATACAGATTGACTCTATGGAAAAAACATATCCGAAAATATAAAATATCATGGACCAGTTCATGTTACCCTCATTTCCAAGCAACTTATTACGAAGAAACAATGAGAATCCTCGATTTACCATGGGTTATCATTCAGCACCCCGTTGCATTAAATTTATTTCAAAATATCCGACAAGTCTTCAAGGCCTGTCAGTGTTGTGATAATAATAACGGTATCTCCTACCGATATTACACTTCGACCGCCTGCAATCTCAATTTCTCCGTTTTTATTTATACATCCGACAAGAACGTTGTCTCTTATCTTCAATTCGGACAAAGGCACGCCCACAAGCTCCGATTGTTCGTTTACCTTGAATTCAAGAGCTTCAAGTCGACCGTTCATAAGTTTATACAGAGTCTCTATTTTACTACCTTTACTGTTGTCCTTAGCTCTTGCAAAGCTTGCAACCATATCGGCTGAAATGTTTTTGGGTGTAATTATACTATCGATATCCAGATTTTTAATAATATTTCCCATTCTGGGATTATTTACTTTTGTAATAATCTTCGCCTTGGAAACGCCTTTTGAGTAAAGAGACATACATATGTTGGACTCATCCATACCCATAAGAGGTATAACCGCCCCCGCACTCTCTATTCCTTCCTCAATAAGAACGCTTTGATTGGCTGCGTCTCCGTTAATAATAACAGCTTTGGGCAGGAGTTCACTAAGTTCCCGGCATCTTTCCATATCATTTTCAATAATTTTGACATCGGTTCCGTTATTAAGCAAAATGGTTGCCAGATAATATGCCATCTTACTTCCGCCAATAATCATTACATCCTTTATTTCATGAGTATCTACGCCTATTTTCTTGAAAAATGCGCTGGCAATCTTAGGCTGTGCGATAAGATTTATATTATCCCCTTTCTCTATCACAAAATTACCTTTGGGGATAATGACCTGTTCATCTCTTTCAACCGCAGAAATAAGGACCTGTACTTTGACAAGCGAAGCAATGTCAACAAGGCTCTTTCCGCATAAAACAGAGCCTTCCTCTACGGTAAACTTCAACAGTTCGACACGACCTTTTGCAAATGTATCTATCTTGGAAGCACTCGGAAATCTGATAATTCTGGACAATTCTACGGCAGCATCATATTCCGGATTCAATACCATTGAAAGCCCAAGTTCCTCTTTTATGTATGAAAGTTCCTGACGATATCTCGGATTACGAACTCTTGCAATCGTGTCACATCTTCCGGCTTTTCGTGCAAAAAGACAGCACAACAAATTGATCTCATCATTGGGAGTAACCGCTATAAGCAAATCGGTATGCTCAATGTCAGCTTCCTTAAGGAGTTCATAACTCGCTCCGTTTCCTACTATTCCCATAACATCAAACATCGCACTCATATCATTCAGTACTTTGCTGTCAGTATCTACAATGGTTATTTCATGTTTTTCAAGGCAAAGTCTCTCTGCAATCGTTGAACCGACTTTACCGCATCCCACTACAATAATCTTCATATTTCAGTCCTCATCTTAAAGAATCTTAATTACTTTTTATAATTAACATTCGTTCAAACATACAAATCTTATAATAATACTATTGGTACTTCTAAATCAATAGTATTGGCATTTATCCTTTATAACCGGCGCCAATTCTGCTATAATAAGCCTTAATCGAAGCTGTTTTATTGTTCTGTCTTTCAAGGGGGTAATGCCTATGAAAATAAAGCAAAAAATATCCTTGTTTCTGGTTTTTATAACCGTATTTTCCACTCTTTTCCAAGGATGCGGCAACAATAATTCCGTAATTGTGCCAGCTTCCGATATTTCCTCTGAATCTTCCGAGAATTCTTCGTCTTCGATTGATGACAATAATGCTTCTGTATCCACTGACGAAATTAACCCGGATTTCTTCGACACTTCAGATATTGTTACTCTGATCTGTTCAAATATTGAAGATGTGGACCTGGCACTTCGTTCTTCAAGTCCTCTTCTTCGTGATGCCATTGATTCTTTTTTGGATATTAAGGTAACAGCCAACGGAAAAAACGGTGTCTTTTTTGTAAACGAAAACGATGATTATTGCAGTAATATCAGTCTTAAAAATGTTCTTCATAACCTTGCCTTTACAAAATATCTCTCCGACAGCGATATGTGCGAATCATTTGCCAAAGTCATATCTGAACAATATTCGGATCTTGATGACGAAGATCCATTTTATATTGTGTGTCTTGGTTTAAACGAATATTTCGGTATCCTTCCCGACTGTGAAGAAGGTGTGAGTTCCCACAATGAATACGTTTCAAGAATTCAATTTATGGCTTCTACCGCAAGAGCTGGCGAGACTTCTTTTGCCGCGGACCCCGATACTATCAACGCAGTATTCGGTGATAATCCTCTTGGAATCTATGCTTCCGAGTGTATAAATGACTGCTATATATATGACGAATCCCAACAGTTTAACGAAGAAAACATAAATGAAGCAATTACCAAGGCTGAAGCTGCTTACATCGTGGTTAACCGATTTTTTAAGGACGAATTGGAAAATGCGGAAATTTCTTCGGATATCGACGGCAATCTTCCGGAAGAAATCCGAAAAGCTCTTTCTGTAGCCAAGAGCCTTAACCTTATTGATAATTATGATAATTTTGAAGAACCTGTTACAAAAGGTGAAACAATGAGACTTATTGTGACAGCAATGATGACAGACACTTCTGTTGAGATTTATGAAGCCGAATCTTACCCCGAAGCCGCTGACACAGCCAAAGTCGATGTATCCGAACCTGTCACCGCTTCCGAACAGGCTTCGGTTCCCGAAGAAACTTCTTATTCCGTACCTGTGCCTGAGCCGGAACCTGTAGCAGTACCCGCAGTCGAACCTGTTTCTTCATCAACTTCCACATATGTTGCTCAGGGAAACTGTAACATAGAAAATGTATCAAGCTATGCCGCCATAGAAGGAGATATCAGCGTAACCGGTTCCGGCACCGGATATTTTGCTAAATTTGTCATTTGCACGGCCACCTCAGCCATAAGCTTCGGTATTCAATACGACTCATGCGCAAATGCTCCTTATACAGGCAAAACGATGGTTATGATGGAAAATGTTCTTACAAATTCTCTCGGCAACCAGATATACGACAGACCCGGTAACATAGAAGTTCAGACCGGAGAAACACTTCACATGATGCTTACTATAAATGCAGACGGTACAGGAAGTATGTATGTTAACGGAACGCTTGTCGGAACTTTTTCCAACGGCAATCTCGCCAATCAGACGCTTGCCATAAGAGTTGAAGGTTGCGGTCGAAAAAATGGAGATACGGTCTCTGCCGTATTCACTAACCTAAAAGTAAAAAATAACGGAACCTACGATTCCGGTTATGCCTGGCATACTTACGAATTCCAGACATGCTCAACCATAACTAACAGCATGTCTTCCTGGAGCAATATTACAATAAGCGGAACCGTAACAGGGCTGACGGATGCTCAGGATTGGGACAATTGCTTTTCAGTATCGGACGTAATTCAATTCTGGTAAATCCCTGCTGCTTCCCATAGGAATCTGTAAAAATCATTATCCAGAAGATTTACCGACGCTTCATATTCGCTTTCTGTATATTCAATAAGAGCCGCTAAATACTGTTCTTTTTCTTCATCCGTAAAACTCTCTGCAAATGGGCTCCACAGGACACTTCCTGTGGAGCTGTTGTATTTTACATACTCCGTAATAAAACTTCCGTTATATAACCTTGCCCTGTGCAGAGTATCGTCTGCAAGTATGTCATTTCCCATTATCAGCCTTGAATCGTACTCTATCCCCAGCAGATTAAGCACGGTCGGTAAAATATCGACATTACAGCAATACGCATCGGATTCAATCGGTTCGGTCATTGATGTACTGTAAATAATACATGTCGAATGATACATTTCAAATTCCGTATCAAATTCTATTCCCTGCCTTGCACTTAAATCTGCTAAATCTTCTGTAGTCATATTATACGGTACATGATCTCCGGCAATTACAAACAGTGTATTATCAAGCTGCCCTGCGTTTTCCAGTTCATCCATTAAATTTTCCAATGCCTTATCAAGTTCATAGTTGCCGCAATAATATGCGATCTCGGCATCGTTATATTCTTCATCACCAAGACATTCCAATACTTCCGCACTGTTTTTAAGATACATATATGTTGTCGGAAGATATGAACCGTGCCCGCTGTATGTCATATAGTATGTGAAGAACCTGTCTTCATTTACATAATCCGTCACTGACTGTTCGACCAGTTCCCTGTCGGAGGGAGACCACTGATTAACAAATGTCATGCCTTCATTCATAAATTTCATTGTAGAATAGCCAAGATTGGGCCACGAATCGCATCTTCTGTAATACGAACTTATATATCCGTGATAAGCAAAAGAAGGTACTCCGATTTCTTCAAAAATATTACCGAGGCCGTAAGGCATATATTTGTCTGAGCTTCTTGCAAAGCTTCCGACATCATTTCCATCGGCTGCATATCGCGATACGTCAGGCCACAGAGATACCGAAAAGGCAAATTCTCCGTTAGTAGTTGTATTCATATAGCTGTTGTAATAATTATTAAGAACAATCCCCTCGTCAGCCATTTGACAAAGTAACGGCGTAACATTTTCATTCAATGCCTGCGTCGAAAAGCTCTCTGCACATATATAAATCAGATTATATCCCTCAAACATGCCGGTATATTCATTATATGCAAGCGGTTCCTTACTTCCGAAATATTCGCACAAATCTCTGCATATATCATTTTCACAGGAAGCAGCAATCTCCTCAAAATCAAAGGCTTCATTTATATGATAACGAATAACATTTTCCTGTTCTGCTCCAGCATTTGATGATACAGCGTCGGACGAGACACCGGGATTACCCATTGAAGTTAATGATGAAACATTAACAGCACCAAGATTTGATTCACCGTTATCCGCACCCACACCGAAAAAATACATTCCCGATTCTACGACAGAAGTTGTCAGGGCGCCGAGTTTGTCAGCCGCAACATCTGTATTTACAAGATTATTGGTAAATGCATAATATGCCGAAGTCCTGTCATTACCAAACAGTCTCAATATTCCTATTGCGGCAAACCACGTAATGACAGTCAATACTGCAATCAATGCTCGCTGCTTAGGTTTAATCCCCGACCTTTTATTCTTTTCCCATTTTAATCCGGCGAATGATATTATCACTGGAATAAGCATTAATAAAATGCAGGGCAGAGACTTCATAATTGCCGGTTTCAAAGACCAACCGAAATTGCCCAGAGCCTCGCCTCCCATTCCCGTAAAGCCTACGGAAAACAATGAGCCGAAATTCATATAATAAATAAGCTGTATTGAATAATATAACCACAATACAATCATAAAAAAAGATCTTATAAGTCCGTTAATCAGTTTTCGTTTTTTTGATTTGTTAAAAAATCCGTTAATTGCGACGAAAAACAGAGCCTCTGCAGGCACAAACACAAGAAAATATGTGTTATGTACTGCAAACGCTCCCGAAATCCGAACCCGTATAACCAGTTCCCAATATATAATTCCGAAAAAAAAGTACAAAAAATACTTTTTTATAACGCTCTTCATCTGTCAGTTCTTTTCACAATACTCTTTAAATGAACTGTGATGCTGATCTTTTTCAGACAAAATCAGATTCACACCTTCTTCAATCGGCCATTCGACGGCAATATCCGGATCATTGTATGCTATTCCGCCTTCATCTCCGGGATGATAAAAATCGGTACACTTATAACAGAATTCAGCATAATCCGATACAACAAGAAAACCGTGTGCAAATCCCTTAGGAATAAAAAACTGTTTTTTGTTTTCTTCTGACAAAAGCACTCCGTGCCATTTACCGAAAGTAGCCGATCCTTTTCTTAAATCAACCGCTACATCAAACACTTCACCTTTTATGACACGAACCAGTTTATCCTGCGGAAAATTAATCTGAAAATGCAGTCCTCTCAGCACGCCTTTTCTCGATGCCGACTGATTATCCTGCACAAAATTATAATCTATTCCGGCTGCGGCAAAATCATTATAATTGTATGATTCCATAAAATATCCGCGTTCATCAAATATTACATTCGGAGTAATAATCTTCAAGCCTTCAATTTCGCAAGTCTCAACAGTAATCTTTCCCATTTTCCGTTACCTCTTAAAAACTAATATAGCTTATATCCATATCAACCCTTGAGCTGATACCGTCAATATAACCACTCGAACTATACTGCCACAAATCTATTCTTCCGTCAAATGCGGGAACGCCGACATACTCCGCATCCCATATTACATAGTCTTCAAGTTCATCCGCATTAAGCCTGTTGTTAAACCAATTACGACTGGCATATACACCGCCGTGATAACCCGAATTATTAATAGTCTCACAAAATGCACTGCAAACGGCGGTTCTGGTTTCGGCATCAAGAGAATCCGCTCTTCCGGCACCTCCGGCGCCCTCCGTATCAATAAAGATAGGATATGTTACGGAATAATCTTCAATAAGAGATACCACCATAGATGCTTCTTCAACGGCTTCAACTTCATTTACCGCCTGCGTAAAGAAATAAATACCAACCGGGATTCCGACCTCATTGGCACCTTCAATATATTCTCTGAACATCGGATCTTCCACCAGCGCACCTGTCTGCGATCCTCTGTAACCTGCACGTATTATAACGAAATTTACTCCGGCGGCCTTAACTTTTTCCCAATCTATCTCGCCCTGCCATTTCGAAACATCTATACCGAATTTGGCCTCGCCGTCTCTTATTATCTCTGTGTTTTCCGTTGCATCCGAATACTGCTCCGCATCTGTTTCTTCCGTATCTTCCACCGTGGCATCTATTTCATCCTCCGAGCATATGTAGAATTCAATATCGGAAATAACCGTATATTCAAGAGTATCCTTTACAGACACTCTCATGGGGTCCGTCGGAACTATATATCCCAGAACATTTCCAAGTGTTACATAATAATCACCCGCATTAAGGTCGGGAATCGTTATTATTCCATCCTTATCCACATCGGTATAGTCGCCCGAATCACTTACGGATATAACAAATGTTTCACCCGATACCGGATCACCGTTCTCATCTGTAACGGCTATTCTGATGTCTTTCATTACACTGGTTGCCTGAAGATAAAGATGAGGCATTCGATTACCCGTCACTTCCGAGTCACCGTCTGCCTGATCAAAGAATGTTTCATCATAAAGAAAGGCGCTGTAACCGCCATCTGATATCGCCAAATCGTTAACGGATACTCCATCATTTACGCCGGCCGTGCCATTTCCGGATTGTTTTCCTTTATTATTGATTATAAGCACAACAGCAAGTATCAGCGTTGCTATAATCAATGATGTAATTATCGCAAGACTTTTCAGTTTAGAGTCCATTCGCAACCTCAACAAGATATTTACCGTAATCTGTCTTCATTAATGGTTCTGCCAATTTAAGGAGTTGATTCTTATCAATGAATCCTTTCTTAAATGCAATTTCCTCTATGCATGAAATGTAGAGTCCCTGTCTTTTCTGAAATGCCGAAACAAAATTAGCGGCATCCAGGAGAGAATCATGATTTCCCGTATCAAGCCACGCAGAGCCTCTTCCGAGAATTTCAACATGAAGTTTTCCTCTTGAAAGATATTCATTGTTAACGGATGTAATTTCAATTTCTCCTCTTGCAGATGGTTTAACATTTTCCGCAATAGAAACGACATCATTGTCATAAAAATACAATCCCGGAACAGCATAATTACTCTTTGGATTCTCCGGCTTTTCTTCAATTGATATTGCCATATTGAATTCATCAAATTCGACAACACCATATTCCCTCGGATCCCTTACATAATATCCGAAAATTGTCGCTCCGCTTTCTCTTGATGCTACACTTCGAAGAAGCTTTGAAAGACTCTGACCGTAAAAAATATTATCGCCAAGAATAAGGCACACACTGTCCTTACCGATAAATTCCTTCCCGATGATAAACGCATCCGCAAGGCCTCTCGGTGTCTCCTGAATCTTATATTCGAAACTCATGCCAAGCTGACTTCCGTCTCCCAAAAGGTCTTTGAATACCGGCAAATCGCGCGGTGTTGAAATAATAAGCACTTCTCTTATTCCGGATAACATCAGTATAGACAACGGATAATAAATCATCGGCTTATCATAAACCGGCATTATCTGTTTGGATATTGCTTTTGTAAGAGGATATAGTCTTGTTCCCGATCCCCCGGCAAGAATTATTCCTTTCATAGTCCGACAGTCTCCTTTATACTACGCTATTTACCTGCATACATATCTGTATAATACTTCTGGTAATCTCCGCTGGTAACATTTTTCATCCAATCTTCATTATCGAAATACCATTCAATGGTACGTTTAATTCCTTCTTTAAACATGGTCTCCGGCTCCCATCCAAGGTCTTTTTTTATCTTATCGGGCGCAATTGCATATCTTCTGTCATGTCCTTTTCTGTCTGTAACATACGTAATAAGATCCTTGTTGATATGAGCCTTTCTCGGATCGCTGTCCGGAAGTTTTTCACCCAGCGTTTCAAGGATTATATTAATAATCTCTATATTCTGTTTCTCGTTATGGCCGCCAATGTTATATCTTTCAAAAAGTTTGCCCTTTTCCTGAACCATATCGATTGCTTTTGCATGGTCTTCAACATAAAGCCAATCCCTGACATTCTTGCCGTCACCGTATACAGGAAGTTTTTTACCTGAAAGAGCATTATTGATGATAAGAGGAATAAGCTTTTCGGGGAACTGAAAAGGACCGTAATTATTTGAACAGTTGGTAATATTGGCAGGGAATTTATATGTATCCATATAAGCCTTTACGAGCATATCGGATGAAGCCTTTGATGCCGAATACGGGCTATGCGGATCAATGGGAGATGTCTCGTAGAAAAACGCACTGTCGTCATCGGGAAGCGAACCGTATACCTCATCCGTAGATACATGAAGGAACTTCTTGTCTTCTTTGAAAGAACCATCTTCTTTTTCCCATGCTTTTTTTGCGCAATTAAGCATTACAGCTGTTCCGAGTACATTTGTTTCAACAAATATCTCCGGATTGACAATACTCCTGTCTACATGACTCTCAGCTGCAAAATGAACAACTCTGTCAATGTCGTTTTCTTCAAAAATCTTAGAGATTGCCTCTTTATCACGTATATCGGCCTTAATAAAAGTATAATTATCTCTGTTTTCTACTTCCTTAAGGTTCTCAAGATTACCTGCATACGTCAGGGCATCCACATTAATAATGCGAATCTCATTATCATATTTTTTAAACATATATCGAATATAGTTTGATCCGATAAATCCTGCTCCGCCCGTTACCAAATACGTTCTCATTTTTTTCTCCTTAATTATCGGTTATTTTACAGATTAGTACCCAAGATAGCTAATGTTAAGATCGACATTACCGCTTATTCCGCTGACAGATCCCTGTGAGGAGTGTTGCCAGATGTCGTATCTTCCGGAAAGTGTAGGTGCAGATGCATACTGTGCAAGCCATACTATATATCCGTTCAACTGATTATAATCAAGCTGGTTGGTCCACCAACTCTTATTGGCATATACTCCGGCCGTATAACCGCTGTTCCTTATTGTCTCGCAAAATGCCTTACATACTGCCGTTCTTGTAGCCGAACTCAGATTGTCCGCTCTGCCCGAACCGTGTCCGCCCGATGTCTCAATGTCAATAAATATAGGATATGACACCCCATAATCTTTTACAAGCGAAATAACAGCGGACGCCTCTTCAACTGCTTCGGCTTCATTTACCGCCTGAGTAACATAATATACACCAACTTTTAATCCTGCTGCAATTGCTCCGGACATATTTGTTTTAAAATTAGCATCTTCTTTAAGAGCACCCTGTGTATATCCTCTGTAGCCGGCTCTGATAATTACAAACTCTATACCGCTGTTTTTAACTTCCGTCCAGTTAATGTTACCCTGATATACCGAAACATCTATTCCACGTTTACCGCTGGAATCCATAGCAAGAATTCCGTCGTTGGTAAAGTGATACTGTATACCTTGAATAACCTGATCACCGCATACTTTGTTATGATTTTTATCATAAAAATATGTGTTACCGTTTATAGTCTGCCATCCGGTATAAATATATGTAACCGGTGCCTCAACATAAAATGTTGATTCGGTATAATAATCCGAATATGTTGCCACAACATAGCTTCCCGATGAATTCTTTATATATACTTTTTCGTTGGAATCTTTTGTATAAAGCGGTGTTGTTTTGTCATTTTTCAAGGTTTCCAATGCCTGATCATCACTGCTTAAAGTTACAGTTACGGTTATTGAATCGTTCTTGTATGATGAATCGCAGCTTGATCCCATATATCCCGTAAGTGTGGTTGTTCCTGCTTTTAATCCTGTTATCTTACCTGTTGTTTTATCAAAAGTAGCAATTGTCTCATCTTCCATTTTCCACGACATTTCACTTATCGGCATTGTTCTTCCGCTTACATATACACCGTTAGCAACAAGTTCTACCGGTGTTCCTGTCGTAACAGATATTGAGCCTGCAAGATTAACATACTGAGGCTTATCTTCTTCTATCTTTATTGTTCTGCTGACTGTATATTGAATACCGTCAGCTGTATATACAGCCGTAATATCGGTAGTTCCTGCCGATACGCCCGTTATAACTCCGTTATTTACCGTAGCTACGGATGTATTGCTGCTTGACCATGACAATGAAGGATTATCTACTGTTGATGTATTACCTTCACACAGTTTTGTAACTGTTGCTTTCATAGGATTGTTTTCATCCGTATAACCTGTATAATATGTATCTTTGCCGTCGGTAATTGCTATCTGATAACTTACTATCGATCCAGTTGATTCATTTTCGCTTACCGAGTTGTCACTTGTCGAATCATCACGTACAAGATTCTGCAATTGGAACAACGAAACAGGATATCCGTTATCTCCCAAAATTCCGACATTTTCAAATATGCTGTTGTTATTTCGAGCAGTCAGAAGTGACGGTTCCTTTATACTGCTTTTATCAATAACTTTATAGCCATCGCTTCCGTCAGCGGTAACCCTTGTAGATTCAACCCAATCGACGGTATCTTCAAGAACATCCTCTTCTTCAATCTCAATATCCTTCTCTACAGTATCTTCGACATCATTGGCTGCCGCAACAGTAATCTCTCCGGCTACATCAATGGCCTGATATTGCAATTCGGCTTTAATGGTTACGGTAATATTGTTGGGAACAAAGGAAATTCCGTCCATAGGCGCTACTGTTGCCTCGTAATCGCCGGGTTCAAGATTATCCGCATAGATTATTCCGTCTTTATCATCATCAACAAGTGTGATAACATCGTCCGAATCAACACTCTTCAACTCAACCTCAAATTCTTTTCCGGTAACAATCATTCCGGAAGCAAAGAATTTAATTTTTATATCTTTACTGAGAGAAACAAATGAAACCGCTATTGTAGATGTATCCACATCAACCGTTTCGTCTTCACTTCCGCTCAAAACATCTCTTGCATACTGTCCAAGCAATGCCAAGCCGTCATTGCCGATTGTTCCGAGGCTGGCATATTGAAGGCCCAACTCACTTATCTGTCTGTATTCGTCCTTAAGTCGTTTTTGATTATTAAATTCAACTATAAGCACTGCACCGACAACTACTATTAAAAGCGCTATAATTGCCACACTCAACTGATACATATTAAATGATTTACGTTTACCGCGCGCTTTTCTTTTCTTGTCTTTTTTTCTTACAAAAAGAACTTCATCCTCCGGAATCTCATCCGAATCCAGGAATTCAATATCTTCGTCCGCATATTCTTCCGAAGCTTTATATTCGGAATCTGAAAAATCAGTTTCTTCCGCATCCCCTTCTTCGTAATATTCGCTCTCTGTATACTCAGTTTCTTCGCTTTCGTATTCTTCATATTCTGTTTCGCCATATTCGGCTTCCGAACAGTCAATTCCGTTATATTCTTCCGTCAGATCATTTTCAGTAATATTTTCCTCATCGGAAATATACTCATTTTCTTCGTAATAATCGCTTCCCGCATATTCCGAAATTTCTTCCGACATTTCAATTTCTTCAGCTTCGTCGTTTGAGTACTCCGACAATTCATTTTCATCAATTGAATTTAAATCCAGATCAAGAATTTCCCAATCTTCTTTCTGTTTTTTGCTCATACTGTCTTTCCTTTTACATCTATATGTTATGTAACCCATTTTCCCGTGTATAGTATAGCATGAAATCCGATAAATGGAAATTTTTTTGCATTATCGACTTTTTACCGCCCATCTCATCTTTGTGGATTTAGCTCGCCCGTTGTTTCTGCATTCTTCTGCCGACGGTCTTATAACATCCTCCGAAACAGCTTCATAGATTCCCTCTCGTTTAAAATTCTTAAAAGACTGCTTGACCAATCTGTCCTCCCCCGAATGAAATGTCAGAATTGCAACTCTACCCCCGGGTTTTAAGACGCCCGGTAACTTTTCAAGGAACGAATACAGAACTTCAAATTCACTGTTCACATCTATTCTGAGTGCCTGAAAAGTTCTTTGGCATGATTTCTTCACAATTTCTTTCTTCTCATCTTCGGGGAGAAACATAAGAGCTGCCTCTATTGCTTCTCGCAGTGACGTTGTTGTATCCAGAGGATTGCCTTTTTTCATTCGTCCGAAGACCTCCTCGGCAATTTTGTTAGCATACGGCTCATCGGAATTTTCAACAAGCATACTCTCAAATTCTTCCTTGGTTATCATATGCAACCTTTTTGCAGCGCTGTCCCCTTTATAAGGATTCATTCTCAAATCAAGAGGGCCGTCAATCTTATAGGAAAATCCTCTTTCGGGATTATCAATTTGCATCGATGATACGCCAAGATCCGCCAAAACAAAATCAAACAGACCTTTTTCGGCCGCCACCTCATCAATATTGGCAAAATTAATCAGTTTAACCGAAAGTATATCTTCCCCGTAGCCCTTTCTTCGAAGTCTTTCCTTTGTCTTTTCCGACTCAATCGGATCCACGTCCAATCCCGTAATATGTCCCCGACCTTCAAGACATTCCAGCATTTTTGAAGTATGTCCTCCATATCCGAGTGTAGCATCCAATCCGTTTTGTCCCGGTTTAATATCAAGAAAATCCAATATTTCTTTTACCATTATGGAAATATGCATTCCGGCCGGAGTACTTCCCTTCCCTATAATGTGTTCCACAACCTGAGAATACTTTTCCGGATTTTGTTCCTTATATTTTTCTTCAAATCGCTTCGGATATTTACCGGAATAATGCTTCCTTCTTTTGTGAACATTCCCGCTGTTATCCTGATTATTATTGTCATTCATATTCAATCCGTTTTCTCCCGTAATACAATTAAAAAAACATTTATATATTTTATGGTATAGACATATTGTTTCACTGCTGCACAATTTCCACAATACACCAACACCTTATTATGTTATAACAGATTTACGTTTATTTCATTCGCATATCTTATAAAGATTCGTATTATCTCCGCAAATTATTGTTCTATTCGGCTTCGTTTATTCTTCTCTTAACAATTATTAATAAATGTAATAAAATGGAGAAATAATGCATTAAAAATACATACGTTATTATATGATGCGAATGTTTAAAATAAATTTGCCGCTCACTGATATAAGAGTATCGCCTCATTGCCGTGCTATTTTATACTTTGGGCACTTAAATTATTATATTACTGTAACGGAGATAAATAATGTCACAAAACAAAAATAAAAATACAAATACAACCTCAAATACGAATAAAAACAAAACTACAAATACGGAAACTCAGGATTTTGAAATAGTCAGTTTCGATAATTTCGATTCCGAGGGTAATTCCCGTGTAATTTATGAGAAAGATAAAAACAAACGTAAAAATTCGGCGGACGAATCATCCGAAACGCCTTCAGACGATCACTCTTCCTCCGACAAAGATTACAAAAAGAAAAACAAAAAAGGTTTCAGAGAGGCTTATGTTCACATTTTCTTTCTTGCTGCCGTAATTCTTTTGATCGGGGTATCCGCTACGCTTCTTATTATTTGGTCCAAGGGTAAGCAGCTCGTAATCAATCCCGAAGACGCTGCTGCCTTCAAATACGAATCGCTTGATCATTATGCGTATTTTGACCCCACAACAAACCCCGATTATGTCGATGACGGCGTAATTAACATTGTATATATGTGTGACCGTTATACCTGTAACCCCGAAGTCACAGATGATATTCCAAACCTGATTGCGGAAAAGACCGGCGGAAATGTATCCGTTCTTTATCTCGAAGAACAGACAGCAGCGTGCATTTCCGACACATACGGCGAAGTATATTCCGACAGTTTTTCTTTATACAGAATCTGCAGACAGCTCACCGATGAAGAAACCCCCAATTTTTCGTTAATGGAATATGCAATTGAAAATTGCCCGGACAAATCGGAAGAATATACAGCTTACAAGGAAGAAATCAGCAGCATAGATTTCAATAAAACAGACGTACTTGTTATTGCACTCGGCTCGTCCGATTGTTTCTGCAACATTCCTCTTCAAACCGCAGTGGATGACACATTTTTATACGGATACGTTGACGGCTTTTGCGGTGGCCTGGAACAGAGTATTCTGCTTCTGTCTCAAAAATACCCCAACATGCAGATTATTGTTTCGTCACCGTCCTTCTTCTATACCGATGTAGACGGAGTATCCACCCCCGCATATAATCTCAGCAACGATTCATTCGGATACGGCCAGTACATCTGTAACATGGAAATTGCGGCCGAATACAGACATGCAACATTCGTTGATAATTTCTTCGGTACCGAATTCAGTGAAGAATATTTCTCATGCAATCTTGAGGATGATTTGTTTCATCCCAATAA
This sequence comes from Lachnospiraceae bacterium, assembly GCA_045639745.1. Taxonomy (GTDB): domain Bacteria; phylum Bacillota; class Clostridia; order Lachnospirales; family Lachnospiraceae; genus NK4A136. The sequence continues at coordinate 38,113 of JAZUDQ010000035.1, read as the reverse complement.
AAACGGCCGGCAGATTATCGCCGACCACATTGTTGAATATATGTATTTTAACAAATAACAGAATCTCTTTGGCGCTTGGCTTCATACATTAGTATTGCCGCGCTGACTGCCGCATTAAGTGACTCAACCTGCCCCTCCATAGGGATTGTAACCGCTTCGTCCGAAATATCTATAACAGCCTCCGACAAGCCGTTTCCTTCATTCCCGATAAGAATGGCACATTTTCGTGAAAAATCCTGATTGGTATACAAAGAATCTTTTCTCAAAGCGGCGGCATAGAGTTTCACATTTTTTTTCTTAAGCAGCATCATCGTCTCTTCAAAATCCGAAACACAGACAAAAGGCATTCTGTATATCGCACCCATGGTAGATCTCACAACCTTGGGACTGTATATATCAACACAACCTTTACTGAGTATAATTCCGGATACTCCCGCGCCTTCGGCAGTTCTTACCATCGTACCGAGATTTCCCGGATCCTGAATATCCTGAAGGCACAATATCAACGCATTTTCTCCCGAAATCATTTCATCGAGATTGTTTTCTACAAATCCAACCTCCATTAAAACACCTTGAGGCGTCACTGTATCACTAAGTTTCAAAAATACTTCCTCGGACACTTCCATAGCCCCGAGACGTTCAAGTCGTTTCTTTTCGCCCGAATTCTCAAGGAAGTCATGCGTAACATATATCGCTTTGATTAATTCGTCCGGAGTCTCCTCGAACATACGAAGCCCCTCGGCAATAAAAGAGTTTTCTTCCCGCCGGTTTCTCGCATTTTTCTTCAAAGCTGCTATTCTTTTGACACTTTTATTGTTGACTGCAGTAATCATTAAAGAACCTTACTAATCTCATACTCATAATCGGGAATATGTTTTTCCATCGCAAGAGCTTCATCAATATCATAATCGACAAACACGCCGTTCTTAAGTGCTACTACACGGTTAGTCTTGCCTTCTTGCAATAAATCTGCTGCCATTGCCCCCATTATGGAGGCATAATATCTGTCTTTACAAGACGGTGAGCCGCCTCTCTGCATGTATCCGAGTATTGTTGCTCTGGTTTCCATTCCTGTAGCAGCTTCAATACGTCTGGCCATTGAAGTTGAGTGACCTATACCTTCCGCATTGATAATAATATGATGTTTTTTGCCGTCTTTTCTGTTCTCAATAATATGATTGATAATCTTCTGCTCGTCATAATCATATTTCTCGGGCAGAAGTATATCCTCCGCACCATTGGCAACACCGCACCAAAGTGCGATATAGCCTGCATTACGGCCCATTACCTCGATTATTGAACATCTTTCATGACTCGAAGATGTATCTCTAACCTTATCGATTGCTTCCATTGCAGTATTTACCGCCGTATCAAAACCGATTGTATAATCCGTACATGCTATATCAAGATCTATTGTACCCGGAAGACCTATGGTATTAATACCCTCATGCGAAAGTTTCTGAGCTCCCCTGTAAGAACCGTCTCCTCCGATTACAACAATACCTTCAATGCCATGTTTTCTGCAGACTTCGGCACCTCTTGCAACACCTTCCGGAGTCTTGAATTCCATACATCTTGCAGTACCCAAAATCGTTCCGCCAAGAGCAATGGTCTCAGAAACCGAATGTTTATCCATATCAATAATTTCTTCATTGATAAGTCCCTGATACCCTTTTTTTATTCCCTTTACCTGCATTCCGTTGGCTATAGCCTTACGTACGACAGCACGAATTGCCGCATTCATTCCCGGCGAGTCTCCGCCGCTTGTAAGCACACCTATTGTTTTTATCTCTTTGGTAACCTTTTTTGGCATAATTCACTCCATTTCCCCTTAATCGGACTAATCTTCCTTTTTAGGCAATACAACTGCTATATGAACATCATCAAGCTGTTTTTGTTCCACTTCCGAAGGAGCACCCATAAGAACATCCTGGGCATTCTTGTTCATAGGGAAAGGAATAATTTCACGAATGGTCTCGTCTCCGGTAAGGAGCATAATCATTCTGTCAACTCCGGGTGCTATACCTGCATGAGGCGGTGCACCATAGCAAAATGCATTATACATTGCAGGGAACTTAGATTTAACATCATCCTCGCCAAGTCCGACAAGTTCAAATGCTTTTATCATTATCTCAGGGTTGTGGTTACGCACTGCCCCCGATGAAAGTTCTATACCGTTGCATACAAGATCGTACTGATATGCGTTAATTGTAAGCGGATCTTCGTTAATAAGTGCATCCAACCCGCCCTGCGGCATTGAAAACGGATTATGGCAGAATTCGAGTTTTCCGGATTCTTCACCAATCTCATACATAGGGAAATCAACGATCCAGCAGAACTCATATTTTTCTCTGTCTATGCATGAATCAATCTTATTTCCGAATATCTTTCTTATTGCTCCGGCAGTCTTTTGAGCCACAAGTTTCTTTCCTGCAGAAAGAGCTACAAAGTCCCCCGGCTTGAGGCCGAGTTTCTCAATGACTTCTGCTTTTTTCTCCTGAAGGAACTTAGAGATTCCTCCGACAAATTCGCCGTTTTCATCAAGTCTGAACCAGTATGCTTTATTAGCTGTTGCAACAAATACCTCATCGCAGAGCGAATCAATGGTCTTTCTTGTTTCTTTAAAATCATTTATTACCACAGCTTTAACAACATTTCCGCTAAATGCTTCAAATCCGCAATCTGCAAGGACATCTGTCGCATCGTTAACAATCAGATTAATACGAAGGTCCGGTTTATCGGAACCGTATTTCTCCATTGCTTCATTGTAAGCAATTCTCTTAAACGGTGCTTTTGATGCGATTGAATATGTGCCGTATTTCTCAAAAACAGGAGGAAGAACATCTTCAATAACTGCAAATACATCCTCCTGAGAAGCAAATGCCATCTCCATATCAAGCTGGTAAAATTCTCCCGGCGAACGATCGGCTCTGGCATCCTCGTCTCTGAAGCAGGGCGCAATCTGAAAATATCTGTCAAATCCGGAAGTCATCAGAATCTGTTTGAATTGCTGAGGAGCCTGAGGAAGTGCATAAAATTTACCGGGATGATTTCTTGACGGTACAAGATAATCTCTTGCTCCTTCCGGAGACGATGCGGCAAGAATCGGTGTCGTAATTTCGAGGAAATCATGATCCATCATTGCTTTTCTGAGATCTGCGACAATCTTGGAACGCATTACAATTTTTGACTTAACCTGAGGATTACGAAGATCCAAATAACGATACTTAAGTCTTGTATTCTCATCGGCTTCTTTTGAACGGTTTATCTCAAAAGGTAATTCATTGTATATACATTTTCCGAGTACTTCCACGGTCTCAGGCACTACTTCTATATCACCTGTTGCGATCTTGGGATTCTTATTGGAACGTTCTCTTACGATTCCTTCTATCTTTAATGTAGATTCACAATTGATGGACAAAAATTTCTCCATCATCTCTTCCGTCTCGGGAACAATCTGGGTAGTACCATAGAAATCACGAAGAATAACAAATCCGAGATTTTTACTTACTCTTCTGATATTCTCATACCAGCCTACCAATGTTACTTTTTCTCCTACATTTGCCATTGTAAGTTCATTACAATTATGAGTTCTTGACTGTGTCATAGCGCCTCCTAAATAAAACTAAATAACAACTAAATTATGAGTATAGCATTTTATCTGTCTGTTGTATATACCAGACGAACATTATCTTCTCCGTAGATTTTTCGCAGTTTTTCCATCATTTCCCTTGTTGCGCCGATATTTTTATTTTCCGGCAGAGTAATTACTTTTTTGTTTTCCCTTATATAAATCTTTATAACGTCATTACCCTCCGATTCGTCAAAGAGTTTCTCCGCGGACGCAAATTCTTCCTTATATTCTTCCTCTGTCGAAAACTGCAACCACAATATCTTTGAAACTTCCGAGAATTCTTTTACGTCGCTTCCCAGAAGTTTACCGTCTTTACCCGGTTCCAATGAAACGCGGCCTTCAATTATTACCTTGTTATCCTCATAAAGCTTCCTTGAATTCATTCTGTAGCATTTGGGAAAAACCACAACCTCGACTACACCGTAAAGATCTTCAAGCATGACTATCGCCATAGTCTCATTTTTCTTGGTATATCTGACCTTAACGTCGGTTATCATTCCGCCTACGGTAACATTCTTGTGATCTTCCGCAATAGTCTCCTGTGTGGCTTCATCAAGATAGAAATCCGTTGTCTTTGTATCTATAACCTTATCCCACAAAGCAGTATATTCACTGAGAGGATGGCCGCTTACATATAATCCAAGGACTTCTTTTTCCATCGCCAGAAACGTCTCTTTGTCATACTCACCGAGATTTTCCGGAACAGTTACCTTTAATGCTTCCGCATCCTCAGCGTCGATAAAATCAAAAAGACTCATCTGACCTGTCAGATTACTTTTTTTACTGCTTGCAACCGAATCCATAATATCATTGTATACGGCCATCAGTTGCTTTCTTGTATATCCGAAGCTGTCAAAAGCTCCTGCTTTGATAAAATTCTCAACAGCTCTTTTATTTATCTCTCTCGAAGAATTTCGTTCAATAAAATCCTGAAGATCCGAATAAGGACCGTTTTCTTCACGTTCCCTTACTATCTGTTCAATCACATTTACTCCGACACCTTTAACAGCGGTGAGAGCATATCTGATTCCTCCCGAAGCTACGACAAAAGAAACATCTCCCTCATTAATATCCGGCGGCAGAATCTCTATTCCCATATTTCTGCATGAATAAATATATTCGGATACCTTGCCGGATTTATCCATAACAGATGTCATTATCGCCGCCATATACTCTGCGGGATAGTAATATTTAAGAAATGCCGTTTGATAACACACCACAGCATAACAGGCAGCATGTGACTTGTTGAAAGCATATTTTGCAAAATCAGTCATGGTATCGAATATTTTATTCGCAACCGCTTTATCTATACCCTTTTTCACGCAACCTTCAACATACGCCGGGAGTTTCTTCCCCTCTTTTTCGGCAGTCTCAAGTTCGGCAGTGTTACCGTTAATAAAAATGTCACGCTCATATTCCATAACCTTGAGTTTTTTCTTACTCATGGCTCGTCTGACATTATCGCTTCTTCCCATCGTATATCCGCCAAGGTCACGAACTATCTGCATTACCTGTTCCTGATAAACTATACATCCGTATGTCTGAGCAAGAATATGTTCGAGTTCCGGACATTCATATTCTATATGTTCCCTATCATTTTTTCCCTCGATATATTTGGGAATAAAATCCATCGGTCCCGGACGATACAACGATATTCCCGCGATTACATCCTCCAGGTTATCCGGGCGAAGTTTCTTCATGAAACTCTTCATGCCCGCACTTTCAAGCTGGAATACGCCGTCTGTCTGACCGGTACATAAAGAAGCGAAAACTTTTTTATCATCATAATCTATGGCACTCATATCAAGCTTAATACCGTGTGTTTTTTTTACATTTAACACCGCATCCTGAATAACGGTCTGTGTTCTAAGTCCCAGGAAATCCATTTTCAGAAGTCCGAGGTGTTCAAGTGTAACCATATCAAACTGAGCCATGGGAGCGCCGTTATTGATACTGCACAGAGGAACCAAATCCATCGCAGGTCTTTGACAAATTACAACTCCGGATGCATGTGTTGATGCATGTCTCGGCAAACCCTCAAGACGCATACAATAATCTATAAGTTTGTGAACCTCTTCATCGGTTTCATATACGGAATTAAAATCCGGATTTTTCTCAAGGGCCTTAGAAAGAGTAATTCCCAATTCCTGAGGAATCATTTTTGTCAGTTCGTTAACAAGGTCCAGTCTTATATCCATAGCCCTTCCCACATCTTTAATAACTGCTCTGGCCTGCAGAGTACCAAAGGTGACAATCTGAACCACGCAATCTGCGCCGTATTTATCACTGACGTAATCAATTACCTCCTGACGACGAACATCGGCAAAATCCACATCAATATCAGGCATGGTTACACGTTCCGGATTAAGGAATCTTTCAAAGAGAAGATTGTATCTTATCGGATCAATATCCGTTATCTTCAGACAATATGCGACAAGCGAACCGGCTGCCGAGCCTCGTCCGGGTCCGACCATAATATTGTTACTCTTGGCATAATTTATAAAATGCCAAACAATAAGAGAATATTCAACAAATGCCATATCTTTTATGGTCTTTAATTCATAGTCCAATCTTTCCTTATGTTTGCCGTATTCTTCCGGATATCTTTTCTTTAAACCTTCATCACACAGTTTATTAAGATAATCCCACGCCGACAGTCCGTCGGGGACATCAAATCTCGGCAATTTGGTCTCGCCGAAGGTTATTTCAACATTACAGCGGTCTGCAATCTTTTGTGTGTTTTCAATGGCCTGGAGAGCGTAAGGGAAAAGATTTCTCATCTCTTCTTCACTTTTAACGTAGAATTTGCCCGGAGCGTAACGAAGACGATCCTCATCACTTAATTTTTTCCCCGTCTGAACACATAACAGAACGTCATGCGCTTCCCAATCATCTTTATATGTATAATGAACATCATTGGTTGCCACAAGAGGAATATCCAATTCTCGGCTCATTTTCATCAATTCCATGTTAACCGTGGTCTGTATTTCAAGACCATGATCTTGCAATTCAAGAAAGTAATTGCCTTTCCCGAAAACATTTTCATATTTCAGTGCGCATTCACGGGCCTCTGTCAGCATGCCTTTTTCGATATATCTCGGAACTTCACCCGCCACGCAGGCACTCAGCGCAATGATTCCCTCATGATATTTTTCAAGAATTTCAAAATCGACACGCGGTTTATAATAATAGCCTTCCGTAAACCCTATGGATACAATCTTCATAAGATTTTCATAGCCTGTATTGTTTTCAGCCAAGAGAACGAGATGATGATATCGTTCTTCTCCGCCATTCATTTCTTTATCAAATCTTGATCCGGGAGCAACATATACTTCACAACCCAGAATCGGTTTAATTCCCTGCGCAATGGCCTCTTCATAAAAAGCAATAACACCGTACATTACACCATGGTCTGTAATTGCACCGGCAGTCTGGCCCAATTCCTTGAGACATTTCACATATTCTTTTATTTTATTGGATCCATCCAGAAGACTGTATTCCGTATGAACATGTAAATGAGCGAAAGACATCTTTTACTCCTTTTAATCAAAAATTCTCAATTAACAGTATAACCCAAAAACGTTTTTTTATTTATAATATGAAGAAAAAAGCCTCATTATATACACGTTGCACAATTTGTCTTGAACTTTTTTATCGTTTCTGTACAAATCTCATTTTGAAAACCTTTTTGAAATATGTTAATTTCTATATCGTGACATTGTATGTATTGTAAATACTCGCAGATGATCCTGCAGAAACGGAGATTAAAATGAAAAAGAAAGCGGTAAAATTCACTTTTTGTCTCTTAATGATTTTTGTCATTCTTATAGGATGCGGTTCCAAAAATAACGCTTCCGGGGGGACAGCAGTAATTTCAGCAACAGGAGTAGATTTAAGCCAGGAAGGAAAAGTTTTTAACATTTACTGTTGGCATGAAGAATTCAAAAACTACTGTGAAATGTATTATTTTGGTACCAGACCTATTGAAGATCCCGATAATTCATATGCCGAATCCGGCAAAAACACAGGGGACGAAGTATATTATGAATATGCCAAAGGTGTTCCTGCGGGAGTTACCATCAATTGGATAATCAATCCCAATGACGACGGAATATATCAGGATAAACTTGATGCTGCTCTTCTCGGACAGGCCAATGCCGACCCCGATGACAAAATAGATATGTTTCTTGCGGAAGCAGAATACATTCTTAAATATGTTAACACCGATTATACCTGTGACATCCGTGATATGGGTGTTACCGATTTCAGCAACACCTACCAGTATACGGTTGACGCATGTACCTCAACCGACGGAGAAATAAAAGGTGTTTCGTTCCAGTGTTGTCCTTCAACCGTTATTTACAGAAGATCAATTGCACTTGATGTACTCGGAACAGATGACCCCGATGCGGTTCAGCATTTCCTTTCAAACTGGGATTCGTTCAACTGGACAGCATACCTTGCAAAACAAAAAGGCTACTATATGGTAGCGTCCTTCGCCACAACTTACCGTGCATTCGGTAACAATATGTCGAGTCCGTGGGTCGATGAGAACCACAATCTTAATATAGACAGCAGCATCCAGGAGTGGATTGACCAGACAGACTTTTTCGTGGAGAACGGTTACTGTCTGACCTCAGGAATATGGGATGAAGAAACAACTAATCAGATGTTTGCCGACGGCAAAACAATGTGCTTCTTCGGACCTGCCTGGTACTTCAATTTCAGTATGGGAAATGCTCAGGATCCGGAAAGAGGTTGCTACGGTGATTGGGCTATATGCAAAGGTCCCACAGCACATTTCTGGGGCGGAACATGGTTACTTGCGGCAACCGGAACAGATAATCCCGGTCTCGTAGCCGATATCATGAACACTTTCATTAATGATGATGAAGTCTGCCGCCGACTTGTTACCGAACAGAATCAATTTCCCAACAACAGAACCGTAAACGAATCTTTCGCCAACGATCCCGATTACGGCGAGCCTTTCCTTGGCGGTCAGAACATTGCCAAGGTATATTGCGAACTTGCCGATGAGATTTCTTTTAAAAACCAGACCATCTACGATCAGTTATGCACCGAGGGTCTGCAGCTTCGATTGCAGGAATATTGGAAGGGGCAGATAACCAAAGAAGATGCTTTTTATAATTTTTACATTTATATAAATGAAAAATATCCAAGTATAATCACACCGGACAGAAGGGAGGGTAATTAATGAGCAAACAAACAAGATGGAAAAGAAAATGGGCACGCCAGTACAAAAAACAAAGCAATAAAAGGCGACTGAAGTATAACCGCTACGGATATTATTTCCTCATTCCTTTTTTCCTTATATTCACTACATGCACATTGATTCCTCAAATCATGACCATCTATAACAGTTTCTTTGAAAACTACAAAGAAGGTCTTGAACAGGTTGGCCCCAACTTCGTCGGATTAAAGAATTATATTACCTTACTTTCACCCAATTCACGAGGAGACATTCTGTTCTTTAAATACTTTGGAAATACGATGATTCTTTGGGTACTTAGCGCAATTCCTCAATTTATCTTTGCAATGATTTTAGCCATTATTCTTACAAACGAAAGACTGAAAATACGAGGAAAAGGATTTTTCAAGACAGTAATGTATATGCCTAACCTGATAATGGCCTCCGCATTTTCAATGCTCTTTTATAACCTTTTTTCAAATGTAGGACCCATTAATCAGATTATTGAATTAATGATCGGAGAGGACGGAACCATCGACTTCTTCAGCCAGACAATAACCGTACGAGGCATGATTGCATTAATGAACTTTATTATGTGGGTCGGAAATACAACTCTCGTACTTATGGCCGGAATCATGAGTATAGACGACAGTGTTATCGAAGCTGCCGCAATTGACGGTGCAAAGGCTTCCAAAGTATTTTTCAAAATTACACTTCCAATGCTTAAACCCATACTCCTTTATGCATTGATTACATCATTGCTCGGCGGTCTTCAGATGTATGATGTTCCTCAGGTTCTTACCAACGGACAAGGAACACCCAACTTTACTTCAAAGACTCTTGTAATGTCATTGAATAACTATCTTGGAACAAGTAAGAATTACGGTATGTCAGGCGCCATAAGCGTTCTTATGTTCATACTGTCATGCATTATGTCAATAATTATTTACAAAACACTTGTAAGGAGGGATGAAGCATGATAAATATCGATTTTGTTGAAAGTGATAAAACAATCCGAAAAAGAAAAGTAACTCGAATTTTTGCATATTTATTTCTTATCTTTATGGCATCATTAAGCCTTATTCCTTTTTTACTTCTGTTAATTAATGCCACAAGAAATAATGCTCAGTTGCAGGGCGGTTTCTCGCTTATTCCTAGAGAATATCTTTTTAAGAATTTTCACAATGCTTTGAATGATTCAAGCCTGAAAATTATAAAAGGAATGTTCAATTCGCTTTTTGTTGCCTGCACAAGTGCCATACTTACAACTTATTTTTCGGTAATGACGGCCTATTCAATTCATATATACGATTTTAAGGGAAGAAGATTTTTCAGAACTTTTATTCTTGCAATAATGATGATACCTTCTCAGGTATCCGCAGTAGGTTTTGTTCAGATAATTAACAACATCGGCTTAACCAACTCCTACCTTCCTTTAATCGTTCCCTGCATAGCATCACCGGTAACATTTTTCTATATGTTGCAATATATGAAAAGCTCTCTTCCTATTGAAACCATTGAAGCTGCAAGAGTTGACGGAGCAAATGAATTCTACACCTTTAATAAAATAGCAATTCCCATTATGAAACCCGCAATGGCAGTACAGGGAATCTTCGCTTTTGTTTCTTCTTGGAACAATTACTTCGTTCCTGCACTTTTAATCAGTGATTCAAAAAAGAAGACACTTCCCATAATGATTGCTACTCTTCGATCAACAGTAAATTCACAGGACTATGATTTGGGAAAGATATATATGTTCGTTCTGCTGTCCATATTACCGGTAATAGTTGTATATCTGATCTTATCCAAGAAAATAATCAAAGGTGTAGCCGTAACGAACGGTTCACCTCAATAATCATCGGCTGAACAAAAAATAGCTCTGAGAAACGATTGTCTCTCGGAGCTACTTTGTCTACAGTCTTAAATAACCTGTGGAATTCCACAGGTTATTTTTTTAATGCTCTTTAATAATAAGCTGACATATCTGTTGCATTGGCAGCTGCTGCCGGAAGAGTGATACTTCCGCATTCGCTTACATAACAAACAGCTTCCTGTCCTTCGAGTTCAGAAGTAATTATTTCACACTTACCGGTAGAAGGATTAATATAGTAACATCCACCGCTTGTACTCTGGTCGGCTGCAAATTCAATTACATCATATGTTACACCATCAACCTTTTCTGTTCCGATATATTCAAATTCTCCTACGTCCTCAGGAAGAAATTCCATATTATCAAAAATACTTGTATACTGCTCCTTTAATGATTCATCAAAAGGCATTGAGATCCACTGACCCATATAGTTCATGTAACATGTATTATCTAAAATGTACATTTCTACCTCTTCGCCATCTTCATTCATATAAACATACATATCTTCTGTTGTATATGCCATTTCCATAAGAAGTTCATCTTCAACATATATAGCTATATCCAGATCTAATAAATTAATGGAATTAACGATATCCTCTGCAGTATATTCACCATTTGACACGGGTGTGAAATTATTGTCATCGTCATCGTCTTTGTCTTTGTCTTTGTCGTCGTCATCGTCGTCGTCATCGTCGTCGTCATCGTCTTTGTCGTCGTCTTTGTCTTCGTCTTTGTCTTCGTCCTTGTCGTCGTCCTTGTCGTCGTCGTCGTCCTTGTCTTTGTCCTTGTCCTTGTCTTTGTCCTTGTCTTTGTCTTTCTCATCTTTGTCATCTTCTGATGATTCTTTATTATCCAAAAGATTACAAGCTGTCATCGAAAATGATACACACATAAGTGCCATTAATAACATTACAATTTTTTTCTTCATTTTTTTTCTCCTTAAATTAATACTTTTTCTTATTAAGATTAATATATTAAAATTATTAATATATTGAAATAAGAACAAACAAAAATTAAATATTTACGGACATACCTACCTTCATTTTCACAATTTTATCACCAAGCGCTCCATTTAATATATCATAAGCGCGATCTCCGGTACAATGTCCGGTAATAATTGTGTCAATATTCAGTCCGTTTAGCCTGTCTGTGAAATCCATAATAACATCATCTGCCGACTTAAACAAATGAAAACCGCCTATGTACGCATACACTTTATGGTTATGTAATGTCTCCGTAACTTCTCTTAAAATATTGTCAGGGCCCGCGTGAGAACAACTGTTAAAAATCAAAAGGCCATTTGGAGAATCAACTACCATCGATTGCTCATGAGCAAAATCATCAGGAACCATTTCGTGGTTATTCTCCATTTTAAATAAATTGTTTTTTTCCCCGATTTCAGAAAGGTTCTCCGAATTATGTGATACCAAAAAAATATTATCGTTGTTAATACTGTAACAGGCATCTTTAACAAATACTATTCTGTCCCTGTATCTGTCAAACATTCCTTTCTTAGGGCCTATATACTTCATACCATCTTCGTGAAGAGCATAATATCTTTCTCCCGACTCTTCTCGTACATACAATCGAGCTTTGGAATTAATCTTAAAAAATTGCTCAAAGCCATCTGCATGATCGTAATGAGAATGAGAAAGCACCGCTATATCCACTTCGGCAAGATTTATACCAAGTCTCACGGCATTTTCATAAAAAAGTGAACTCTGACCGGCATCCAACAATATTTTCGAATTGCCGCTTTCAATAAAGAGAGACAATCCATGTTCGCCCGGGCAGTCATCACAACCGGTATTCTCCGACAGGACGGTGATTTTAACCTTAGAATCTGCCATTACAGTATACCAAGTGCATGCTTGGCTGCTATCATTCCGAATGTATAACATCTTCCCAACGACAGCCCGGTCTGATGGAACGGATAATCGGCTCCTCCGTAAAAAGGTCCGCCAACATTGCCTGCACAATAAAGTCCCTCTATTATATTGCCGTCTTTATCAAGTACCTGCGCATTTTCATTGGTAATGACACCTGCTACACCTGCAGAAACCCTTATATGCTTTCTTGCAGCCCAGAAAGGTGCTTTTTCAATCTTATGCATATATTTCTTTTCTTTTCCGAAATCTTCATCATAGCCTTTTTCACAAAGTTCATTATAACGGTCTATTGAAGCTTTCATTTTCTCGTAAGGAATTTCAAGTTCTGCTGCCAGTTCTTCAAGAGTCTCACATCTATGTAAATCAATCAGATTCTTAAATACACCCTGCGGATTCTCTACTGCTCCCGGAATAAATTTTTCCATAACAAACGGAGGTACAGGTCCGTCAGCGAACTCATCTTTGGGCCAATCCATATACGAACTGTCATATACAGTACAATACCAGCCTTTTGATCCTTCGGGATGGTTGGCATCTACATTACTTCCCTTAAATGATGGTTGATATTTAAGTACATTTCCCATATATACAAAACCAATATCTTCATTGATGAATCTTTCACCGTTCATATTAAGATAAAGGAATGGCTCTTCAAACATAAGTGCAGAATCAAAATCATGCATCATTTTTGTATGCCCCAACGGCTCCATAACAGCGCCTGCACTCATGGCAAGAATATGACCGTCTCCGGTCTTGCCAAACTGTTTTTTGTCAAATTCATCAATATCCGGACACCAACGCTTAACCATTGATTCATTATTGGTATAATCACCGGTTGCAAGAATAACAGCTTTAGAAGCGTTAAATCTTAAATATTTTCCCTCTTTATTTTTAGCAATTACCGCTACAACACGACCTCCTTCTTTTACAAGTTGTACCGCAGGTGTTTCAAAATATGTTGACAAATTAGGATGCTGTTCTTTAACGCGATTCAATGCATTTCTAAGAGCATTTCCCACATTAAGCGGCTTAGGTCCGATCCATGGAGCAAAGAAATAGCAATGGTCATCCCCATAATCGAATATATCCTGACGGTCTCTCCACAGTCCCGTAAAATCTCCACTGGTACATCTAAAAGCATTCAAACGGTCTCCGTCATTTAAAAGTTCGGAACTTCCGGCATTATCATCAACCTTCGAACCATCACCGTACTCGGTCTCTTTTGTCAAACCGGTTCTGTTAAGAACCCACATAAGTGCCTCCTCGGAATATTCCGCATAAGCACGAAGTTGTTTCTCATCTGCTCTCCAATCACAAAGACTGTTTGTATGGTGAACCCACTTGGCAATTCCACCTTTGGTAGATTTTGATTTTATAATTGCAGACCCGCAGTTTCCCTGTGAAACAACACTTATTTCTTTTTGAAGAAGAGCTGTCTTTGCACCGTTTTCCGCAGCAATACCGGCTGCAGGCACACCTGCGGCTCCGGCTCCCACCACAACAATTTCAAAATCAAGGACCTCATCAATCTTAAGCTCTCCCATCTCACATGCTGAATTTTCTATTTCTTTCAGCGTCAGTCCCATTGGCACATTTTTTTTATCCATAATTTTACCGTCTCCCATCACTTTATTTGGTCAATTATTATATTTTATTTCCAGTTCTTATAAAGCACCTCTTTATTAAACGAATTGACATAATCAAAATATCTTGTTTTATTTTTAAATGAGTAAAAAGAATCTAATTTATTCTTATATCTCCAACACATAAAAGCAGCAACAAGGGCTGTTACCAATATCACCGGAAACGGAACCCACCAATGTCCCGAACTGAAAATATGCGCTATAGGGATAGCGGAAATCAAAAGCACCATAAAAGCCAATATATAGTTTATTAGCGTATCCGTACTTACAAACATTTTCTTTCCCTGTCTCATCTGTATCTCTTCCGAAGACTTTTTATTTCTACCGACATATTCATTTCCAAATATGACCATTAATGCAATCGCATCCATATAAAAAACCATCTTGGTCAATTCTCTGTTAAAATTCGGCATAACAGTTAAAGAAAATACACTTAAAACAATCGCAAGGCTGAATACAGCAGCTGATATTCCGTATTTTACAAGTGAGTTCTTATATTTTACATTTTTAAACAAAACATCCGCATCAACTTTTCCGGTCTGTCCGTTTATATATATATATTGCTTTTTACCGTCAAATTCATACTTACATACCCATACCGGAAGCAGTACATATGTAATCCTTGAAGGAGTAACATCACATTCTTTTTTTTCAATATTGTCTACGGTTTGAATTGAGTTGCCGATTTCAATATCACTGATACATTCCTCAATAGAAAACTCTTTTATTCGAGAAATCATTCTCGGGATAGTCTCCTGCGGAGAAAAATAATATACCTCAGCCATATGACCGGATAAATATCCTGCGTTAAAATCCTGCATTTTACCATAATCGAAAGGTTCAATGTTAAAGAACTGTTCATCCCGAATATGACAGGAAGCATCAAAAGGAACCGCTCTGTATTGTGTCTTAGTCACTATTCTTCTAGATTCGTCTTTGTCAAAATCATCCATCAGACTCATTCTTGAATACCGCGGTCGACCTCCTACCATGCTGACATCTGATTCATACATTTTGTCAGCAACCGTTCTTGCCGTAACGTCTGTAACCACACCGGCATCAATCAGCCATACCGGAACGTACATATCACTGAAAGTCATTTTCATTTTATCAAAATTAAGTTTCGGCATTGAAGGATGTTCTATCCACCAGTTAATCAGTTTTCTCTTTGCTATTTCCTCCGTCACCGAAAAGGGAATGATTTTTTCCGGGCAAAATATATCTTCTGCCACTCCAAATGCCGCAAGTTCGGATTCGCAATATCCGCACTTATGCATTGCTTCTCCCTCATTCATTGCAATTCTGGCACCGCATGCGGGACAAGATAACGTTCTGAAATCGTCCTCCATCAAAGAGTATCCTTCATATGACATATTGTTCATATCATATTCTTCCATCTCACACACGGTACCGCATGTAGGACATTCCATAGCCTGTTTTTCTATTGAAAAACCCATTTTGTCACCGCAACAGGGACATTTAAAAACACATATCATATGGATATACTCCGATTTCTATCATTGAATCTCATTTCTGCACCTTTGACATTATATCACACCTATTAAATAAATATCATATAAAACAACGCACCTTATGACACATATAGTATCGCCGGTGCGTTATTTCGGGTTATATATTTTATTTTTTAATAGAGGTTTACCGATTTAAGCCCTTATTTTGGCAAGACGTTTTTTATAGAAATGACTTGCTATCATTATGTATATGCTGGCAATCTCATAGCACACAGTCAGAAAAGTAAGCACAACAAGTATTAATTGTACAAGAGCCAGTCTCATACATGTCATTTCTTTATAGCGGGCTATATTTTCCCAATAAGGATAAATTACCGGCATAGTCTGCATTGTCCTGTTTTTTCTGTTTTTAAAGACTTCATAAAGATTTCTGTAACCATATCTTTTGGAATTGTCAACATATACACCGGTATCCTTGTATTCGGAAAAATGATATTTCAGCATTTCAAGTCCAAAACCGCCATACTGCTCCGTAACAAGAAGTTCATAACTAATTGCGGTTTCAACAGTTCCGTTTGCCGCAAGATCGTTGTGACTCATAAAAATTATATTCTGCTGAAGTCCACCGAGCTTACTCAACTTGTCATCCGGCATTTCAACGACTCCCGAAATAATATGAGGTATTCCGTTAATGTGTATTACCAATCCTTCAACGTCATATGCCCCAAAGAGATTCCATGCAGTCATTTCGTCAATAACCACTAGATCATCATTGATATTATCCGACAGAATAGGACCGCCGCTGATAAACTTATGAGGGTGAAACATAAAATAATCGCCCTCGATTCCGTAAGCAGTGAGTTCCTCGGTATTATTGTCTTTTGTTGCAATAACGCTGCCACGTTCCAAATAGCTGTAAACAAATAATCTTTGCGACTCATTTTCCGTCTCTATTGCCAAATCATTTATTGATGCTGAAATATAATACTCTTTTGATTTCAGCATCTGCTCGTCCAGAGTTGTACCATATGGAAAAAACAATGAAACCTGCGTAAAATCATCATCCTCACTCCACTGCTCCGCCAAATGCTGATCCGGAACATGTGAAGCCACCTTGTTCAAAACAAGAGAAAGAATAAATATTGCTATCAACGAAATAACAATTACACCAAACCCGATATAGTTAAGTAATTCCAATTGAATTGCGTGATAGGATTCCACCACTTTATCCTTAGTATTATTATATTTTTCATGTATTGTCTGTTTTATTAATAAAGGAATCTTTTTCCAATTCATTGTGCTATTTTACTCCGGCCGAATTTTATCCTTCTGTATTTTCCTTCAGTCTTATTTGATCTCCCGGCTTAACAGGTTTCGAAGATGTTGTAACCACATAAGCATTCATTTCAAGATCATCAGACTGAACAGCTGCATATTTATCATCCTTAACAATAATGGTAACATTTACACGCTGAGCATAATACCTGTTGCCAAGAGGAGAATCCTTTATTACAACCTGCAAAACATATGTACCGTTCTTATCTTCTTTGATAGCAGTAAGAGGAACAACAAGATTATAAGTACTGCTCTTATCACCTACAGTCAATTCTATTGAAGTTCCCTCCGGAATGTCTCCTCCAATAGAAAATACAATCAATTTCTTTCCGGGATTATTGGGATCATTCTTAATCTGAGATATTACTGCGGACGCATCTTCATACTGAAATGCTCCGGTAATCTCTGCTTCATCGCCCGGTTTAACTTTTGCGGCCTGATCGGCTGTAACGGAAAGAGACACGGTTAATTCTTTTCCCTCCGGCAAAATTGTAATCACGACTGTATCCAATTGCATTTTTTCACCGGCAACAACATTTATTGCAGAAACAGTTCCGTTCAGAGGAGCATTAACCGTTGCGCCCTGGGCTTTAGCTTCAAGTTCCTCCACATCAGACTGTTTAAGACATAAAGTCGAATACTGATTGGCAACCGTAAGTTCATTCATGTACAGTTTCTGTGTATCGGTATAGTTCTTACTTGCCGTTGAAAGAGATAATTCAGCGGATGCAAGTGCAATATTAATATCCGAAATCTGTCTGAATAATTCTCTCTTATCCTCGGAAACGTCCGTCTTTTCGGAATATGCTGCCTGAGCGGTAGCAAGAGTATTGTCTGCATTTGCTTTATTATTAAGAGCAGTCTGGTAAGCTGACGCAGCTGCATCGGCCTCCGACGAAGCTGAATTTTTTTTGCTTTCCAAAGTTGAAATACTACCACAGGCATCATAAGCTTTTTTGGCTGCCGACTCTGCGCTCTGTGCAAGTGAAAGTGTACCTTCCGCAGATACAAGATCCGCATATGCTGCAGATATCTGTATATCATTTCCGCTTATTGTAACCGCTTCATATACAAGCTGTGCAGCATCCTTGGCTGCCTGTGCTTCTCTGGTTGCGACCTGAGCCTTTTCATATGCAGTCTTCTTACTCAAAGCATCCGTATACTCTGTTTCAGCAGCCTCATATTCGTCTTCTTTTGTTTCTTTCTCGGTTTTTGCAGTAGCAAGTGCGGTACTACAAGAATCTACAGTTGCGGATGCCTGTGATACGGCCGCATATTCTGCGGATTCATCTATGTAATCCAAAGCATCTATCTGTGCCTGATATACCTTTATTGTTGCATTATAACCATCTATTGTTGCCTGATATGAATCTTCGGATCCTTTGAGTCCGGAAAGCGTAGTCTGCATCTGTGCAAGTGTAGGAAGAGAATCCGATTCAATCATTTCTACCTGCGCTACGGTAAGGCCATCTTCCAAGATGGCAAGTTCATATTGAAGCTGAAGGTCTGCGAGATCCGCTCTGGCTTGAATCAATTCATCACTCTCACAATCTTCCAAAGCAAGCAGTACATCATCCTTTTTTACGGTATCACCGACTTTAACTTTTACACTTGAAACAGTTCTTGTTTCAGATGCTATAACCTCATACGGATCCGAAGCCGTTACCGTTCCCGTGCCTCTGACCCTTGCTGCCACTATTCCACTCTCGGCATATCCGGTTGAAACCTCCGGCAGGGAATAATTCAATATAGTGTTTGAGAAGAAAGTTAAAATAAGCATCAAACATAAAAACACTATTGCAACACTTTTAATCTTTTCTCTTTTACTGATTTCCTTTTTCTCGTTCATTTTCCTATGCGCCTTTCTTTACTATAATTATCCTTTTACACCGCCCTGATAAACAATACCGTCAACTAGATAGTCTTCACCATATAGGAATGTAAGAAGGCTTGGAACCATATATATTACAGCTACGGCAAATGCCAGACCTATTTCTCCGTTATTAATCTGCGATAAAAATATTGAAAGCGGATATTTTTCCTTATCCGTAAGCAGAATAAGCGGCTGCTCAACCATATTCCAATAATCTATAAACAAAAGAATTACCACCGATATTAACGGGCCTCGGCTAAGAGGCATACATATCTTTGTAAATATCTTCAATTCGCTTGCTCCGTCAACCTTTGCCGCTTCAAAATAACTCTTTGGAATACGTTTCATTGATTTTGTAAGTATGTATACGGCAAATGGAGAAAAAAACCCGGGTAACCAAATTGCCCATTTTGTATTCAACAAATGTAACCACTCACTTACGATATAATTAGGAACCAATGTAACCTGATACGGCATCAATGTGAGCAATACATAAACAAAAAACAAAATACTCTTTACTTTACCTGTCGTTCTTGCAAATCCAAATGACGCAAGACAAGCAAAAATAACCTGAAAAAACACAATCGGAAATGTCAGAATTACCGAATTCCAAAATTTATATAAATATTCGGGACTTCTTAGGAGCACATCATAATATTGCGAAAAAGTTACTTTATCCGGAATTAGTTTCAAATTAACCTGCTTCGAAATAAAAACTCTTCCGCCTTTATCACTTACAGCAAATACATCACCGTAATTGGATGCAATCTCCGATTCGGTCATAAACGAATTTGTAATTGTCAAGACAATCGGAAGCAGGAACAAAACTGCAAAAAATAGTGAGATTGCAACAACAATTACTATCCCCAGTTTGCGACTTCTTTCTTTCTTTGGGTTCACTACTCTTCAACGTCCTTTCCGAAATAATTTTCTATAAAAAACATAATCGAAATGATTACAATCATAACCAAACACATAATAATTGCCGAAGCAGACAGCTTCTGGTAATCAAGATTATTAAACATATTATTCATATAATGTTGTAACATATAAAGACTTTCACACGGATAATCCCCACTGAGGAGATATACTTCTCGGAATATTTTAAAAGAATTTATAAGAGAAAGTAATGTTACAAACATAATTGTAGGAGACAAATATCTCAATTTAATCTTAAAAAATATCTGAAGCCTGTTAGCACTCTCAAGCCTTGCAACTTCTATCAGATCCTGCGGCATGCCCGACAGAGCGGACATAAACAGAATCATATTATATCCGAGGGTCTTCCATAAAAACATAATAATTACAACGACAAGCGCTTTCTCGGATTTAAGCCAATCTATCTTCGATTTGCCGAAAAATTCCAGCATTTCGTTAATAATGCCGTTATAATGAAACATAATTTGAAAAATCAATACTATTGACGCAATAGGAACCATCATGGGCGTCAGAAAAGCTGTTCTGAACTGGCTCTTATACGGAATTTCTCTGTCAAGCAAAATCGCAAGCAATAGTGCAAGAACAACAGCAAGAGGTACCGCAACAAACGAAAAAATCAATGTATTACGGGATGCCTGCCTGAATGCATCATTCTTAAATACCTTTATTATATTTTTTAATCCTACAAATTTCTTCTGATTGACATTATTAATAAAGGCATAATAAATAACAACCATAAACGGAACAATAAAAAACAATGATACACCGAGCAGGCTGGGCGTAAGAAACGCCCAGCTTTTTAACTCAGTCTTTTTTTCCAGTTTACTCTTCTTGCATTTTACTTTTTTTTCCTTAATTTCGGTGTCTTTATTCTTTTTGTCAGTTTCCTCATGGTTTTCCGCCATTTCGGATTCCATTATTTCATTATTCATTTTAAACCTGCATTTATATTTTAGTTTCCTAATATGTGCTTCATTCTGCTTCGCAGAATACTCCATTCGTATTCCGCTTCGCTTCATACTCATGTCGCACGCTCGCCATATAAAAGCATTTCCTCTTGCGAGCAAGGTCAATGCTTTTGCATGTCTCGCTTATCAGCGCAATTTCTACATATTTTCATTTACATACATTGTCGCACGGCTCTGAATAACCTCGACAACCTCATCAAGAGTTTTCTGTCCTTCGAAATATGCGGCAGATTCCTCCTCGATAATTGCATATAATTCATCATCGTAAAAGAAATTACCTTTTCCGGTTTCAGCCGACTCCCGAAGCATATCCAGTATTTCTTCCGGAGCTGCCGATATATCAATATACTCCTCACCCAGCATGTATCCGTACTTGGATACCTCTACGGAATTGCCATTCTCATCGGTGTAGTATTCTACCGTACCCGCATCTTCAAGTATTTCTTCCATAATGTTTCTGTTGATAGGATATGAATACCATCCACACATTCTCTGTACTTCATCCGAAAGCAAATATTCTATAAATGCCCATGCACCATCAGGACAATCCGAAGCTGAAGAAACAGCCAGCATCATTCCGCTTGCTTGAATTTCCGGAGCACATTCATCACCCATGGGAAGTCCGACAAACTGTGCATTTTTTAATTCGTATGAGTACGAGATATACTCATCAATTGAGCCTGCCCACAAATACTGGAAAAGAATATCTCCGTTATTCATCTTGTCAATTTGCTCTATATAATCATAGTAATAATCATCATAGTTTATTTCAGCCGGGAAATTCGAACAGATTTCAAGCATCTCTTTAAATGAATCCGAATCAAAGTGACATTCGCCGTTTTCCCAGTCAACAAAGGCATTGGCGCCCGATGATAAAATCGTATACATTATATCGGATCTCGAATATCCCTCGCATTCGGCACCGTCATTTAATCTCTCCATAAGGTATTCACAGAGTTCTTCCGTGGTGAAATTCTTCTCCTGCTCACTCGGAATAATCAATGAATTGATAACGAAATATGGACTTATTACATAAAGAGAATCACCGATTCTTCCCGCATTCAAAACATTTTCATAATAATCTTCCGAATTCAGATTAGTCTCAAAATACTCCTGAAGATCTATGATATATCCCTGATTAGCGAGATTTCTCGCATTTACACCGCTTACATCAAGTATATCGGGCGGATTATCTCCGGTAAACTGGTCCATCAAATAGGCCGTATATGCATCTTCACCATCATAGTCATTAAAGTCAATCTCGTTATAATACTGAACAACAGATATTCTGTAATCGGGATTATTTCTGTTAAATTGAAGTATGGCCGCTGTATAATCACTATCCAAATATGCTGTTCCCAAAACAATTTGTTCTTTTCTGTTCTCTTCCGTTATCTCGGTATATGTAAGTTTGGCCGCAGACACATTGTAATATTCGTTAAGCCATTCTTCGATAATTACATATACAGAGCCATCATCAGAAACAGATATCTCCCTAATTGTATTACCGTCAATATCGGAATCAATCCAGTTAAAGACTTTTATAGTTTCCGAAGTGTCTTTATCAATCATATAAAAATCGGAACCGTCCGAAAAATAAATATTTCCGTCTTCGCCCAGAGCAAGCGTGGAAATCCATCCGTCAATATCGGTTATCTCATTCTCAATCTGCTTTGTCGCAACATCATATACGAGGATTCCCATTTTCCATTCTTCACCGAAATATCCGCATATGTACAAATCACCATTGTAATATTCCATGCTGTTGATATAGCCCTCACCTATACTAAAGGCATCCTTCTTTTCTCCGGTATCCGGATCCATACATACAATATGCGTATCTCCGTCATAAATATAGATATTTGAATCCTCATCAACCAATACATCGGAAGGATACAGGAAATAATAAAATTCATCTTCTTCAACATCATTACTCTGTTCGTCGTCATATGTAAACATATCATCAGCAAGCTGTAATGACGAAATCATCTGACCGTCGTCGGAATATTTAATCAAATAATAGATTGGTGTCTCTGCCTCATAATCCATATACATCGCAGGATAGCCTGCTTCCGATATAGGCATTGCTTCGAAATAATCCACATCAACATCTATTGCTTCATCACTTTCCTCATCAAAAGCTTCCTCATTTTCTTCGATGTCTTCTTCGGCAATTTCTTCGTCGTAATAGATTTCTTCGTCGTAATCAGAATCGTAAACCAAACCATCTATGTACTCGGTACTGTACGTTTCCCATAGTGCACCTATAGTTCCGTCCGGAAAGAGTACTACTTTCCTTACAGATCCATACCTATCATCTCCAAATGGGACTTCAATTTCAAATTCAGTGCTTTCGCCTGACGTAATATCAGTACTTGATAAATAATAGCTCGTCTGATCCAGATAGTTTTCCTGGGTAAAATCATATTTTTCCAATCCGCAATATACTTTTCCCTTTGTCAAAACCGAAGAACAGAGATATACATCTTCGGTTTCACTTAGCAAAGGTGTATATTCCGCAAGATAGCGCCATTCTTGTCCTGCTACTCCCAAAGAACCCGCAACACCATTATTTGAAACACCGCCATTATTGTCACCGCAACCGGCCAATAATGTCATTGTCGCCAATATTGCAACGGCCAAAATGTTTCGTCTTTTCATTCAAATCCTCCTAATTACATATTCTCCGTAACATAAACAACAGCTCTGCTCTGAATTATCTCAGCAACTTCTTCTGCGGTCTTCTGTCCTTCGAAATATGCAGCTGCTTCTTCTTGAATAATTGTAGTAAGCTCATCATCACTGAATGTATTTCCCACAGCATTATCAATCTGCTCACGAATAGAATCAGCGAATTCCTCATCAGCTGCATACAGATAAATAATATTTACACCGTCAAAAGAAATTGCATATTTCATCTCTTCTACCGTATTTCCGTTTTCATCCGTCGTATATGTAGGGGTACAAGCTTCCTCAAATACCTTATCCAAAGAATTCACATTAACCGGGAATGATGACAATTTAAAAGTATCCTGGATATCTTCCGAAAGAAGGAATTCTATAAATGCCCATACACCATCAGGACAATCTGTATTTGCCGATGCAATCATTCTCATTCCGCTTGTGTCAAGATAAGGTTTAAGTTCTTCGCCTACCGGAACTCCGAGGAACAATGCCTGATTCTCATACAAAGCCTGATATTCCTGGAATACATCAACAGAACCTGCAGAAGTAATCATAAAGGGTGTTTCAACCATCATCTTCATAAGATCCGCACTGGCAATAGACATCATATCAAATTCTTCCGGGAATGCAGAACATACCTCAAGAATATCAATAAACGCATCCGACTGGAAATTGCATTCTCCCGTCTCCCAATCTATAAATTCATTAATACCGGTCTGACAAAGCGCAGAAAGCACATCATCACGTGTCATATAACAGGTGTCTGCAGATTCTGCAAGATAGGCTTTGAAGAAATCACACAATTCGGCTGTTGTTGTTATTGTTTCTCCGCCAAGAGCTTCCCCGTTAACTACTATGGTGTCAAGTACGAAGGTAGGAGCAATTACATACATTCCGTCTTCAAATCTGCCTGCATCAAATATACCCGGAACAAAATCATCGGGATTAATAGAACTATTAAAATAAGAACTAAGATCAAGTGCATATCCCTGATTTACAACGCCTTTTATATTAAATCCGTCCAGCACCATAAGAATATCGGGAGCCTCATCACCTGTAAAGTCGGTTTCCATCATTTCCAGCAATTCATCATATTCAAGATCACCCTGCTCATCATACTCATAAAATACAACACGATAATCGGTCTGACTTCTGTTAAATTTAAGTATTGCTCGATTCAATTCATCGGTAACATAATATCCGGAAAGAGTAATCTCTTCTCTTCTTGTTTCATCGGTAACTTCAGAATATGTAAGTGTTGCAAGATATAATTCCTGTGTATCACCCTCATATTCATTAATAAGTACCAATATTGTTCCGTCTTCTTTAACAAGCAAATCACATATATTCATGGCATATATGTCTGTTGCCATCCAGTTCAAAACCTTTGTAGCTGAAGCGTTGTCTTTATCGTAAAGATAAAAATCGTTATCCGAACTTACATATATATTTCCGTCTTCGCCAATAACAACTTTACTTACAAAAATATCTTCAAGACCTTCATAAGAAGTAAATAATTCACTTGCCGTATCATAAACCATAATAGATTCTGTTTGCATATCACCAAGATATCCCGTTAATATTAACTCTCCGTCATAATAACACATATCTGTTGCATATCCCGATACCTCAATATCATATTTCTTTTCACCGGTAGCAGTATCAAAACAATGAACATATGAATAACTGTCATAAACAAAGATTTCTCCATTGTCGCCAAGCGTCGCACAAGACGGATAAACGCTTATTCCCAATTGAGCAGATTCCGAATCATCATAAGTGAATACACCGGTTATATCAGTACCGTTTAAAATCTCACCGTCGCTTGACATCGTAAATAAATATATAAGCATTTCATTTTGCATCAAAGTCTCGTAGCCAATTTCATCGGACTCTTCAGATTCAGCTGAATCTTCAATATCACCGGGTTCTTCGGTTGCATCCGTTTCATCACCATCATCCATAACTTCCTGAGCATCAACGTCTGTCACATCAGCGTCTGTCACATCTTCTTCACTCGACGCGTCGGGCTCTTCATTATTGAAGGCGTCATCCTCAACATAACCTACCGCAATAAGATACATGTTCTCATTTTCGTCGACAACCATATCGGTAATATAAAAATCTTGTTGACTATCACCACAACTAATCTCCAATTTTTTTTCGGTTTCCTCACCGGTTTCCATATCAACAGAATGCATAGTATTAACCGCGACATCGAAATTTTCAGCAGAAGAACTGTCATAACTCTCATCGATATAATATACTTTTCCATTGGCCATAGCATATGATGTAGCATATTTGTCTTCATCTCCGGTAAAAATATCCTTATATGTGGCTACATATTCCCAGTTGCCCCCTGCGACTCCGAGAGATCCTGCGACACCGTTTTCAGATGCACTGTTCTCTTTATTTCCGCAGCCGGTCATTAAAGCCAGCGAAGAAACAATCGATACTGCTAATACAAATAATTTCTTTTTCATAATTTCTCCTTTTGTAAATAAGTAATAGTTTAGATAAAATCTATATAAATCATCGAACTCTGCAGTATTTAGTCCGAATCAGAATTTTAAACGCTTATTCTGCCGTCATCGAAGCATCGATCTCCATCTCATATGATTCCAAATCATTTATAATGCCCATCAAGTCTTCAAATACAAATTGGGGCACCTCATCATAATCAAGTCCCAAATAATATAGCGTATAAATGTTTCCCGTACGCAAATTCTTTATCTCGATATCCACATTTATTGAAATATTTGAAATCGGCACATTGTATGTTATTGCGTTTAATAATTCATCTACATTCCAGTTTTCATCTTCATTAATGTAATTAATACAATATTCTTCCAAAGTTTCCCCATAATAATCGCTATATATCGATATTGACTCCACTTCATATATTTCATCGTCCCATCTCAGAATAATTCCGAAATCTTCCAATGCATTTATTGTATTTTCAAAAGAATCATATATCGGATATCCACCGGACATCTTGTATCCCACCAAGGCATTTATATCGTAATACATATATTGAAAATCCATTGTTGCGATATAACTGCCGGTAAGCCATTCCCTCGCCGATAGTTTTTGCAGATCCTCTGCGTATGCCTCTCTTATTTTCTCATACTCAAAGCCTGTCATATCACTTTGAAAAAAGCCGAATACACTGTCTACCTGTGTCATAATATAGTCGGCATCTTCACTCGCCATAAGTAATTCCTCTTCTTTATAATCCGGCGCTTCAAATACCTTTGATGCCAGCTGAAGGAATTCCTCATTTACATGCACTGTATATTTTCTTGCCGACTCGGTTCCGTCATTAAGCAAACACTCTATATATACAGTAATCGTTTTCTCGTTATTCTCATTGGGATTTCCCTCCAATAATCTTTCCAACTCAGATATATAATCTTCTTTTTCCCAAGATAATATTTCCTCATATTCATAATAATACTGACTGTTATCAAACGGTTCGCCATCAAATATATTGGCCTCCACACAATAACATAAAAATTCATAAGCCGAATCCTTGTCACTCACCTTCATCCTTCCGACAGTATTCTGCGGGTTCTCTAAACCATAACCCGAAGGAAAAAGAAATGACATATTATACAAAAAGTTCTCCGCATCCACTTCCATACCATTCTCATAACTCCAGCTATAACATTTTGCATTCGGATCATCGAAATATATCGCTATATCACTTATTGCTTTTTTTTCGGGAATATATGAGTCAAAACCGCTTAAATCAAATACATATACTGCAAAGAATAATAAAGTCACCAAAGCATTAACACCCCAATGCCAGATATGCTTAAAACACATCCTTATATCTGCTCTGAGGACCGCTTCTATAACAATATTCGACAATACAAACGCAAAAATTCCTCCAAATATCATCCAGCCAAATCTATTTGCGTAAAATACCCTACTGAAAATCATGGCAGAAAGCATAGTAATCAAGAGAACATTCACAAACTTAAAAGGAAGTTCCATCCAATTATATGCAATCATTTTTCCCGCATTTTCGGTTTTTCTTCTCCCATAAATAAAGCAGGCTAATACTATAGCAAGTACAATTTTCGTAATTATCAGCCAAAGATTCCTTTTATCGGAAAAGAAAATATCATTAAACAAATCCGAACCCGATGTGGACATTTCAACCTTTAAATAATTGCAGAGCGGAGTCAGCGGTCGATTAAAATACTCATATAAAGGATATGTATTAAAAAACATAGATTTATAGTCGGAAAACAGGTATCTGAATAAATATTCTCCCCAAATAAACCATAATGACATCGAAATGTTTCCGAGCAAATTACCGGTAATAATGGTTGCCACACACACGCTTGTATATACCAACAGAAAATAAATCAAACATACCGTAAAATATTTCCACATTTCCACAGCAAAGGGACCTTCAATATACATGAATGCTTTAAGTGTTATCAGAGAAGCTCCCATGCAAAACAGTAACGCAAAGATATATATCAGAACTCCCGATATATACCTTGCAAAAAACTGCTGATTTGAAGAAAGAGGCATGCTATGGAAAATATCAACCTTCTTACGCGAGTTCAGATAGGAAAACTCCGAAATACCCAATATCAAAGCAGCAATCAAAATCATTGCAATCTGAATGCTATTACCCCCGGAAAAAGCTAAATAAGCTGAGTTATCGCTCACTTCCGTAAGCCCCATACTATATTCGCCCGAATGCTGCCTATAATTGCCAAAAACTCCGACTATATATACGGGTATGCATACAAAATAAACAATGGTAATTCCAACCAAACACCATAATCTTGAAAGGATATTATGCTTAATAAATTTACACAATGAGCTTTTTGATGTCATAACCAACAACCTCCGTCTCACTTATAAATATCTCTTCAAGTGTAAGAGAAAGGATCTCATAAAATACAGGGTCTGTTCCCGATATGATATCGGAAATCTCATCTTTCTTTCCTCTTACCGTAATAAGATGAAGCGACCCACGGACTTCGTCCTTAACAACTTTCATTTTTGACAAAGCGGCTTTGCCTTTTTCCTCATCGGAAAAAACGCACTGAATTCGATGA
The DNA here is from genome assembly GCA_045639745.1 of Lachnospiraceae bacterium. Classification (GTDB taxonomy): domain Bacteria; phylum Bacillota; class Clostridia; order Lachnospirales; family Lachnospiraceae; genus NK4A136. The sequence continues at coordinate 9,512 of JAZUDQ010000035.1, read as the reverse complement.
ATATCTGTCTTAATATCTTCAATATCCTTGCTTAGAACAACACCGCCTTTGTATAATATTCCGACGCTGTCACAAATATCTTCGAGTTCTCTGAGATTATGCGAAGCAATAATCGGTGTAAAATCCCTTTCGGCGACCTCGCCCGCAAAGATGCTCTTAACAGCCTGTCTCATAACCGGATCAAGGCCGTCAAATGTCTCATCGCACAAAATATATTTTGTCCCCGTACAAATTCCCGCTATTATCTGAAGTTGCTTCTTCATTCCTTTTGAAAATGTATTAATTCCGGTTCTTACGGGAATTTCAAATCGTTTAACCATCTCGTTATACTTATTCTTGTCGAATCTTGAGTACATCATTGAATAAAGCTTGCAGACATCTTCCACATTGGAATTGACCGGATAATACGGATCATCCGAAAGGAAACATATTTTCGACTTTACTTTTACATTGTTAAAAACATGTTCTCCGTCAACCAATATTTCTCCTTTGTCAGGCCTGAGTACGCCTGCCAACATTCGCATAAATGTACTTTTCCCGGCTCCGTTGGTTCCTACAAGGCCAAATATACTTCCGTCCTTAATGGTCAGACTTATATCTTCGACAGCCACTTTTTTTTCAAAACTTTTTTTCAGATTTTTAGTTTCAATCATGGCTGTTCTCCTTTACCAGATTTATTACTTCCTCCTTCGAGAAACCTACTTCAAACATTTTCTCCAGACTCTCATTAAATTCATTTAGTACTTCCTGTTTTTGTTCTTTTCTCAGTTCGCTCGGCTCACTTACAAAACTGCCTTTGCCTTTTACCGAATATATATATCCCATCCTTTCAAGCTCTTGATACGCTCGCTGAATAGTATTGGGGTTTATCGACAATTCCATTGCCAAACTTCTTACAGAAGGCAATGATGTCCCGGGCAACATGATACCTTTAAGTATCAAAAACTTAACCCGTTCAATTATCTGTTCATATATCGGGCGAGAATCCCTTAAATCAACTGTAATCATTTTTACCCCTAAATTTTATATCATGAACTATTTAACAATTTCTAAACACAGACATATACTGTATTAATTATACCAACTGTACTAACCGTATTAGTACAGTGTTAATATACGCCTCAAATTTGTTATTGTCAACAAATATTATTATAAAAATATGGTAATAATGGACTATATGTTTGTTTTATGTTATTATGAAAAATTGTTTATCAAGGTTAATTAAATTATAGGATAGGAGATATATTAATGAGAAAAACAAAGATTGTATGTACCATCGGCCCGGCCAGTGAAAGCCCGGAAATGCTTGAAAAACTTTGTCATGCGGGAATGAACGTTGCACGACTTAATTTTTCACACGGTTCTCACGAAGAGCATGAGCAGAGAATTAAAAATATTCGTGCGGTAAGCCGTAAACTCAATATGCCGATTGCAATCTTACTCGATACCAAAGGACCCGAATTCAGAATAAAAACATTTAAAAATGAAAAAATACATCTTCTCGAAGGTGACGAATTTACTTTTACTTCAGAAGATATTATTGGTGATGAAACAAAAGTTTCCGTTAATTTTGAAGGTTTGGAGAAAGATGTTTGTAAAGGTGATCACATTCTCGTATGCAACGGTTTAATGGATTTCGTTGTTAAATCAATCAAAGGGAAAAATGTTATTTGCGAAACTCTTACCGAAGGTGATCTTTCCGACAGAAAGAGTATGAATTTCCCCGGCAAGATTATGAGTACAACTTTTTTAAGCGAACAGGATAAAAAAGATATTCTTTTCGGAATTGAACATGAAGTCGATTTCATCGCCTGCTCATTTGTCTCAAGAAAAGAAGATCTCATCGATGTACATCATTTCCTTGAAGAAAACGGTAACCCTGATATTGAACTTATTGCAAAAATTGAAAATCAACCCGGTATCGACAATATAGAAGAAATATGTGAGCATTGTTCCGGAATAATGATAGGTCGTGGCGATATGGGCGTGGAGATTGCACCCGAAAAACTTCCTGCCGTTCAGAAGACTTTGATAACAAAATGTCGTCTTCTCGGTAAAAGAGTCATTACCGCAACCGAAATGCTTGAATCCATGATTAAATCACCTCGTCCCACAAGGGCGGAAGTATCCGACGTTGCCAACGCAGTTTATGACGGAACAAGCGCTGTAATGCTCTCAGGAGAAACAGCTGCCGGCAAATATCCCGAACAGGCTGTTAAAATGATGGCCTCAATAGCCGAAGCAACAGAATCAGAGATTAACTACAATAAACGTTTCCATACATACCAGTTCGAAATGAAAAATAACGTTGACTGTATATCTCATGCTGTATGCGGCATGGCTATCGATGTAAATGCCAAAGCCATTGCGGTATGTTCCATGTCCGGAATTACAGTCAGAATGGTTTCCAGATTCAGATGTCCTGTTGATATCATAGGTATCACAACAAATGAACGCAGTTACCGTCGCCTTTCATTAAGCTGGGGAGTTACTCCGGTGTTATGTGAAAAATTTGATTCCATTGATGTGTTGTTCTATTATGCACAAAAAACAGCAAAAGAAACATTTCTTCTAAAAAAAGATGACAATGTTGTTATAACAGGTGGTATGATAAATGGAGTATCAGGAAATACCAACCTGATAAAAGTTGCTACGATAGGGGATTAAATTATGTTTGGGAAAACAAATATCGGCACCGAATCACATGAACAGCAAAAATTCTTTTTCGGTGTTGAAGATTTCAGCACATTAAAAACTTCAGTTGATTTATTGGTAATAGGAAGAGTATTTGGTACAGTCGCAGTAGGCGATACCGTTAATATTGTCAATCTCGGAGATGATGATAATAAAATAGTTCGTTCAAAAATAACGGGTATTGAAAAAAGCAATTCTCCGACACCTTCGGCAACCGACAGTATTATTGCACTGAAAGTTGAATTTGGTGCAGAATTAAATATTAAAATCGGCTCGGTTATATACTATGGTGATGTAAGTGATAAAGAACTTCACGACGCTTATGTTCAGGCTCTCGGTGATGCATATTTTAATCTTCGTAAAATGGAGTATTCCGAAAAAGATTATGAGACCATGACCGCAACCGATCTTGCTGAAGTTCGTCGTATGTTCTCGGTTATGATGTATAAAAACAAAGATATCGAATCAACTGAGAATGCCGAAAAGAACAAAGCCACATTCCAGACTCTTACAATCGAATTAAGCAAAAAAATAATTAATCTTGATGAAATATTTGTATTAATCAACAAAAACACAGGAAAACCTCATTTATTCAGCCAGATTTTTAAAACCGAAGACGGTAAAATGATTACTTCACCGGCTTGCATATATATTATTACCAAAGCAAGCCATGAGAATCAAAACTTCCCTTTTGATGAAAATAACTTTGAATTTAAATCCGTAATTAACGGAGAGAACAAAGACGGAATCCGATTATATTTACAAAAATGCTTTTATAAATACGGAGCCGACGGTGCTTCAATATTATTTACCGACATTTCAATTCCTTCGGGACGTTTTGTGGATAAACCGGAAAAAATAGAATTTAATAATCAGAACTATAACCAATTCGGCGAGCCTTCACTTGAAAAATGGTTTACTCTGATGGAACAGTTAGGTAAAAATCCATCCGAAGAAGAAAAGAAGATATATATGATTTATGTTGCAAACATATTTCGCGAACTTGCTTCCAAAAAATTACTGGCTCCCTGCAAATACGATTCAGGAAACGACATCCCTAAATACGGTACCACCAAAGGAAAAAACAAAAAACCCGCTGTATGTCTTTACACGAGTTGGGATAGATTTAAAAAATCATGCCCGCCTCATGTAAATATAGATACTACTCTTGTCGGGGTTTCAAATGTTATAGATGAATTTGATGTAATTATCAATAACGGATATCTGTACATAGATAAAGACGTCTATGTTAAGAACATTCGCAAATTTGAATAATCAGTAAATCAAAAAGCCCAGCGTAACAGTGCCGGGCTTTTTTTAATCATGAAAAAATTTATATCAGTCTATATTTTTGTATTCCTTTTCCAAACGGTGAATTACAAAGAAATAAGCCGGAACAAGGAACACATCCGCCAATACCCATGCAAAAGGTGAAGCAACACAAGCTCCCACATATCCCCAAAAAGGGATAAATACGAGACCTGCTACGGTTCTGGCAATCATTTCCAACACACCTGCAATTATTGCAAACGATGAATATCCAACACCCTGTATCATAAATCGCAGATTATTTACCAACACAAGAAATACAAGACTTCCGATTGTAATTACAACCTGAAGTTCTGCCTTTTCTATCATCTCCGGAACAGGCTTATCCAAAAACAATTTTACAAGAGGTGTTCTAACAAAAAAGGCAATCGAAAATGCCATCGCACAATATACAATTCCAATAATTACAGCTGACCGGGTTCCTTTTCTCAATCTTGAAATCTTGCCGGCTCCGAGGTTCTGACCGGCATATGTGGCCATGGCGGCTCCCAGTGCATCCAAGACACTGATAAACAACATATTTACTTTACTTGCCGCAGTAGTAGCTGCAACGGCAATATGACCAAGAACATTTACACTACTCTGAAGAATTACGGAACCAATTGCGGTTATAGAATATTGAAGTCCCATAGGAAGTCCCATTTTACACAAGTTAGATATATAACGTCCGTCAATATTCCATTCATCCCCTTTGATGTGAAGAATCGAAAATCTTTTAACAATTACCGCAAAACACAATATTGCCGAAAGCAATTGAGAAATAATCGTCGCAAGTGCCGCACCGAATACCCCCATATTGAAAGGTGCTATAAAAAGATAATCCAATCCGACATTGATAAAAGTTGAAATAATAAGAAAAATCAACGGGGTTTTCGAATCTCCGATGGAACGTAAAATTCCGGCCAAAATATTATAAATGAATGTTATGGGAATGCCTAAAAAAATGGTAAGTATATATACAAAAGAATAATCTATTACTTCTTCCGGAGTTCTCATCAATACAAGAATCTGTCTGCAAAAAATCGATACCACAACAGATATTCCGACAGAAAACCAAAGAGATAAATGATATGCGTTTGCGACATATTTTCGAAGTGCTTTATAATCTCCGGCTCCATACTTCTGAGCAACCGGAATTGCAAAGCCTGAACACATACCCATACAAAAACCAAGAATAAGAAAATTGATGCATCCTGTTGCTCCGACACCGGCCAGTGCATCCATTCCCAACAAATGTCCTACAATCATGGTATCAACAAAATTATACAATTGTTGAAACAGATTTCCCAAAATCATGGGAACAGAAAAAGAAATAATCAGTTTAAACGGTGATCCTTCCGTCAATTCTCGTTGCATATATATCCTCTGTCTCTACATTCTGTGTAATATTAATTACTTTTACATCGCGTTATTCTATCATAATATTTCTTAAAATAAACAAAAATACAATATAAATATATTACTTTTTAAAAATTTTTTTCAGTAAAAATTTTTGAAATCGGAAAAATATCAATGATATAATTAGACTTGAAAAAATAACAATTATTAAAAAAGGAGTGCTATATGGGTCGCGTCAGAAAGTTTAATATAATTTTAATTGTTTCATGTATATCTTTATTTTTATGTGCTTGTTCAATTGTTCCAACATACTATTCACAAAAAGATATGGAAAGTTTTGCAGATATAATATTTGATTCTCCGGAATATATCTCTACGACTAAAACAGATGATTCCACAGTATATTTATTCAAAGACAGCGACGGAAGACCCTTTTCATTATATACATATAAATACAATTCCGGTTTCTTTAAACCGGAAGATATATCATTTATTTATGAAAAAGCATTCAAGGATTCATATCAGATAGATATTTTTAATTATGAGAAAGACAATGTTATCGATATTATAGAATCATATGGTATGGATTACAAAATCGTCCGAAACGAATCCGAAAATGATTACAATTCGTATTGTCACTTATATATAATTGTCCCCAATACAGATCCGGAAAACAAAGAGAAAATAGTTGAAACAGAAACAAATCTTGCTTCAATGTTGGAATCTATCGACCAAACATTAAATTTTGATATGAACGCAAACGGACTCGAAACACCTGCAGATTATAATTATTCTTCCTGCAGTTTTTGGTGTGAAATCACTCTTGAGCCTGACGAAACTTATTTAAATGACCATCCTGAGTATGATTGCAGCCAAAATGATGATTATTTCATTGCCAACTTCACGTTTTCGACAAATGTTAATTCTCGTTTTACCAAAGATGATATTTATAATATTTTAGAACCTGCTTTTGATCATATATACGGCAGCCTCTATAATTAATTTTTGATTTAATTATTCTTATTCATAAATTCTACAGCATGTTTCCTTGTCCAAATCGGGAAAAGATTTTTTTGTCTTTTGTCGCTGATTCGTTCCTGTATCGCCACAGTATCAAAAAAGACCTGCCATAAATCGGTATACGAATCATTTATTTTCTCTGTTTGAAGCAATCTTTCATATTCACTGTCAGTAAGAATTTTCACAAACCAATCCTGATCGGCCGGATGAATAACAGCTTCTTTATGGACATCATCAACAATAATAAAATGTTCGGAAGGCATTCTGTCTTCAAAAACAGGTCCCAAAGCAGCTACAAGTCTGCTCTTAGGTTCAATATGAGCAACATATAAACCTTTTCCTGCATCGTGAAATCTCGAAAACTCTTTAAAACGGCATACTTCTCTTTCCAAGCGAGTACATATCTCATTAAATCGCATTACATCCCTATAAGCTGTCATATTTAACACCTCGGGCCCCAGCGCAAATCCAAGTATCAAAACATGATAAATTACATCCATTATATCTTCTTCATATGCCATAGAAGCGAATGCAACTCTGCGATAAACATACGGAGAGATTTTATTTTTTATTGCTTGCATAACCTTATCGGCTTTTTCCATATCGGAATTAACATGAATATAATCTTCAAAAACGGAATACTGAATTATCGGTTCAAATACGAGTCTTATATTCTTATATCCATACTCGCTGTTCCACGCATCATATATGCATGTAAGAATATCCTCTAATTGATGTTTGCAGGAATATACATACATTCTCTATCCTCCCATTGCAAAATCCGAAAACAGATTAAGTTGCCTATAAGATTCACCTTCTCCGCCAAATCGTTCGCAATCCGATCTATCTGCAGAAACCAATCTATTACGTATAAAGCGATCATCTATAGGACAATTCATCATCATTTTCCCATTGCAGGTAATAAAATACTGAGCCCTGTTAAGAGCAATTCTCATACGTTTAAGCATCTCAAAGGAAATACTCCCATATCGCCTTGCCGAAAGAATCTTCTTAACACCATTCGGACCGATTCCCGGAACTCTCAGAAGCATTTGTGCAGACGCTTTATTAATTTCAACCGGAAAATCGTTTAAATGATTCAACGCCCAATGGCACTTCGGATCTATACGATTATCAAAAAACGGATTTTCTTCAGAAAGAAGTTCTTCAGCTTGAAAGCCGTAGTATCTTAACAGCCAATCTGCTTGATACAAACGATGTTCTCTAAGCATGGGAACCGGTGTTCCGATTTCAGGAAGATTCGGATCTTCATTAATTGGAATATATCCCGAAAAAAATACTCTTTTTAAGTCAAAACTCTTATATAAATTCTGTGTTGTCCTGATTAACTCCAAATCTGTTTCTTTCGTTGCCCCTATTATCATCTGGGTACTCTGCCCCGCAGGCGCAAATGACCTTTTCAAAGTAAGATCTTTTTTCTCTGCCGGAAACAAAAACATGTTCTGATCATTTTTGCCAAAGGCTGTTTCAATCGTCTTTAAAGCTTTGTTATATCCTGTTTTACTTTTTTCGTCTATTCTGTCATTTTCTTTTCCCCATATGCTGTCAATAAGATACCTGTTTATTCCGGCCCTTTCCATTCTCGCATTCTTACCCTCTTGCAGCCGATGAATCGCGATTGTCCCCGATATCTGATTCATCGGAGTAATAATATTAAGCATATTCTTATTGGGAGCAAGTCGTTCCAGGCTATCTTGAGTCGGAAGTTCCATATTGAGACTGATTCTGTCAGCTAACAGTCCTGCAGAATATATCAGCTCTTTTGATGCTCCCGGAATTGCTTTTACATGAATATATCCGTTAAATCTGTATTGTGTTCTTAGTTTTCTTAATGTCTCGGTCATCTTTTCCATTGTATAATCAGGATTTTTAATGACCGCAGAACTTAAAAACAGTCCTTCTATATAATTTCTTTTATAAAATTCAATCACCAGATTACATATCTCATCCGGTGTAAATGTTGCTCGTGGAATATCATTGGAAACTCTGTTCTTGCAATATTTGCAATCATATATACAATGATTTGTCATAAGTATTTTCAACAAAGAAATACATCTTCCGTCTGCCGCAAATGAATGACATACACCCGCAGCACATGAATTACCAAGCATTCCTTTTCTTCCGGAACGGTCCACACCGCTGGAAGTACATGCAACATCATATTTGGCAGCATCTGATAAAATCTCCAATTTTACTTCTGTTGACATGAAAGATTGAATTGAATTGAAATTATTATCACTCATTAATACTCGTTTTTTGGGTTATTACCCATTTAAAATATTTAAAATATTTAATAATTTCCGATGCGGTTAATCGAACTTCTGTTCGTTTTATATATTACAAACATTTGTTCGATATGTCAAGTTTTTTTTATAGATAAAATAGCATTCAACATGTATAATACAATTAAAAAAAAGAAGTATTTATACGGAAATGAGGTGTAATATGCGAAAAATACTGATTGTTGTTGACATGCAAAACGATTTTATTGACGGCGCTCTCGGTACAAAAGAGGCAATTGCAATTGTTCCAAATGTAAAAAAGCTGATTGAATCCTTTAACGGAACGGTGCTGTTTACAAGGGATACACATTTTGACAATTACGCAGAAACACAGGAAGGAATTAACCTTCCCGTTAAACACTGTATCAAGGGCACCGACGGATGGCAGATTCGCAAAGAATTGGATGAATTAAGAACTACAAACGTAATTGATAAAGTTACATTCGGATCATGTGATCTAGGACCGCTCCTTGTTAAACTAAATTCCGAAGACCCTATAGAATCTGTAACTCTCGTAGGCCTATGTACTGACATTTGTGTAATTTCAAACGCCATGATAACAAAAGCATTTCTGCCGGAGGTTCCCGTTATTATAGATGCCAATTGCTGTGCAGGAGTAACACCCGAAACTCACGAAAATGCTTTGAAAGCAATGGAAGTATGCCAGATAAAAATTATTCGATAAAATAATCGAGTAGGAGGCGGTGATTAACCGCCGTCCTCTCACAGCACCGTACGTACCGTTCGGTATACGGCGCTTTCAATAGTTGACGTGCACAGACTGATAGGCTGTGGCTAAATCATAAAAGCCACTGTTTATCAGTCTTT
>JAZUDQ010000034.1:0-31769 GCA_045639745.1 Lachnospiraceae bacterium | reverse complement strand
AAAGTACAAGAAAACCCACTGCCTTTAGGCGGTGGGTGCTCTTGTACGAGGTGCGGGGATTCAAGCCCCGTACCTCGTAAGGCACGAAGTGCCGCTTTTTTATGAGCAAGTAGCGAAGCGGATTGCGAATATCATTGACATTAACAAAAGACGGTCGACATAAGTCTGACCGTCTTTTGTTTTTGAGATGAAAGTAAATACATTATAAGTAATTAACCATGCCTACGCTGATAAATGCAAGATTATCCCAAATATATTCGGAATTTCTGTCTGCGATATAAGTAAAGTCTGTGGGAGATACAGTACCGTCCGAATAAATTACGAGCATTTCATCACACATTTTTTCGAAACAATCGTCTGAGTAAGAAAAATTGCTTATATCAAGGTCGGGATAGTCATTTATCAGACGTTGAAGTGCCCAATAGACAATTTCGTCTATATTACATGAAGAACCGGATATTTCGCAGGAGTTGTTATTTAATGCTGTGAAGTTTAATGAACAGGTTTTGTAGGCGGCAGATATGATTTCGTCAATCATGGCCGTCTGCTCTTGTGTGAATTCATCAAATTTGAAACCCATTGCTGTTGACACCGCCCATGTAAGATATCCGTTATTGCCACGATATGAGGCAACAAATTCTTCGGGGGATGAATCATTAAACCATTGTCTGATTAATAAAGAAGGATCGTTAAAAGCAAATGCATTTATGATATTCTCAACGTCTTGTGTGAAGTTGTACATATAATAGGAGTATTCAATCGAGTTCAGACAATATTCGGTTGAATTCGGAACAAAGCCAAATGACGTTTTTATCATATAATCTTCGGTGCTGCCGTACAGCAAGAATTCATTTCCGGACACGGAAGGTTCCAGTCCTCCGTTCACAAATGATGAAATTATTGAATCACCTGTAAGCTTTGTATCACCTATTGTAAATCCTCCGGAGGTCATTACATTTCCCGAAGAAGAATCCAGTAGGAGTCCGTAGACAGAGGCATCTTTTACGCTGACCGGCTTGTCAGACCAATTGCATACATAAATGATTATCTGATTATTATTCTGATTTCTAAGAGCAATCTTGTCGTTGTCACTGTAACTTCCTGCATCCAGGATTTCATCGGGTGAGATATTGGCAATGTACCAACCGTTGTCGAGAAAGGTTTTTACTTCACACGGAAATGAGTAAATGACTCCGTTCAGGTAGAACTCGTTTAGGTTTTCCTCGGTTATTGCCGCATCAAGCAAGTTGTTTGCAGAAACTGTCCAATCGTTATTTGCTTTATCGGATAGTGCGCAACCTGAAATCCATGTTGCAAGGACAAGAACAGTAAATAAAATATTGATATATTTCTTCATGAAAATTCTCCTTGATATATCATTAAGCTACTGTATAGTGGCTAACAAACATAATATCACGAAACAATAGGAAAATGACTTATTATGTAAATTCATTAGAAAAAATAAAAAACTCCCGGAAAGAATCCGGGAGTTTGGTGGAAACATTGATTAATATGAAGTGTAATTTACAAATCCGATTCCAAGGTATAAGATATCATCCCATAAATATTCATTATCACTGCTTGCTGTGTAGTTTACCATGGAAAGAGCAGAGGAGCTCAATGTGGGATCAGAGTATATAGCTACCATTTCTTCATATAATTTTTCAAAGCATTCATCGGAATATTCATAATTGCTGATATCGAGATCGGGATAATCGTTTAACAGTGCTTCCTGAGCTTCGATTACAATTACATCAAAGTTAAGAACCGTTCCGCTGATAGTGGCTGTAGATTCATCCGACAAAGGAAGAATAGATAAATCGGCATTTTCATATGCATAGGCAATAATATCGTCAATCATTGCAACCTGCTCATCTGTAAGTTCATCAAAATCAAATCCCATACACCATACCATAGACCATGTAATATATCCGTCCTTGCCTCTGTAACCGTCAATATATTCCTGAGGTGTACAATCATAAAGCCATGCTTCGTTAAGATATGAAGGGTCATTAAGAAGTACGCCTTCCATTGTAGTTTGCATATCGGTAATAAAATCATATGAATAGCCGAGTATATCATAGAAATAGCTGATTTGCGTAAGCTGGTAGCTGTTGGCTGTTGTAGAAGTTAAATCTGTGATTTCAAAGGTTACACTAATGGGTGTATTATCATCGGCTGAAAGATAATAAGTATAGTCATCACCATCTTTTTCCATATCATCATTCATATAGTTATCTATATCGTTTTTTTCTTCCATTTTTGTTGTGAATGTGAGTGAACCGGGAACCATTACATTACCTGCTTTCGGTTCCAAAAGAAGTCGATAAACAGAACCTTCTTTAAAGGTGATTTCTTCACTGGTATCATTATATACGTATACAGTAATTTTGTTATTGTGATTATCAATCAGAGTTATAGGATCTGAACAATAATATTCTCTCTCTAAAGTTTCAATAGCATCGTTGTTGTCTATAAAACGCCAACCCTTGTCAAGAAAATCCCTAACTTCGCAAGGGAAAGAATAAACTTCACCGTTAAGATAGAATTCGGTAGAGTTATCTTCTGTTAATTTGCTGTCAACTTGTTCTTGTGCTTCTTTAATCCATGCGTCTTTTTTTCCACAGCCGATTAAGGATGCGGCAAGCATCGTTCCAACCAAAATGCTGCATAAAGTTTTTTTCATTTTTTTCTCCTTATATATGATTTATATATTAGATAATTTTATTTATCTGTGATAATGATAACAATCTAAAAAAGAATTCTGTAAAATCATTTTTACCCTATTGAAAATAAAAAGACAAAATTGATTATACGAAAAAAATAAATAAAAATAAATATACAAATCCGAACAATGAAAAGACAATTGGAAAATTATTTTTATTCAAATATAATGATAGTGATGAGAGGTGTGACAAATGAAAAACGTCAATTCTAAAGAAGAAAAAACCAATGTAATGCGAATTCTGGAAAGCAGAGGTATAGAATATAGCAGTTTTTACTGTGAAGCAGAAGGTTTATCCGGAGTTGAAATTGCGGAAAAACAAGGACAGGATCCGGATAGGGTATTTAAGACGCTTGTTACGGTTGGTAAGTCCGGTGAACACTATGTTTATGTAATTCCGGTGAAGGAAGAACTGAATCTTAAGAAGGCCGCGTCGGTTGCGGGAGAGAAGAATATAGAAATGATAAAACAAAAAGAATTGCTTCCGCTTACGGGTTATATTCATGGCGGTTGTTCACCGATTGGTATGAAAAAAGTATTTAAGACATTCATAGACGAGCAGGCCGAATTGTTTGATGATATATTGTTCAGTGGCGGAAAAGTGGGATGTCAGGTTGAGGTTGCAAGCAATTTAATAATTGAAGCCTTTGATTTTATAATTTCCGATTTGACAATGTAGGCATTGATATAGTCGGAACCGAGTAAGTCTTATTCTTATTGTTACAGTTATTTTTCACGAGTCATGAAAATGTCTTTTAAAAATAATATTTCTAAAGGGATTAAGAGCATTTAGAAGAATAGAACCAAGGATTCCCGCTGATATAAATTCACCGATTCCGACCGTGAGTATAAAATAAGGTAATATACCTGAAAAACCGTATACATATCGAAGAATAAAAGGAATAATAAGTGTGTTTGCCATAATGGGAGAAACCGGGGCAAGCCACTTATTTTTTGTTTTTTTTCGTATGAAAAAAGTTCCAAATGCACCGAGAAGTGTTGCGAGAGAACCAAATATAACATCAGGTAAAAGACTTCCGGTAACTATATTGCCAATAATACAGCCGATAAAAAGCCCGGGAATGGCAGCAGATGTAAAATATGGGAGAACAGTAAGGGCTTCTGAGATTCGCAGTTGAATAATACCGCCTGCAAGATTAAATGTATTGATAAATATAGTAAGAACCGTATAGAGAGCGGCAATTAAAGCAGACTCTGTAATATACAGAGTTCGGTTATTTTTTTTATTCATTTTTAACTCCTCTAGTTTTGTTTTACGACAGGAAGGTTTCGAACTGACGTGGTTATTATAGAAGTGATGAAGATTAAAGTCAATTGATATTGTAATTTCTACTCTTTGGCAGTACTTGGAAGTCTTCTTTTTTTATAAAATAAATTGATTTTTTGTTTCATATGTGAAAAAATAAAAGGGTCTTATATTTATAGCATTAAGCTTAAGGAGGGTTACAAATGACTAAAACAGTACAGGATGTCATGCAGATTATCAGAGCCGAAGATATCAAGATGATTGATTTCAAAATGGTAGATATAAATGGACAGTTCAGACACGTTACCATTCCCGCGGAGAATTTTAATGAAGAATTGATAAGGGACGGTATAGGATTTGATGCATCCAATTATGGATATGCAGTAGTTGAAAAGTCTGATATGGTATTTATTCCGGATCCGGAAACTGCTGTCGTAGATCCTTTTTGTGAGATTCCCACACTTTCAATGACAGGCAATGCAATGATTATTGATTACCCTTCTAACAGACCTCTGGCACAATATCCGAGAAATATAGTACAGGCTGCCGAAGATTATATGAAGAGTACCGGTATTGCCGATACAATGATGATACTTCCCGAATTCGAATTTTACCTTTTTGATGATGTTTCCTGGGAAGTAAGTCATAGTACAATAGCATCGAATGTAGATGCTTCTCAGGCATCTTGGAACAGTTCCGTGGAAGGAAACGGTAATGTTATAAAAGAGCAGAAGAGTTATCATATTGCTAAGCCGCTTGATACCAGTTTTGAATGCAGAAGTGAAATGTGTATGGAGATTGAGAAAGCAGGTATATCTGTAAAGTATCATCATCCTGAAGTCGGATCTGCAGGACAGTTTGAGATAGAACCCAAATTGGGACAAATGTCAAAGATGGCTGATGCAACTGTGATGATAAAATATATTATCAGAAATGTTGCGGCAAGATACGGTAAGACAGCAACATTTATGCCTAAACCGGTGTATGGTGAAGCGGGAAGCGGTATGCATGTTCATATGCTTCTTCTTAAAGATGGCGAACCTGTATTCTCGGATGATGAAGGCTATTCGCATTTATCGAAGGATGCTCATTATTTTATGGGCGGTCTTCTTAAACATATTGCATCGCTTTGTGCAATTACCAACCCTTCAACCAATTCATTCAAAAGACTTGTTCCCGGATTCGAGGCGCCGGTTACTGTAGGATATGCTACAAGTAACAGAAGTGCGGTTATCAGAATTCCGGCATATGCAAAGACTCCCAAGGAGAGAAGATTCGAACTTAGAAATCCCGACGCAACATGTAATCCGTATTTTGCATATGCTGCCATACTTATGGCCGGCCTTGACGGAATTAAGAATAAGATTGATCCTCATGAGAACGGATGGGGACCTTATGATATGAATCTCTTCGAACTTCCCGAGGAAGAGAAGAAGAAACTCAAAGGGCTTCCTTCAAGGCTTGAGGAAGCACTTGATGCACTTGAGAATGATAATGAATATCTCCTTCAGGGAGGTGTATTCCCGAAGGAACTTATTGATAATATTATTAAGATTAAGAGAGAAGAATGCAAAAAATTTAATGCCATTCCTCATCCTGCGGAATTTGATAATTATTACAATGTATAATAACAAGCTTCACCCTCTGTTTAAGAAGGGTGAAGTTTTCTGTTTGTCTATGGAAATTTGGAGTATTTGAAAATGAGTAATGTTACGGTCAATATTTTATTTGCAGAGGGATTTGAAGAAGTCGAAGCGCTTACGGTTGTTGATATTTTGAGACGAGCTGGATTTTCGGCCAATATGATTTCGATATCGGACAGCCTTAAGGTCAGAGGTTCTCACGGAATAGAGATACAGGCTGACAGCGTAATAAGTGCTACAGAGTTTGATAAATGTGATATGCTGGTCCTTCCCGGAGGAATGCCGGGAACTCTTAATCTGAAGAAGAGTAGGGATGTTGCAGCCGCTCTTGAACTGATGAATAGAAATAAAAAATATGTAGCTGCAATATGTGCCGCACCTACGGTGCTCGGAGAGGCGGGACTTCTGAAAGACAGTAAAGCGACATGTTATCCCGGTATGGAAGATAAACTTGATTGTTCTGAATGGGTTACGGATGAAGTGTGTGTTGACGGAAGGTTTATTACCAGTCGCGGAGTCGGTACAGCCATTGCATTCGCTCTTAAGATTGTAGAGGTCCTGGATAGTCGTGAAAAAGCCGATACAATATCGGAATCTATAGTGTTCAAGGGATAAACTTAATAAATAATTATAAAAAGCACCCCGACAAGGAGTGCTTTTTTATTAAATAAAATAAATGACACGTTTACAGATAAAGCTTAAAATGATTTAATGATTATTCGATAATATAAGGAGCAAGAATATCCATTATCTCCTGATTATCTTCCTGAGTATGTACATTGAGCTGAATCGGCTTTGAAAGGTCAAGACTGAAGATACCCATGATTGACTTGGCATCAATAACATATCTTCCGGAAATTAAATCAAAATCAAATTTAGATATTTCATTAACGAATGTTTTAACTTTATCGATAGAATTAAGTGATATCTGAACTGTTATCATGTCAGCCTCCTAGTATATTTTTAAAATAATATTAGTGCAACGATAATAATAAGTCAACATAAGATACGGAGTATTTTTCAGATGTTAGAAAATAAAAAAATAGCATTTCATAATTTGGGTTGCAAGGTTAATTCCTATGAAACGGATGCCATGAAAAGAGAATTGGCCGAAAGAGGTTGTGTAATTGTACCTTTTGAAGAAAAGGCGGATATTTATATAATAAATACCTGCTCCGTAACCAATATTGCCGACAGAAAAAGCCGTCAGATGATTTCACGTGCAAGAAAAAATAATCCCGAGGCATTTATTGTTGCAACCGGCTGTTATGCAGAAACAAGAAAAACTTCCGAACTTGAGAATGAGTGTGCGGATTTATATGTGGGAAACAACCTTAAGGGTAATATAGCGAATATAATTACGGATAATTATGAAATCCTGAAGACAGGCAGTAAAGTTATAAGAGATGAAGCTATTGACAATCGATATGATGATATGTTGATAGAACGTGCTGATGAGCACACAAGAGCATTTATTAAAATACAGGACGGATGCAATCAGTTCTGTACATATTGCATTATTCCTTTTGCGAGAGGTCGTGTTAGAAGCAGAAGAAAAGATGATATCATCAATGAAGTAAAAATGTTAGCTTCAAACGGATATAAGGAAATAGTGGTTACCGGAATTCATATCAGTTCTTACGGAAGCGATTTTACCGATGAGAATAAGAAGAAATGTGCCGACAGATTTGAGCCGGAGCTTCTTCTCGAGGTAATAAAATCAATAAATGAAGTTGAAGGCGTGGAAAGAATAAGACTCGGTTCTTTGGAACCTCGCATTATGAGTGAAGATTTTGTGAAAAATCTGTCGGAAATAACTAAGTTGTGTCCTCATTTTCACTTATCTCTTCAGAGCGGGTGCAACAGTACTCTGAAACGAATGAACAGACATTATGACTGTGATGAATTTTATGAAAGGGTAAATCTTCTCAGAAAATATTTCAACCATCCGGGAATTACAACGGATATAATTGTAGGATTTCCGGGGGAGACAAAAGAAGAATTTCAGGAGACAAAGACATATCTGGAAAAAATTCAATTTTATGAGACTCATATTTTTAAGTATTCCAAGAGAGCCGGAACCATAGCGGCTTCTTTGCCGAATCAGCTTACGGAAAAGGAGAAGGCGGAGAGATCTGACGAACTGGAGGCGATGGAAAGATGCATTTCGTCGGAATTCAGAAGATTTTATTTGGGAAAGACACTTCCTGTTCTGTTTGAAGAAGAAAAAGAGTTTGATAACGGAAAATATATGATAGGCCATACCCCGGAATATGTAAAAGTAGCGGTACAGACAGATACGATAAAGGAAAATACATTGGCAGATGTAAAAGTAACGGGATTTCTGAAGGAAGATGTTATGCTGGGTGAAATTTCTTGTTACTGTTGATTTATTTATGATAAAATTAACTATGTATGCCATAAGGGCTATTATTAAGAAATAAGGAGAATGGTATATGGGTGATATTTCAAACACACAATTTTTTAAAGTTCAGACAGAGCCTGAAGACAGTGTTAGAAACATTATTAAAGAAGTGTATGATGCACTTTCGGAGAAGGGATATAATCCTGTTAATCAGATAGTGGGATATATAATGTCCGGTGATCCCACATACATAACGAGTTATAAAAATGCCCGTTCAATTATTATGAAAGCAGAGAGAGATGAACTTGTCGAAGAACTTTTAACTGCTTATATACAATTTAATAATTGGGGCGGGGAGAACGACTGATGCAGAAGATAATAGGACTTGATTTCGGAAGTAAGACCGTAGGCGTGGCTGTAAGCGACGGACTGCTTTGTACGGCTCAGGGCAAAGAGATTATCAGGAGAGATCGTGAGGATAAACTCAGAAAAACATATGCCCGTATAGAAGAGATTATCGAAGAAACCGGAGCGGATACCATAGTTCTTGGTTTGCCCAAAAATATGGACGGAAGTGAAGGTGACAGAGTTGAGAAGACTAAGGCCTTTGCAGCAGATCTTGAAAGACGTACGGGACTTTCCGTTATATTTTGGGATGAGAGACTGACTACCGTTGCAGCCGATCGATACATGATGGATGCCGGCATAAGAAGAGAGAACAGAAAAGAATATGTCGATGAGATTGCTGCGGTATTTATACTTCAGGGATATCTTGACTATTTGGCTTCTCAGAAAAAGTAGCGGCAGATTAATGAAAATGAGGAGATTTTAAGATTATGGAGAAAATCACATTTTCGGATGAAGGACAAAAAATTGAACTCTATGTAATAGAGCAGACAACAATCGGAGGCGTTGATTATTTTCTTGCAACCGAGAGTGAAGAAGGAGACTGTGATGCACTGATACTTAAGGACTTATCAAAAAAGGAAGATACGGAAGCAGTTTTTGAAGTTGTTTCTGATGACAATGAACTTCAGGCCGTATCCAAAGTTTTTGAAAGCTTACTTGATGATATCAGTTTTACGACAGAATAAATATCAGAAAGGTAAAAAAATTGAAGAAAGTTATTGATGAATGCACTCAAAGCGTAAGAGTTATTCCGCTCGGCGGATTAGAGCAGATAGGAATGAATATTACCGCGTTTGAGACAGCAGATAGCATATTTATCGTGGATTGCGGGCTTGGCTTTCCGGAAGATGATATGTTTGGCGTTGACCTTGTTATCCCGGATGTTTCATATTTAAGGGATAACATAGAAAGGATTAAAGGGTTTGTGATAACCCATGCACATGAAGATCATATAGGTGCTCTTCCGTATGTGCTCAGAGATATTAATGTGCCGGTATATGCAACGAAACTAACGATGGGCATTATTGAGCGCAAGCTCGAAGAACACGGCTTCCTTGATAAGGTTGTAAGGAAAGTTATTAAATTCGGTCAAACAATTACCCTTGGAGATTTTCACATTGAGTTTATTAAGACCAATCACAGTATAGTTGATGCGGCAGCGCTAGCGATATATACTCCGCAGGGAATAATTATTCATACGGGTGACTTCAAGGTTGACTATACGCCGATATACGGAGATGCAATAGATCTTCAAAGGTTTGCGGAACTTGGAAAAAAAGGCGTGCTTGCACTGATGTGTGATTCTACAAATGCGGAGAGAAGCGGATTTACACCATCGGAGAGAACGGTAGGTCAGACACTTCGTAATATATTTGACGAGAATAAGAATACAAGGATAATAGTTGCAACTTTTGCATCTAATGTCGACAGGGTTCAGCAGATAATAAATACGGCATATGAATTCGGACGCAAAGTGGCAATAGAGGGACGCAGCATGGTAAATATAATAGAAACTGCCGTGAACCTCGAGTATCTTAATATACCGAAGGATACCCTCGTAGATGTGTCAATGCTGAAGAATTATCCTGATGAAAAGACGGTTATAATTACAACCGGGTCTCAGGCAGAGAGACTGGCAGCCTTGTCGCGTATGGCTAACGGTACTCACAGAAAGGTTTCTATCGGACCTAAGGATACGATTATATTTTCATCTCATCCCATTCCCGGTAATGAGAAGGCGGTTACAAAGATTATTAACGAGCTGTTCAAGAAGGGCGCGGATGTTGTATTTCAGGATACTCATGTGTCGGGACACGCATGTAAGGAAGAAATTAAGCTTATTTATTCGTTAACTCAGCCTAAATATTCGATACCGGTACACGGAGAATATAAGCATCTTATGGCGCAGGCCAAGATTGCCGAAGAACTCGGTATAGATAAGGATAATATTTTTATTTTAAAGAGCGGTGATGTTCTTACATTTAAAAATGAGAAGGCCGAAAAGACAGGCGTCGTAACAAGCGGAGCTATTCTTGTGGACGGTCTTGGTGTCGGTGATGTCGGTAATGTAGTATTGAGAGACCGACAGAAACTTGCGGACGAAGGCATCGTCGTTGTTGTTATTGCGCTGGACGGATACAACGGGCAGCTTGTTTCCGGACCGGAGGTTTCATCAAGGGGCTTTGTTTATGTAAAGGAAGCAGAGGAACTGCTTGAAGAAGCAAAGATGGTGGTCACGACTGCACTTGAGACACATGCGGACAAGTTGGCAGACTGGAATCGTATGAAAAGTATTATTAAGGATAATCTGGGTGAATTTATTTGGAAAAAGACCAAGAGAAAACCCATGATTCTTCCGATTATTATTGAGGTTTGATTTCAATATGAATGAAATAGAAGATGAGATTATCAGTTTAATAGCTGCGGTTAAAAATTCAAACACATATAAGGAATATGACCGACAGAGAAACCTCTTAAATGAGGATGCTGATTTAAAAAACAGAATTAATCAGTACAGAAAAGAGAATTTTGCATTGCAGAAAGAGCAAAATGACAGTAATATTGGTAATCGAATGGAAGAATTCGCGGAAAGATATGCAGATTTTCTTGAGGATGCAAGAGTCAGCGCTTTTCTTGATGCGGAAAATAATCTCTGCCGTATGTTGCAGGAGCTTACAGACAGGGTGGTAAGCAGCCTAAATTTTGAGTAAGCCGGAATGGAGAAAAGTTGAATTCAAAGCAGATTATATTTTCAATATTTAAAGGATGTCTTGCACTTGCGATAATTATTGTTATCGGAACTGTAGTTATTAATCTTGCGGGGAAGGCATATGATTTCGGATATAGGATTTTTAAAGAAGATCCTATAAGCTCTGCCCCCGGTCTTACTATGACGGTGGCTATAGTCGATGGCAAATCGGCAAGAGAAATAGGTGAGATTCTTGAAGAAAAAGGTCTTATCAGAGATGCAACACTTTTCTATCTTCAGGAATTGGTTTCCGATTACCACGGTAAGCTTATGCCGGGTGTTTACGAATTGTCTACAGCCATGACAAGCGAAGAAATGATGGCTATAATGGCGGCTTCGTACGGTGAAGAGGCAATTGAAGATGATTATGGCAGTATTTCCGACAATGAAGTTTCGGTATCCGATAATAATACGGATGGAACATTTACCGAAGAGGATATGCAGGAAGCCCCTGTGGGAGAATAACAGTCATGGCCGATGAAGAGAGAATAGAATCATATATTAGAAGTCTGGGAAATAACATGTCAGAGGTGCTTAAGACTATAGAAAAAGAAGCACTTGAGTCGGGTGTGCCCATTATCAGAAAAGAATCTCAGACATTTTTGGAATTTCTCATATTTGACCATAAACCCGATAAAATATTGGAGGTCGGTACCGCAACAGGTTTTTCGGCTTCTTTTATGTGGGAGGCCGGGAAGCGCGCTACCGGTAAAGGGGCAAAGATAATTACCATTGAAAAATATGATAAGAGAATTCCGATAGCAAGAGAGAATTTTAAGAGAGTCGGTGCCGAAGAGGATATTACTCTTCTTGAGGGTGATGCGGCAGATATTTTAAAGGAACTTGACGATCGGTTTGATTTTATATTTATGGACGCCGCAAAAGCCCAGTATATTAATTATCTCCCGGATGTGACGAGACTTCTGAAGAAGGGTGGTATATTGCTTACGGATAACGTCCTTAGGGATGGTGATATCTGCGAGTCACGATATGCGGTAACAAGAAGAAACAGAACAATTCACACACGCATGAGAGAGTATTTGTATGAACTGACTCACAATGCTCTTTATCAGACGACGGTGTTGAACATCGGAGACGGTATGGCTCTGAGCCTTATGAAATAAAAGAAAACAGGTAATATAAGTATGACAGGAGAAAATAAACCGGAACTGCTTATTCCGGCTAACAACCTTGAAGTATTAAAGACGGCAGTAATCTACGGCGCCGATGCGGTATACATCGGTGGTGAGGTTTTTTCGCTGCGCGCCAAAGCCAAAAATTTTACAGATGACGAGATGAAAGCGGGAATAGAATTTGCTCACGAAAGAGGGGTAAAGGTATATGTAACCGCTAATATTTTTGCCCATAACAGTGACCTTAAGGAAGCCCGTGAGTATTTCGGCAGACTGAAGGAAATAAAACCGGACGCGCTTATTATATCGGATCCGGGTCTTTTTATGTATGCGAAGGAAATATGTCCTGAGATTGAGATACACATTTCCACACAGGCCAATAACACCAATTACGAGATTTATAATTTCTGGTGGAAAAACGGCGCAAAGAGGGTTGTCAGTGCACGTGAACTCTCGCTGGCGGAGATTAAGGAAATAAGAAAAAATATTCCGCAGGAGATGGAGATTGAATCATTTATTCACGGAGCAATGTGCATTTCTTATTCGGGAAGGTGCCTGTTGTCCTATTATTTTACGGGACGTGATGCCAATCAAGGCGCATGTACACACCCGTGCAGATGGAAATATTCGGTTATGGAGGAAGAGCGTCCCGGTGAATATCTTCCGGTTTATGAAAATGAAAGAGGAACGTACATTTTTAATTCCAAAGACCTTTGTATGATAGAACATATTCCCGACATGGTAGATGCAGGAATAGATTCATTTAAGATAGAAGGCCGTATGAAGACAGCTTTGTACGTGGCAACGGTTGCAAGAACATACAGAAAAGCAATTGATGATTTTTATGAATCCGAACAACTGTAT
The DNA here is from genome assembly GCA_045639745.1 of Lachnospiraceae bacterium. Classification (GTDB taxonomy): domain Bacteria; phylum Bacillota; class Clostridia; order Lachnospirales; family Lachnospiraceae; genus NK4A136. Next base: position 18,615 of record JAZUDQ010000034.1, on the reverse strand, counting down.
AACGAGAATATGGATTGGTACAGAGATGAGATTTCAAAATGTACTTATCGGCAATTTTCTACCGGTTTTTATTACGGAAAGCCTACACATGAGAATCAAATATATGACAGTAATACGTATATAAATGAATTTATATATCTCGGAACGGTTCTTGATAAAAATAACGGAGATGTTCTGATTCAACAGAAAAATAAGTTCTGCGTCGGAGATTACATTGAGATAATGAAGCCGGACGGAAGAAACATATGCGTTAAAGTAACCGATATGAAAAATGAAGACGGAGAGCATATTGAAAGTTGCCCTCATTCAAAACAGATGGTATGGCTTACACTTAGTGAAAGCCCTGAAATATATGATATTTTAAGAGTTAAATCTGAAGAAGAGGATAAATAGATGAGCAAAGAAAAAACGAAGACAAATGAAGAAATACTGAATATTGAAGAGATATTCGGAGAAAATGTTTTTAATCTTGCCACAATGCAGAAATGGCTGCCCAGAGAAGCATACAATGAAGTGGAAAATGTTGCGGAGCATGGCGGAGAATTATCTCAGGATACTGCTAACATTGTTGCAAAATGTATGAAAGACTGGGCTGTCGAAAAAGGTGCAACTCATTATACACATTGGTTTCAGCCGCTTACGGGGTGTACGGCGGAAAAACATGATTCTTTTATTACACATCCTGATAAAAACGGAAAGATGCTTATGGAATTCTCCGGAAAGGAACTTATCAAGGGAGAATCGGATGCCTCTTCTTTCCCTTCCGGCGGACTTCGCGCAACATTCGAAGCGAGAGGATATACAGCATGGGATATTACGTCACCTGCTTTTATAAAGGAAGATGCAACCGGAAAAGTATTGTGCGTTCCTACCGCATTCTGTTCATATAAGGGAGAGGCTCTTGATAAGAAGACTCCGCTTCTTCGTTCAATGCAGGCGGTAAGCGAGCAGGCACTGCGACTTGTCAGATTGTTTGGTAATAAGACGGCAACCAAAGTAATTCCCTCGGTAGGTGCGGAGCAGGAATATTTTATTGTAGACAGAGATAAATATTTAAAGAGATACGATCTTATATATTCGGGAAGGACTCTTTTCGGAGCCAATGCACCTAAAGGTCAGGAAATGGATGACCATTATTACGGTTGTATCAGAGAAAGAATCGGCGCCTTTATGAAGGACGTTAATGTAGAACTCTGGAAATTGGGTGTTACCGCGAAGACACAGCACAATGAAGCAGCACCTGCACAGCATGAACTTGCTCCGATATATGAGACTGCCAATATTGCGGTAGATCATAATCATCTTGTAATGGAAGTACTTCGTAAGGTTGCGGAAAGACACAATCTTACATGTCTTCTTCATGAAAAACCTTTTGCGGGAATTAACGGTTCGGGCAAGCATAATAACTGGTCTCTCAATACGGATGACGGCCATAATCTGCTTGATCCGGGTGATTCGCCCAATGAGAATATACAGTTTTTACTGATCCTTTCATGTATTATGAAAGCAATTGATACCCATGCGGATCTTTTGAGAAGAAGTGCCGCCAATGTCGGTAATGATTTACGACTCGGTGCGGATGAAGCTCCCCCTGCTATTATTTCCATTTTCCTCGGAGAGCAGCTTGAAGATGTGGTAAGGCAGCTTGTAGAGACGGGACAGGCAACACATTGTATGGAAAAACCTGTTCTTGAGACAGGTGTTGATACTTTGCCGGATCTTCTTATCGATCCTACCGACAGAAACAGAACATCACCTTTTGCGTTTACAGGTAATAAATTTGAGTTCCGAATGGTTGGAAGTTCGGACTCTATCGGTGATCCTAATATTATTCTTAATACAATTACCGCAGAGAGTTTCTGCGAAGCTGCCGATATCCTTGAAAATGCAACTGATTTTGATACAGCGGTTCATGATCTTATTAAAGACAATATGACCAAGCATCAGAGAATAATATTCAACGGAGACGGTTATTCGGAAAAATGGGTTAAGGAAGCAGAGAGAAGAGGACTTCCCAACATTCCCACAATGGTAGATGCCATTGATGCCCTTACAACGGAAAAAGCCGTAAAACTTTTCGAGAAGTTCAGCATATATACAAAGCCTGAGCTTGAATCACGAAGAGAAATTTTATATGAGATTTATGCAAAGACAATAAATATTGAGGCTAACTGTATGGTGGAAATGGCTGAAAAACAGATCATCCCGGCGGTTCTTAAATACATAAAGCAGCTTTCCGAAACAGTATGTTATGCAAAAGAAGCAGGTGTAAACAGCAAAACCTCGGCGCTGCTTCTTGAAAAAGTGGTTAAGTTCAGTGATGAAGCTGCAGAAGCGCTTCTTGTACTGAAAAACAATCTTGCGGAATCACAAGCCGTTAAGAGTAATAAAGAAAAGGCTTTTTCATACAGAGATAATGTTAAGACTGCGATGGAAACATTGAGAAAACCCTGTGATGAACTGGAAAAGATTACTGATAAGAATATTTGGCCGTTCCCTACATACGAAGATATATTGTTTGAAGTTTAAAAGCGGAATCTGAGGAATAAAAGTATGAAAAAAAGATTGGTTACAGTAATTCTATCACTGGTTATGGCAACGGTTGCATTTACCGGGTGTAACGGATTAAATAAACCGGAAGAAGAGAGTGAAGAAAAGAAATCGGATTCGGATAAAGATGATGAAGATGATAACGAAGAAGGGGATAAAGAAGCCGATGACAATGACGGTGACAATCCTTCCGATACGGACAATGATATTAAAGAAAATAAATATGTAAGAATATGGGACAGTACTCAGGATTGCATTTATATTACTGACGGTGATGTGATTATTAATACATACTACTATGCGGATAAGCTGGATGAACTCTTTAACGGAAAAAATTCTTATTATTCCATAACAGGTTTTGGAAATATGAACAGCAATATGCATGTAATGTATGTTGACGTATATAACGCGGATACGGATATTTATGATTTGTATGCCTATGATTTCGCTGAAGAAACAACAACTCTTTTGATGTCGGGTGAACAGGTGAACAAGGTAGATTCTTCGGTGGAAGATTATGTTTATTTTCTTCAGTATTATCCGGAAAACACAGAATACTGTTTCGCGATAGATGATGACGGCGTATATACGCAGGCAGAGGGATATCAGGACTACTACGACAGCTATGTTAACGGGAAATGGGATATTGCAGCTTATAAGCCTGTGTCCGAAGCACTTAATAATTACGGATGTGTTCTTCTGCAAAAAGGTAACGAATTAGAGTATTTCGATGAAAACGGAGATTCGATTTGTACTGTGGATTTTGATAAAGAAGATGAAGTAAGTATTATGGATTATAATGGTGATTATATTTTATTTGCTTATGTAAATCCCGAGACCTATTATTATAACGGCCTGTATATTTACAGTGTTGCGGACGGTACCGAGAAATTGATTTCGGACGTTGATCTTAATTACAGTACCGCAGAGATGCTTGGAGATGATGTATTTTTCCTCGCCGATGCCGATAATAATACGGCATATTCGACATATTTGTATGATTATGTGATTTCCGAAGATATGCTTAATTGTGCCGACGGATTCAGCAGTACACCGGGACTTAATCTTTATTGTCCGGGATATTCACTGTACACGGTTGCTGAGGTTGATGGTCAGCCTTGTGTATTTATGGAGTTTGACAGAGACAATGAAAGTGTGCTTGGATATGTATATTATGACAATCCGGAGTATATGGAGAGTGAGGTTGGAGTAATAAATACATACAATTTTGCTCTGTACGGTGACATTGAATGTGATGAATTTACAGTAGAGTGTGCAGACTGCGGTAAAGACATTTATGTATATTACGCGGAGTATTTTGTTCTTGATTCAATGTATGACTGTGCTGATGAAATTAATGATTACCTCTCTAATATTCATGAGAGTAATCTGGAAACGGCGCAGCTTTATGAGGAAGAATGCATAAATCATGACGATACTCAGTTGTATTTTGCTGTAAGCAGTTATGAAGAACTTGTCTATGATGTGCACACCGTAGGTAATCATTATATTGAGGTGGATACAAGCTTTTATCAATATATTAACGGTGCGGCTCATGGTTACGGCGGAGAAGAGATATATTTGTTTGATCTAAGTGACGGAAGCCTCGTTGATATTATGGATATATATCCCGGAGACGAAGAAGATTTTCTTGCAGCAATCGCCGAAGAAGCTTTGAATATATATGAAAATGGCGGATATGAATTCTACAGTGACGATCCGGATGAAATATATGACAGTATTTTGGAATGTGATATCGACAGTTTCGAGATATCATGCGGCGACAGCGGACTGGAAATATATTCATCGAGCTATCTTTTGGGACCTTATGCAAGCGGACCGCTTAGAATCAGCTTATCATATGAAGAACTGGGAATTACGGCATTTGATAACTGAATTATATAAATATCATCATGAAAAGAGGATGTGAAATGATTTACGATAATGTTTTGGAAGCTATAGGACATACTCCTATAATCAGATTAAATAAAATGGTAGGAGAAAATGATGCTCAGGTTCTTGTCAAATTCGAAGGCCTGAATGTAGGTGGTTCTGTTAAGACTCGTACAGCATACAATATGATAGTACAGGCTGAAAAAGATGGGATTCTCAAGCCTGATTCAATAATTGTCGAGCCTACCAGCGGTAATCAGGGAATCGGACTGGCACTTGTCGGCGCCGTAAAAGGATATGAGACAATAATCATCATGCCGGATTCGGTAAGCCATGAGAGAAAAATGCTTGTTGAACATTATGGTGCAAAGGTTATTCTTAAGCATGATGCCGGTAATATAGGTGAATGTATAGATGAATGTGTTAAGGAAGCCCTTAAGATGAAAGAAGAGAATCCGAGAGTATTTGTGCCGCAGCAGTTTGAAAATGATGCCAATCCAATGGTGCACAGATTCCATACAGGTCTTGAGATCCTTGAGCAGGTTGCGGGCCCTATTGACGGTTTCTGTTCCGGTATAGGTACGGGAGGAACAATATCGGGTATAGGTGAGACTCTGAAGGCTCTTAATCCCAATATATTAATATGGGCAGTAGAACCCGAAAATGCGGCAATTCTTGCCGGAGGTACAGTAGGAACTCATATTCAGATGGGTATCGGAGACGGAGTAATTCCCAAAGTTCTCAATCAGAATATATATGAGGACATAGCAATAATTACAGATGAAGAAGCACTTCAGACAGCCAAAGATCTTGCCAGCAAGGAAGGAATAATGTGCGGAATCTCAAGTGGTACCAATGTATGTGCGGCACTTCGTATGGCCAAGAAACTCGGAAAGGGAAAGACGGTAGTAACGATACTGCCTGATACTGCCGAAAGATATTTCTCAACACCGTTATTTGAGAGTTAGTATAATTCATGAAATTGGTAATAGACTGCTTTAAGCTTGTTAAAGGAAAAGGAAAAAGTATAGGAATCTATAATCTTGCATACAGTTTGGTAAGAGAATTGTCTCGAGAACATGAGATTACTGTACTGGGTAATAAATTAAACCGGGAAGATTTCGATATTCCCGGTGTATCTTTTGTATGCATAGATAAGAATCCCGAAGATAAGTTGACCTGTGTTATATGGGAATTATATACGGTAACGCGTTATGTTAGGAAACTAAAAATTGATAAGGTGTTTTTTCCAAGAGGATTTACAGCTCTTAAGATATTTGCGGGCGGTATAAAGCAGTACCCGTTTATTAATGACATGATACCTTTTTATTATGACAGGCATTTCCCCGGGGCACTCGGTAAAAAAGAGAATTTGTATATAACAATGAGACTTAAGGCATCTGCTAAGACGGCTTACAGAGTGTTGACCAATTCCGAGGCGTCGAAGAATGATACTTTAGAGATTGCAGGTGTTAGTCCGGACAAAATCGATGTTGTTTATCTCGGTTGCAATCCGGTTGTTATGCCGGAAGAAACGGAATGTTCCGAAAGAGAATATTATGTGGCTGTAACCTCATCACTTCCTCATAAAAATCCGGAAGGAATAGTTCGTTCATATGAGTGTTATTGCAGGAAAATGGGTGAAAATGCCCGTGATTTAAAGATTATCGGAATCCCCGATGTAGAAGCATACAATATTCCCGATGAAATAAAAAGTAAAATAAGCTGCATTAAATATATAGAGAAAAATGAAGACATGCATGCCATGATAGCCCGATCGAAGGGATTTTTGTTTATGTCAAGAATAGAGGGGTTCGGATTTCCGCCTCTGGAGGCAATGCAGCTTGGCGTGCCCGTAGTGTCCGCGGATTCTTATTCGCTTAAAGAGGTAGTTGCGGATTGCGGTATTCTTGTCAATTCGGAAGATTATGAAGCGGCAGCAGAAGGTCTTAAATCTCTGCATGATGAAGCTCTGTGCGGTGAATATGTCAGAAAGGGCTTTGAAAATGTTAAAAGATTTGATTGGAAGATAATCGTAAATAATTTTGAAAAAGCATTATCGGAATAGTTATGAGTATATTTTTAGCACTAAAACAAATTGTTGATATATTGTTTCAATTTACAATTCTTGATTATTCAATGGTTGTGATTGCGGCTTTTATGGTAGTGTTCGGATTTTTTAAGTTCGGATATTATAAGGAATTTTCGAAGCGGATTGTCCCGGCAGATATTATTATGCTATGTCTTTTTGTTGTCTATTTTCTTTCTTTTCTGAGGGATACGGGAGCATATTCAAAATTTGTAAAAACAGAATCGGCATTTTTTATTTATTTTCTCGGAAGAGTCTATTCGGAGAAATTTTATAATGAGATAAAATCAGAAAGCGTATTTTCAAAGATTATTCCGTTGTCGTCATATATAATTCTTTTTTTAAATCTGATATATAAAATGTACATCCAGTTTACATATACATTTACGGGTAATTATGTCGGAAGGAAATCTGATTTTGATGTTACATCGGACGGCGCTTTGTATTATTACAAGACAGATATGGCCATAGGTGTAATTGTATGTATTGTATTCATTTATGCTCTGAGTAAAAAGAAATGGCTAAAATGGATTGCGATATTTCCGGTCGGAATATATATGTTGTTTTACAGAACCAATGCAAGAAGCGGTCAGGCAATATTGATTCTGGAATATATGTTTATCATTTTTTTGGAATTAAGAAAAAAAGGTGTATTTAAAAAGATTAAAATAAGTGAGAAATCAGTAAAGGTATTCGGAGCAATCTTGCTGTCGGCAGTAACTGCATTTCTTGTTTTTATTCAGTTGTTTACGCCATTGAAAACCAATCTTGAAGAGCTGGGATTGGGCGAAGATATTATGACGAAACTGGAAAATATATTTCACTCAAGACATCTTATATGGTGGGATGCGATAAGCTATTATGTTAAACAACCGTTCGCAACAAGATTTCTTGGTATTGATTTAACGACGGAGACTCTTCATAATCCCTGCAACGATCGTTTTCATAATCTGTATTTTAAACAAATATATGCGGTTGGTTATATAGGAACATATTTGTTTTATGCAGCGCTGATTACGTGGCTTAAGAGCCTGGCAGAGAAAAAGAAAAGCAGTTTTTCGGATGAAAAGACTCTTTATACGCTTAAAACAATTACCGTTGGTATGTGGATAATGTTTTTGTTTATAAGTATTTCCATGGAAGGCTTGGAATATACACAAATGACATGGTACCCGTTTATAATGATGGGAATCATGCAGGGAGGAAAAAATGATAATAAACAGTTACCCGTATAAATACGAAATGCATTTGCACACATCTGAAGCCAGTGCCTGTGCGGGAAACACGGGAGCGGAGATGGTACGAGCTCATAAAGAAGCGGGGTACAGCGGAATATTTGTAACGGACCATGCATGGGGAGGCAATACGGCAATTGACAGACACCTTCCGTACAAAGAATGGGTAAGAGAATTTTCAAAAGGATATTATAATGCTCTGAGAGAAGGCGATAAGGTCGAACTGGATGTATTTTTCGGCTGGGAAGCCGGATTTCGGGGAACCGAATTTTTGATATACGGTTTAACCCCGCAATGGTTGGAAAATCATGAGGAATTATGGGAAGCAACGATAGAAGATCAGTTTAGAATAATTCATGACGGAGGAGGAATGGTTTCACATGCCCATCCGTTCAGAGAAGAGTATTATATACCGGAAATAAGACTTTTTCCTGATTTTGTCGATGCGGTGGAGATTGCGAATGCCACTCATTCCAATCCGTTTTCGAAATCACATAATAATCACGGTTGGGATATAAAAGCGACGGAATATGCGATTAAATATAATAAAGCGGTTACTGCGGGAAGTGATGTTCATACTACATTTGTGTTGAACGGAGGGGTATCCTTTAAGGAGAAAAAAACTTCTGCCGAGGATGTGGTAAGAGCAATACTTGCAGGAGAAGATTATATAGTATGTGACGGAAACAATTATCTTGATAAGAAAGGCCGGGGGCTTGAAAAGATTGAATATAGTAATTCTTGAAAGAAATACGGTAGGGGCTGACGTAAGTGTTGAATGTTTTGACAGTCTCGGAAATGTTACTTCATATGATAATACTGCATATTCGGAAATTGCGGAGCGTGTTAAGGATGCAGATATTGTAATTGCCAATAAGTCAAAACTGTGTGAAGAAACTTTGAAAAATGCAAAAAATATCGGACTTATTGCGGAATTTGCCACAGGTTTTGACAATATAGATATTGATTATTGTAAAAAACGTGGTATAAAAGTATGCAATGTCAGTAATTATTCGACGCCTTCGGTTGTTCAGCATACATTTGCTCTGGCATTTTATGTGTTGGAGCATCTGAGCTTTTATGATGATTTTGTAAAATCCGGTCAGTACAGAGACAGCGGCCGTTTTACATGCTACGATAAGACCTTCACGGAGCTTAGCGGAAAGACCTGGGGAATCATCGGTATGGGTAATATAGGAAAAGGCGTTGCGAAAGTTGCGGAGAGTTTTGGAGCAAGAGTGATTTATTATTCAACCGGAGGGAAAAATCATGATTGCGGATATGAAGAGGTTGATTTTAATACTCTTTTAAAAGAATCGGATATTATAAGTTGCCATTGTCCGCTTAATGAAAAAACAAGAAATATTATTGACAGAGATGCTTTTGATAAGATGAAGACTACGGCGATACTTGTCAATGTCGCAAGGGGCGGCGTAGTCAACAATGAAGATCTTTATAAAGCTCTTGTCAACAATAAAATAGCGGGAGCCGGCCTTGATGTAATAACCGCAGAGCCTATTACGGATGAGAATCCGCTTTCGAATTTTAAGGATTCTGACAGACTCATTATTACCCCTCACATGGCATGGGCCAGTGTTGAGGCAAGAAGGCGATGTGTTCTGGAAGCATTCAAGAATGTCGAGGCGTACATAAAGGGAGAAGACAGAAATCTCGTTTATTAAAGAATTTGGATAGTGATGGAGGATAAAAATATGATTAATCAGGAATTTAAGGAAATGATAAAGGCTCCTTCGGTAATAAGAGCATTGTCGGTGTATGCTACCGAAAGAGGAAAAGAAATAGGATATGAAAATGTTTTTGATTACAGTCTCGGTAATCCTTCCGTACCTGTTCCGAAGGAACTTACGGAGGCTATGATTGAACTTCTTCAGACAAAAGACAGCGCATACCTTCACGGCTACAGTCCTAATCCCGGTAATCCCGAAGCAAGACAGGTTACCGCAGATTCATTAAACAGAAGATTCGGAATGAATTATAAAATGGATCATATTTTCATGACAAGCGGTGCCGCAGGTGCGGTTGCTCATGCGGTAAGATGTGTTACAAAGCCCGGTGATGAAGTGCTTACATTTGCACCGTATTTTCCGGAATATAATCCTTATATTAATAAGTCGGGGGCGGTTCTTAAGGTTGTTCCCGCGGATACTTCATCTTTTCAGATAAATTTTGATAAGTTCGAGGAAATGCTTAACGAAAAGGTACATGCAGTGCTTATTAATACACCTAACAATCCTTCCGGAATTGTATATTCAACAGAGACTGTTAAGAAACTCGCTGAAATTCTTACCGATAAGGAAAAAGAATACGGACACGAGATATTTATTATTTCCGACGAACCTTACAGAGAAATTGTGTTTGAAGGTGTGGATGCTCCTTATGTTTCAAAATTTTATGACAATACATTGTCTTGTTATTCGTATTCTAAATCACTTTCGATTCCGGGAGAAAGACTTGGTTATGTTGCGGTAAATCCCGCAGCAAAAGATGCGGAACTTATTGTTCCTATGTGTTGTCAGATCAGCCGCGGAACAGGACATAACTGCCCGGCATCGCTTATTCAGCTTGCGGTTAACAAGGTAATAGATAAGACCAGTGACCTTTCGGTATACGAGACAAATATGAATATATTGTATAAAGAACTTGTAAGTCTCGGATTTGAAGTGGTTAAACCGGGCGGAACATTTTATATTTTCCCTAAAGCTCTTGAAAACGATGCAAAAGCATTCAGCGAAAAAGCAAAGAAATATGATCTTATTCTTGTACCGAGTGATTCCTTCGGAGTTGAAGGCTATTTCAGAATGGCATATTGCATTGATACCGAAAAGGTTGAGCGTTCGCTTGATGCATTGAGAAGATTTGTAAAAGAAAATTATTAAATCTTATGTCAGATTATTAAAAAATATGAATAAAAATCCAATTGAAATTTTGACAATTCTGATATAGAATATGTGCGTTGAAAAGGGACGGGTTCAACACAGAGGAAGAAATGAAAACAGATACAATTAATATAACTGATTTGGATTTGCCGGAAGAGGTTCTCGTTAACGGCGATGAACTTATAAAAAAAGAAAATGCCGATATTTTTATTGAAGATTTTGAAGATGATTTTGATTATGAAGTTGTCGGTGAGGATGAAGGTACTGCCAATGATACCGAAAAAACGGCAGAATTGGTTAAAGAATCCGAGAATGAAGCAGAAGAAACGGCAAATGCGGATAAAGTTGACAAAAAAGAACATATTGTTAAAAGATTAATTGAAGATTTACCTACGTTCGGTGTTGATTTTCTGATATTTGCAATTATGATTACCGGTTTGGAGTTGTTTGTCAGATATCAGGTTGCAGGAAAGATTTCAAAGGATAATTTCTATTTCTTATTATTTATTCCTGCGGAAGCAATGTTTTTCTCAACATTGTGCGGAATATTCAAAAATAAGATAATCAACAGACTTATAATGTCGGTGGTGTCGTTTGTGATTACGGCATACTATATTATTCAGTTGGTTTATCATAATAATTTCGGTTCATTTTTCTCAATAAGTATGACAGGAATGGGAAAGACGGCGATGGGTAATTTCTGGTGGGCACTTAAAGATACGCTTATTGCAAGTATCTGGCAGATGCTCATTATGGCGATTCCTTTTGTGGTTATTCTTGCTCTTGCAATAGGTATGAAGAAAGCTTCGAAACAGTATGTGTGGTTGCTTCATATTGTTACTTTGGTATTTACATGTGTGACATGGATTTTGGGAGTTGCCCTGCTTCGCCTCGGCGGAACCGAGAGACAGTCTGCATATTATGTATTTCACAGCAGTACTTCAAATACCGATACCACTTCGGAAAAAATAGGACTTCTTGCTACCAGTGTTCTTGAAGGTGGTATTTTCTATCTCGGAATGAATGTCGAAACGGATGAACCTATGGTTGCAAGCGTAAATGTTGAAGCGCTTACACTTACGCCGACGACTGCTCCTGCTCCGGTAAGTACCAATGCCGTATCTTCAAATGAGCCGGAGTTTGTTCCGGAACCGAGAGTTCTTGAAGAAATTGATTTTGAAGCACTTTCGGAACTTGCTACGGATGATGATACGCTCGCACTTTGTGAATACTATGCAACAAAGCCGCCGACAGAGACCAATGAATATACAGGTATGTTTGAAGGATATAATCTTATCTATATAACAGCCGAGAGCTTTTCAAGTGTTGCAATTGATCCTGATGTTACACCTACTCTTTATATGATGGCCAATAACGGTATCGTCCTTAATAATTATTACAACAGTTTTCTTAATACGACCACTAACGGAGAATATGCATTTTTGACAAGTTTGTGGCCTAATGTATCAAGATATGCAGCCTGCGGAACAGATGTTGGTTCGTTCCCTCAATCTGCAGAGAAGTTTATGCCTATGGGAATGGGCGATTTGTTTAAGACGGCAGGTGCAGAGACATTTGCTTATCATAATTATCTCGGATATTATTACAGAAGAAGTTATTCATGGCCTAATCTTGGATTTGATACTATGAAATTCCTTAATGACGGAATGACATTTACCTCGTATTGGCCTGCTTCGGATCTTGAGATGATGGAGCAGTCAATAGATGATTATATTGAGTGTGATACATTCCAGACATATTATATGACCTTTAGCGGACATGGTCCTTATACATCTTCCAACTATATAGGAAATAAGAATTACAATAATGTTAAGGATCTTATGGGTGACAGATTTAACGATCTGACTTATGATGCACAATATTATTTGGCCGGTGAATATGAATTCGATCAGGCTATGGCATACCTTCTTGAAAGACTTGAGGAAGCAGGTAAGCTGGATAATACCGTAATTGTTATTGCCGGAGACCATTGTCCTTATAACCTGTCGGAAAGCGGAAGAGATTCAATAGCAGGTTATGAGATTGACAATAACTTTGAACAGTATCATTCAACTTGTATAATTTATAATGCGGGAATGGAGGAACCTATATATGTAGATACTCCTTGCTGCAATGTGGATATTTATCCTACAATACTTAACCTTTTCAATATTGAATATGAAAGCAGATTGCTTGCCGGAAATGACATTTTCTCTGTTAACGGTATCCACAGGGCAAGGCTTTATAACGGAAGTTTTATAACAGATACCGTAAAATACAATGCCGTAAACGGAAGTGCGGAATGGCTTATTGACACCGAAGAGTACGAGCAGGAAGAACTTGATGAGTATCTGAATGCAATGATAGAATATACAGAGTCGGAATATAATGCCGCCAATAAATTGTTAACAAGTAATTTTTATTTATTTGTTTACTATAACAGCGGACTCATGACAGAAGAAGAATACACGGAAGAATTGGAAAGAGAGCAGATGGCGATTGAACGTACTGCCGAGGACAGGGCCGCAGAGGAAGCTGCAGCAGCTGCTGCGGAGGCAGCTCAAGCCGAACTTGAGGCTAACGGAATAGATACGGACGGCGACGGTATACCGGATACATATCCGGAGATCGATCCGATTGAGCCTGAGCCGGAGACTGAGGAAACACCGCCTGCTGAGAATCCGGAAGTTACGCCGCAGGATACTCCGACGGAATAGAATTAAAGATAGGAGCGATGAACATGGCAGAAAAATATTATATTACAACAGCAATAGCATATACTTCGGGAAAGCCTCATATAGGTAACAGTTATGAAATAGTAATGGCTGATGCCATCGCAAGATATAAAAGAATGCAGGGTTATGATGTTCATTTTCAGACAGGTACAGATGAGCACGGTCAGAAGATAGAATTAAAGGCAGAGGCTGCCGGAATTACACCCAAGCAGTTTGTTGATGATGTTGCGGGACAGATTCGTGACATTTGTGACAGTCTTAATGTTTCTTATGATCATTTTATACGTACAACGGACGAATATCATGAAGCACAGGTTAAGAAGATGTTTAAGCGCTTCTATGATCAGGGAGATATATATAAGAGTTCATACGAAGGAATGTATTGTACACCTTGTGAGTCATTTTGGACAGAAAGCCAGCTTAAGGACGGAAAATGTCCCGATTGCGGAAGAGATGTTCAGCCTGCAAAGGAAGAAGCATATTTCTTCAAGATGAGTAAGTATGCCGATAAACTTATTGATTATATTAATACACATCCCGAGTTTATACAGCCTGTGTCAAGGAAAAATGAAATGCTGAACAATTTCCTTCTTCCGGGACTTCAGGATTTATGTGTTTCCCGTACCTCATTTAAATGGGGAATACCGGTTGATTTTGACGATAAGCATGTTGTTTACGTATGGCTTGACGCACTTACCAATTATATTACCGGAATAGGATTTGACTGTGACGGTAATTCATCGGATCAGTATAAGAAATACTGGCCGGCTGATTTACATCTTATAGGAAAAGATATAGTTCGTTTCCATACAATTTATTGGCCGATTTTCCTTATGGCACTGGGAGAGCCTTTGCCCAAGCAGGTATTTGGTCATCCATGGCTTCTTCAGGGCGGCGAGAAGATGAGTAAATCAAGAGGAAATGTTATTTATGCGGATGATTTAATCGGACTTTTCGGAGTTGATTCCGTTCGTTATTTTGTTCTTCATGAGATGCCTTACGAGAATGACGGAACTATTACATGGGAACTTTTTGTTGAGAGATTTAATTCCGAACTGGCCAATATTCTCGGAAATCTTGTTAACAGAACAATATCGATGACCAATAAATATTTTGATGGCGTTGTTACCTCTACAGGTGTTACCGACAGCTTTGACAGTGATCTTAAGGCAGTTACTGTTGGGGCAAGGGAAAAGGTTCAGAAGAAAATGGACGAACTTCGTGTGAACGATGCCATTTCGGAAGTATTTAATGTCTTCAGAAGATGTAACAAGTATATCGATGAGACAGAACCTTGGGTTCTTGCTAAGGATGAGGCCAAGAAAGACAGACTTTCCGAGGTAATGTATAATTTAACAGAGGCAATTACAATCGGAGCAAGTCTTCTCGCACCGTTTATGCCGGAGACTTCGGAAAAGATTTTTGCACAGCTCAGTACGGAAGCAAGAGCATATGAAGAACTTGATAAATTCGGACTTTATAAGAGCGGTACTAAAGTAATTGACAAACCTGAGATGTTATTTGCCCGTCAGGATCTCAAGATTGTGATGGAAAAGGTTGAGGAGATTCAGGCACTGCAACGAGCCGAATACGAAAAAGAAAACGGTATTGTTTCAGAAACGGATGAACCTGTAATAGATGTGGATAAAAAGCCGGAAATAGAGTACGGTGATTTTGATAAACTTCAGTTCAGAGTCGGAAAAATAATTAAGTGTGAGGAAGTTCCCAAATCAAAGAAGCTTCTTTGCTCACAGGTTAAGATAGGCTCGGAAGTAAAGCAGATAGTTTCCGGAATTAAACAGCATTACAGTGCGGAAGAGATGGTAGGTAAGAAAGTTATGGTATTGTGTAACCTCAAACCGGCAACACTTGCAGGAGTCGTTTCGGAAGGAATGCTTCTTTGCGCTGAAGATGCAGACGGTAATTTGGCTCTTCTTACTCCTGAGAAAGATATGCCTTCGGGGGCAGAGATTTGTTAAAATATGATATCAGACCGGCCAATCGGGACGAGTGGGAAGATGCCATGAGTCTTGCTTGGCTGGTTTTTAGTAAATATGAGGCAGCGGAGTACGGAGAGGAAGGAAGTAAAAGTTTTCTGGATTTCATATCCGATAATATTCTGTTCAAGATGTTTTTAAAAGGTGAATACAGACTGTTTGTGGCTGTTGAGAGATTAGAGGAATCAAAGAACGGAATAATTGGGATTATTTCTCTTAGAAATGTAAATCACATATCATTGCTTTTTGTTAATGATGCTTATCACAAAAAAGGTATAGGAAAGAGCCTTATTGAATATGTTAAAATGTATCTGATAGAAGAGAGAGGTGTGCACACATGTACGGTAAATGCGGCACCATATGCGCTTGAATTCTATCGAAAACAGGGTTTTTCGGATACCGGAGAAAAACAGGAATCGGAAGGTATTGTTTATACACCGATGAAAGCGGAGTTTTAATGAGTAAGATTTTTAGTGATGAAGGTATAATATTTCGTTTTTTATCAAGAATGGCAGATTATATGTGGCTCGGAATTCTTACAGTCATCGGTTGTATACCGATAGTGACTGTTGCGGTTTCTTTTTCGACATTGTTCTACTGTTGTAAAAAAATTGCCAACAAAGAGGATGCACATGTTACCGACACGTTTATAGTTGCTTATAAAAACAACCTGAAAAAAGGTTTTCTTTTATCGCTTATAATGCTTGCGGTCGGTGCAGTGGCGGTAGGCGATTTGGCGATAATGTTTTACAGTGAAGAATTAGTTGGTATTAAGATAGATGTTCCGAGTATATTGAAGATTTTTTTGCTGGTGTTGATGTTATTGCTTACAATGGTAGGCGTTCACATATGTCCGCTTCAGGCAACATTTGAAAACAGTGTAAAGGGAACGTTGAAAAATGCTTTGTTTATTTCCATAACAAATTTTCCCGGAACAATTTTAATTATGATTCTTTACTTAGTTCCGTTTGCGGTTGTGTATTTCTTTCCGAATTGGCTAATACCGGTATTATTATTTGGATTTTCGGTTCCTTATCATATTTCCGTATATCTTTATAAGGGAATATTTAAAAAATTCGGTTATGAGATGAAGACCGGTGAGGATAGTGAATGATTATCGATGCAAGAAAAAAGGGGATATAAATGGGCGATTCCGGTTATTTTTACAATAATAATCATGATGGGAATACTTCGTTAATAAACAGGGAAGATAATCTAATAAACAATTATGGGATGATTGGAGAGACGAATTCGAATAATCAGCCATATCAGCCTAATCAGGTATATCAAAATAATCAGGCGTATCAGAATAATTTTGATTTTTCGGAATTGGATCTTAATCGTGAAACATATGTCATTACAAAAGAGAAGCTTGATGAAATGTCATATGTTAACGGTGTGAAGATTACAGACAAGTCGGATGTTAATTTTAAGAGTATGATAATAACATACATTCTGATAGCGCTAAATGTTTTGATTTATTATATTACTGCCAATGAAGGAGACAAGTTATTTAAAATCGGAGGCGCAAGATATGATTACCTTTCTAAGGGACATCAGTATTATCGCTTGATATCAAGTATATTCCTTCATCAGAGTTTTCAGCATCTGTACGGCAATATGATAGGTCTGTGGGCAGCAGGTTCGGTGGTTGAACCAAAACTTGGCAAGTTGCGAACCACCATTATTTATTTTGCGTCGGGAATAATATCCGTAGGAGCCTCAATTATTATTACACATTCTCTTAATCCCGACAGAATGGTATGTACTATCGGAGCTTCCGGAGCAGTATTTGGAATGATTGCTTCTTCTGCTTTTCTTATCATAAAGAAAAATCGAAAGAATCGAAAATCAGATCTTATAAAAGCGATTGTGGTGGTTGTTGTTTATGCGGTTATGTCAGCTTCGGCAGGTGTGAACTGGTGGGCTCATGTTGTCGGTGCGGTTGTCGGAGCCGGTGTAATGTACATACTTACCAGAGGAAATTTTGAAAAATTCAGAGAAACCGCGGTAACAATCATAGTCTCTATTGTTTTTACAATAATTATGGGAATTGTGGCATTATCGATATCGACTTCTCCGATGAAGCCGATTCCGGATGAAAGAATAGATATTGTAAAAGAGACGGATATTTCGGAATATGTGCCGGGCTCGAAGATTGAATTCGGAGAATTATTGGAAGGGGTATCAAATAATCCCGGCTGGGAAGCTTTTAAATCCGAAGGCAAAGATTATGTGAATTTTGAGGGGGAGATTTATTATAAGGGAAGGTACGAAGATGTTTTAATTCAATTTGCTTATTCGGAAGAATATGATTTGTATTATATTTCGTATTTTCAAATTGACGGAAAACCGCGAGATTATGAATTTGTAGCGAACTTCATAGAGAATATTGCGAAAAAATACAAAAAATAGTTATAATAACGAAAAAAGACAGAGAAAAATAATCAAAATAACAGTAGCATATATTACTTTAATTGTATATACTATCTATTAGTGAGTGTTCGGCAGAGAACACGGGTTATGAAATAATTTAATAACTATAATTTAAACCAGGAGGACATTTAAAAAATGGCAAGTTTATCACTTAAGAACATTTGCAAGGTTTATCCTAACGGTTTTGAAGCTGTTAAGAACTTCAACCTTGAAATTGCAGATCAGGAATTTATCATCTTCGTAGGACCTTCAGGATGTGGTAAATCAACAACACTTCGTATGATCGCAGGTCTTGAAGATATTTCATCCGGTGAACTTCGTATCGGAGACAGATTGGTTAATGATGTTGAGCCTAAGGACAGAGATATCGCAATGGTATTCCAGAACTACGCTTTGTATCCTCATATGTCAGTATATGATAACATGGCATTCGGACTTAAGCTTCGTAAAGTTCCTCAGGACGAAATCGATAAAATGGTTAAAGAAGCAGCTAAGATTCTTGACCTTGTATCTTTGTTAGACCGTAAGCCTAAGGCTCTTTCCGGTGGACAGAGACAGCGAGTTGCAATGGGACGTGCTATCGTTCGTAATCCTAAGGTATTCCTTATGGACGAGCCTCTTTCAAACCTTGATGCAAAACTTCGTGTACAGATGCGTATTGAGATCGCTAAGTTACATCAGAGATTAGGTACAACCATCATCTACGTTACACATGACCAGACAGAGGCTATGACTCTTGGTACCCGTATCGTAGTTATGAAAGATGGTGTTATTCAGCAGGTT
>JAZUDQ010000033.1:0-37592 GCA_045639745.1 Lachnospiraceae bacterium | reverse complement strand
GATATTCGCAATCCGCTTCGCTACTTGCTCATAAAAAAGCGGCACTTCGTGCCTTACGAGGTACGGGGCTTGAATCCCCGCACCTCGTACAAGAGCACCCACCGCCTAAAGGCAGTGGGTTTTCTTGTACTTTTATAAAATTGCTTATTATAACTCTAAATGATAAAATAAATATGGGGTTGGTATTTACTATTTTGGGGGAATACAATATGAAAAAAGCAAAGCAACTTAAAACTCAGATGCAGTTGTCCATGTGCATTCTGTGCATGGCCGGCATCCTTTTTACCACTATTCTTATAGGTGTCACGGTTTTTGTTAAGTGGTCGGATCAAATAAGTACCACTATGCAATCGCAAACCGACTATTATGCATCCCAAATGGACAATTACATAAAATCCAATGCAGACTTGTTAAATGACTGTGTCACTATGATTGAACTATCTGACGGAAAAAACAATTCCATTTACAATATATGTAAGAGTCTTTACGGCGATCACACCGAACTGTGCGATCTTTATGTAGGCACTACGGACAAAGAACTTATTAGCGGTGCCGACCTTACCGTTGACGACGATTACGATCCGACAAGCAGGGACTGGTATATTGAATCAGTCAAAAATAACGATATTACATATTCCGAAGCATACCTTGACGCTTCAACAAATCAAATGTGTATTACAATTTCAAAACCCATTTATATGAATGGCGAGTTGATTGGCGTCTGTGCCGTTGATATTTATCTTGATGCCCTTTCTGAAATTGTAAACAATATCCTTTCCTCATCGAACATGAACGCAACTGTTATTGACGGAAATAATAATATTATAATTACTCAATTTGGGGATTTGATGCCTACCGAAGAATCTCTTTCGGATTATTCAAAGATTCTTCCTGATATAGTCTCGGATATTAAATCCCCGCAGAACAAGCCCCTGCGATTCAAGGATTACGATAACCAGCTGAAAAGATTTAAATATTCCGAGTTATCAAATTGCGGTTGGTATCTTATTCTCTCCGACAAAATGTCAAATGTTATGTTAAATATTACCGAAATGTTCTACAGTGTCATCATTGTTATTATTGTAGGACTTGTTGCATCGATACTGGTATCAAAATGGCTTTCAAAACAGATTTTCAGTTCCATCGGCAATTTAAAGGAATTTGTCAAAGATAAAATAATCGGGACATCCAATTTTAAAAAATGTAACTCCGAGACAGAAGAAAACAAATACATAGTCGAAGAGTTGCAAAACAAATTTATTTACACTATTAAAAAAACAAAAACCGAGTCAACCAGACTGTCTCGCCAGATTACAACCGTAACCGACGGTATGACATCAATTACCGACAATATAGTAAACATTTCGGACTCTATGAAGGAAACCGGAAATGCACTCAACACTCAGACTTCCAACATTGCCGAAATTGTTAAAAACTGCAATGAAATAGGAGATTTAGCTGCGGCATTTGTACGCGAAACAAACGGAATATCAGACAAATCCGAATTAATTATATCCGATGTAATACAAACGGTTGATGAAGTTATTCTGAACAAAGATAAAGCTGTTTCTACAGCAAAAATAAGTAATGATAAGCTTTCTTCGGCAATAGAGGGCATAAAAGTAATTGAAGAAATTAACAATATCAGCGATACAATACAGGGAATTGCGGGCAGAACAAATCTTCTTGCGCTCAACGCATCAATAGAGGCCGCACGTGCAGGTGAAGCCGGAAAAGGATTCGCCGTTGTTGCCGGGGAGATTAATTCACTTGCACAAGAAACCAAAGAGCAAACCGGAAAAATAAGTAATCTTGTATTACAGGTCAATGAAAGTGTTGAGTCACTCACAAACGAATGCCGACACCTTCTCGACTTTGTTGAAAAAGCAGTTCTTCCCGATTACGAAAATTACGGCAAACTTGCCGATGATTATCTGGAAAATTGCAAATATTATTCCGAGACCTCGAAGAAAATGACAGAAAATATAAGACAACTAAACATATCTATCAATTCTATCACCGATACATTGCAACTTATTGACAGCTCTCAGGCTAATCTTGGCACAACCGTTCAACAGATTAATACTTCTATTCAGGACATGGCTGAAATGAGCAAAGATATTAATGAAGCTGCAGAAAACACCAGAAGCAGTACCAACGAACTTCTTAACACCGTTAATACTTTTAATCTTTGATAATCATAAAAAATGTTCTACAACAGCTCCGGAGAGTGGATGGTTACAATTTAAAGAAACCGGAAAATCATCGGCTGAACGAAAAACAGCTCTGAGAAACGATTGTCTCTCAGAGCTGCTTTGTCTACAGTCTGAACGGTTTTATCAAAAGATAAAGCCGTTTTTTTATTCTTACTGTACTATTCCGAGTCTGTTAAGAGCAGAGAATATTGCTCTTACCGAAGCTCTTGTTATATTGGAGCTCACACCTACACCGTATGTAACATGACCGGATACAACATCAAGCATATGAATATATGCGGCTGCCTGTGAATTAGATCCGCTCTGAAGCGCATGCTCCTCGTAATCAAGTATCTTTATATCAATATGGAAGTTCTCTATAATACCACGTTTAACAGCATCAATAGGTCCGTTGCCGACGGCAGTAAATGATTTTTCTATGCCGTTATCTGTGTAAGTAACCGCAACTCTCGTATCGAAAGGTGATTCCGTCTCACCGCTCATATCGTCAACTTTAAGTTTTCTAAAATGAATCGGTTCCTTTCTATCGAGATATTCTTCCTTAAACTGCTGCATAATCGTATCCGGTGAAACCTCCCCCTGTGATTCCGAAATCTTCTGAATCACATCGGCAAATTCTCTCTGCATTCCCTTAGGAAGCTTAAAGCCGAAATATGTATCCATTACAAAGGCAACTCCGCCTTTACCGGACTGTGAATTGATACGAACTATAGGTTCATATTCACGTCCTATATCGGCAGGATCAATAGGCAGGTACGGAACCTCCCAGAAACCGTCATTTCTCTCTTTCATGGCATTTACGCCTTTGTTGATTGCATCCTGATGAGAACCTGAAAATGCGGTAAATACCAATTTACCTGCATACGGATGACGGGGATGAATCGGAATCTTACAGCATCTCTCATATATCTCTATCATCTCATTTACATTTTCAAGATTAAGCTCCGGATTAATGCCTTGTGAGAACATATTATAAGCGATATTACAAATATCTACATTACCTGTTCTTTCTCCGTTACCGAATAAGGTTCCTTCTATTCTGTCAGCTCCGGCAAGAAGCGCAAGTTCTGCGGTTGCTACACCTTCGCCTCTGTCATTGTGAGGATGAACCGACACGATAACGCTATCTCTGTTATGAAGATGATTAATCGACCATTCAATTCTGTCCGCAAATACATTGGGAGTGGTCATCTCTACTGTCGACGGAAGGTTAATAATCATAGGGTGCTCAGGTGTAGGTCCCCATGTATCTATTACCGCATTACATACTTCTATCGCGTAATCAAGTTCTGTGCCGGTATAACTCTCGGGAGAATATTCCAAAATAATCTCACCATCAAAGTCCTTGGCATACTTTTTAACCATATTGGTTCCGTCTATTGCTATCTGCTTTATTTCATCCTTACTCATTTTAAATACAACTTCTCTTTGGAGTGTGGATGTTGAATTGTAAATATGAACAATAGCAGATTTACATCCCTCAATTGATTTAAATGTTTTTTCAAGCAATTCTTCTCTGCATTGTGTAAGAACCTGAACCTTACAATCCTCCGGTATCATATTCCTGTCAATCAACTGTCTGAGAAAATCATATTCTATCTGACTTGCTGCGGGAAATCCAACCTCTATTTCTTTAAAGCCCAACTTAAGAAGATACTGAAAAAACTCTATCTTTTCCGAAACAACCATGGGATCTATTAGCGCCTGATTACCGTCTCTTAAATCTACACTACACCAGATTGGAGCCTTCTCAATCTGCTTATTAGGCCATGTTCTTTCAGGGAAATCTTCAACAGGATTTCTTTTGTACCTCTTATAATTCAGCATTAGCTTTTCCTCCTATAATAATAAAATAAAAACAGCCCACATAAGTGGGCTGATTAATTGTGATATAAATCTTTATTCTCCTAGTCCGCTTTCAATGGCACTGACAAGACTCATAAGGGCTTCCTGTTCATCTTCTCCCTCACAGATTATCTCAATCTCATCGCCACATTTAACACAAGCGCCCAACACACTCAACACACTTTTGGCATTAGCCATATTTTCTTTATATCTAAATGTAATCAATGACTGAAACTTCATTGCTTCCTTACATAGATTGCCTGCCGGACGTAGATGTAGTCCTGTCGGATTTTTAATTGTAACCGTCTGCTTAACCATAAGCAAATCCCCTTTCTATCCCCCATAAGCACCTTTTAAACACACACTTATATTATATCATCATATATCTTAATAAACAATATATTTTGGTATCCAACCCTATTGTACAGATATTATTCGGCAGTAATCTTTACTTCTGCATAACAAGAATCCGATTGTGTCACGCCATCCGGAAGTGTAAAATAAATTTCCATCCTATATACACCATCGGCAATCAGATAATTTCCGTTATATGTCTGTACACCGGCATTGGCAAAATACTCTTCGACATTTACATTTCCTTTCAAGCTGTCACCCGTAACGCCGCTGAGTACCGAAGCAATTCCTTCAACTTCCACTTTCATTTTCACATCGGAAATATTAATATCTTCGTCATCGTCGCTGACATTATCACTCGAAACATATATCTCTGCCGTATAGCCTGTCGGTACACCGGAAATAGCAATATTACTCAAAGGAACATTAACCGTCTTATCCTCTGTAGGTTCTATATCTACCGTTACCGATACTTTTCCGTCAAAGGAAGCATCCGAAAATCTGATTCCGTCCGGCAAATAATTGTTCAAATCAATTACTGTGGTATAATCATCGTCTTTTCCTTCAACGGAAATTGCCGTAGGCGGAACTACAATAGAAGTAATTGATTCTATAACATTTGCCTTTCCCGCAATATACACTGCAGTCTTATCCCCTGTGGGATTACCGTTTACCGCATACCCCTCCACAGGTTCACCTGAATACGCATAAAGGATATCAACAGCTTTTATTGGCAAAACCGTTGCCGTTACATTAATACTGTTAACATTCAGATTCAGTTTACTCTTATCAACAACATTACCGTCTCCGTCATATAAGAAAACGTCCACCGATGTATACATGTCCGTGGTTCTGTCCGTTACGTCAATTGAAAGTTTGGCACTCTTGACAGTTGAAACAATTGACTCCGGTCCACTGACTTTTATTGTATTCTGATTGAGCGATACCTCGCCGAGTACATATCCGTCAGCCACCGTTCCGTTAACATTCACCGATACCGGGTAATTCAGTTCCAATAGATTCTCTATTGCAAGCTGCATTACAGGCGTGTCTGTTTTTATCGAGTCAAGTTTATTATAATTCTTATTGGTCGATACAGTAATCTCAACTGTATTCATAAGTGTGAGATTCTCCATATCGGCAACAGCTTTAATATTTTCCTTACCTATGGATTCAACAACCGAACGTTTTCCGTATATTGTAACCGACACTGTATCTGTACCGTCAAGCACTTCATAGACTTTTCCTTTGGCGAGAAGAGCATCCGCATTAATAATCTCAACGGGAATTCCACTGTACGTATATGATGTCATTGGATCATCATAATTCACAACAACAAGCCATAACGCACATGCTATAACAAAAGCCAGCAATTTAAGACCCAGATTGTTTGTTATTTTATTTACAAACTTTCTATCTTTCATAATGTTTTTTCCTTATCTTTCTTGCTGTTTTTATGAATATTTAGCCAATTATTTTTCTTTGTTTCATCAATCTGTTTATTCTGTATAAGTTCTAATTTTTCGCGAAGCCCTTCCTGACTTAGCCCCCCGAACAATTCTCCGGCGTATGCAACACTGACTTTTCCGTTTTCCTCCGATACAATAACGGCAAGAGAATCCGTAATCTCGGTAATACCGACTGCCGCTCTGTGTCTCGTTCCGAGAGCTTTACTCAAGTTCCTGTTATCCGATAACGGAAGATAACAGGTTGCAGCCATAATCCTGTCATTTCTGAAAATAACGGCTCCGTCGTGAAGCGGAGTATTATGTTCAAATATATTAATAAGCAACTGACTCGATATTGCGGAATCGATAT
This sequence comes from Lachnospiraceae bacterium, assembly GCA_045639745.1. Lineage (GTDB taxonomy): Bacteria > Bacillota > Clostridia > Lachnospirales > Lachnospiraceae > NK4A136. Next base: position 31,359 of record JAZUDQ010000033.1, on the reverse strand, counting down.
TAATTCCGGTTTTTTCATATTCAGTAAGAGTCTCGTTACACTCAAAAACCATAAGAGCGCCCGTTCTCTCACGCCCCATGGCAAATGATGCTTTTACAATCTCATCAACAGTATGATCCGAATATTTTTCCTCTTTTCGTGAAGGATCTGTAAGAATAAAAGAAGACAGAATATTTTTTTTCCCAAGTTGTTCGAGAGCCCTCCTCAGTTCCGGTTGAAGAACAACAACAAGAGCTATTATCGCAACGGAAAAACATTCCTGCGCAATCCAAAGAATAGTCGTCATATTAAACATTGCTGCCAAAAGAAGAAATCCCAGCACAACAATAAGTCCTTTAAGCAACGACCAGGCACGGGTATTCTTTACCCACACAAGAACACGATAAAAGATAAAAGTGATAATAAGTATCTCAACAACATCCGTGACACGGATGTTGGGCAAATGTATTGTTGACAGATATTCTTCTACAAATGCACTAAGATGTTCAATCATTATTTCTTTTCTTCTCTATCCTTTCTGGCCTTTGCTGCAGCAGCTCTTTCTATTCCGGTCATTCTCTGACGCTTGGGTTCATATATCGGTAATGCTTCAGAATCATCAATTATTTCATCAATATCAGAAGAATCATCTATTTCTGACATCACAAATTCTTCATCATACATCTCTTCGACCTGAGGTCTTTCATCAACCGCTTTTACATCAGGTTCTTCATATTCCTCTTCGGGTATCTCTTCTCTCAAAGTCTCTCTTCGTCGAATCTTTCCTTCGACTCTTTCTTCCGAAGGTCTTACATTCTTTTTTTTCTTTTTAGCCTGAGGTTGCTGATAGTTAACCTTAGGAACCGCTTTAACAAAGTATACGTATTCGTCATCTTCAAAGCTGACCTTTTCAGTCTTACTGTAATCAACATTAAAAGCAAAGAACTTAATAATAACAACCGTAATTACACCGAGTATACTTCCCAATATAAGTCCGGCGGGATGTACATAGGCATTCATTTTCAAATCGCCTGCCAATACCATAACAATATCAAGAAGCGATCCCGTAACAATCGCAATTGTCCATGAATGATCCACGTCCAATCTTCGAATAATATTTACAGCAATAATGGTAACCGAAAATGCCAGGACGAATACAAGCATCTCTTTATTTGAAATAAACAAATCCATAATCAACTTTAAATCCGTAAGAGCATCCTGCATTCCGTGCCCCATAAGAAAATCGCTGTTAATATCCAGAATATAAAGTGCATAATAAATAATCACGCCGCAGCCAACCGATACTATTGCGGTAGGTGCAGCCACGAGACCTGCAACAAGAGGAATCACATACGGAATCTTCATAACAAACAAAATCGGAGTCAACATAAGAAGAATCGTATCCTTGGGTGCAAATCTGAAATAAACCAAAAACATAACAAATAACAATATTCCAATAAATGCGGCGCATATCATGGACATCGAATACATATCCAGAAGCACCACCAATGCTGCAATTACCGGAATAAAGTTAAGCGGCATAAATGATGCCAGCAATGATACAATCAAAATGATTGCAACATTACCGAGTCTTGATGCATATCCGACATTGGATCTGATCATCATCAAAGTAATAAATGTAAGAATAAATTTACCTATAGGTTTCAGATAATTCTCATATCTGCCAACAAAAATCTTAATAATCTCTCTAATACCCAGCAGTTGTGTCATCGTCCTGTTCCTTTCGGTACATAGCATTAAGTCTTCTCAGATTGTTGTAATACATTCTGAGAGAACGTCTTGCTTTTCTATATCTTATTGCATATACGACATAAGTTATAATCGCATACACAACAATAAATTTGGCATAGAGCGTAAGAACGCTCTTGCCAAATCCTAACAGATCCATTTTATAAATATCCTGCAGGAAAAATTCAAAATCATAAGCGACATATACTGCAAATACAATTACAAATGCAATCGTACCGTATATGATTGACTTGATTACTTCCTTACCGATGTAATCACCTCTGAAATATGAACCTATCGCAGTGCTTTTTTTTCCCTCTCCCTGTTCATAAGATGCAAGCTTAGTCATAAGCCTAATTCTTGGTTCGTTCAACATTGTTTCAGCCTTCTGTTATATAAAGTATAATAGCTATCTGTCTTTAAATGTATGCATACGTATACCCGAACCACTGTCTCTTGATATAGTCGGTTCCTGCGCCTGAGGTCTCATCGCAGCATTGCCGAAGGAATTGGCTGTCTCTTTCTTGCATTTATCGCAATATCTTCCTGTGGAAATCTGAGTTCCGCACAGTTCACAATTAATCTTTACGGGAGAATCATCCGAAAAGAATAATCTTTCCTCGCGAATCCACTGCTTAATAACCTTGGAATCAACACCGCAACTATCAACAATTTCATTTATTGTAGCTTGTTTGTTCTCCTGAACAAATTTCTTCACTTCCTGAAATTTGGCTTCGGCAGCCTCTCTGCACTGTGGGCATATTGCCTCTCCGGAAATATAATTAAACATCTTTCCGCATTTTCTGCAATTCTTTATCCCCATAATTAACCCCCTTCACATGCCTTTTCCGATTGACAATGTAACAAAATATACCTTCGACGCTCCTGCTGCCAATAAAACCTCCGTGACAGCATCCATTGTACTTCCGGTAGTGTATATGTCGTCTACGATAACTATTGTCTTTAATTTTACATCAAAATTGCCTATAATAAAAGCATTTTTCAAATTTATTTGGCGTCTGGCACCTGATAATTCTTTCATGGGAACTGTTTTTCGACTTCGAATCACCGCGTTTTCAACATACGGGATTCCGATATACTGAGAAAATGCCTCGGCCAGAAGTGCCGACTGATTATATCCTCTTTTTTTCATTTTCGATTTGTGAAGCGGCACCGGAATAATTACATCCGGCTGCCAATTTTTTACGATGTCTTTTAAAATATTGCACATTGAATATCCGTAATAATCCGCATAATCCCTTCGACCGCCGTATTTAAATCTGTATATGGACTTGCTGATACTATTATATTCAAACACTGCTCTTCCGGATTCGAACAGGTGATTTATTCTGGAACAGTCCAGACAATATTCCGCATCCGGCTCATTCAGTTTTTTCCCGCATTTAACACATACCGAACCTTTGATCGGTTTAAAATAATGCTCGCACTCTCTGCATATTCTGCGTCCCGATACAAGCGGCTCATCACACACCGGGCACCTTCGCGGAAAAAGTAAATCTGCGAGTACATTTATTACTTTAAGCATCTGTCTCCTTCTCTGTATTTATTAATTCGGTAATTCGATTCGCAAGAGAGGTATAACGTTTTTGAATCACATCGGTATCAATCATTAATCTGACTTGGCTCTCGGATCCGATAAGAATTACACTTTTTTTAGCTCTTGTAACTGCCGTATAAAGAAGATTTCTTGTAAACAGCTGTCTTGGTCCCGATAAAACGGGAATAATTACTACCGGATATTCGCTTCCCTGTGATTTATGAACGGTAACCGCATATGCATGTTCTATGTCACCGATGTCATCATAAGAATATAAAACCGTGTTTTCATCATCAAACTTAACATTAAACACGCGGCTTTCGTCACTTATTTTCTCAATAATACCTACATCCCCGTTAAATATTCCCTTTCCGGAGTCGATCGGCATATTGTATTTTCCCACTACTTCCCATTCAAGTTCGTAATTATTTCTGATCTGCATTATTTTATCGCCTTCACGAAAAATCACGTCCCCGAACAAATACTCCTTTTTGTCCTTTGAAGGCGGGTTCATTTTTTCCTGCAGAACTCTGTTAAGAACAACCGTCCCGAGATTACCTTTTCTCATCGGCGAAAGAACCTGTACCTCAAAAGGATCTATTTGAAATTCTTTCGGAACATTTACCAACATCAAACTCGTTATGTATGAATAAATAATTTCGGGATCATCTTTTTCCAACAAAAAGAAATCTCTGTATTTTTTAGAGAAATCCGGTTTTTCGCCTCTGTTAATCTTATATGCGTTTGTAACTATATGGCTGTCCTCATCCTGTCTGAAAACCTTCTCAAGACATACCGCCGCAAAAGCATTTGAAGCAATAAGATCCTTAAGTACCTGTCCGGGGCCGACAGAATGAAGTTGGAACGAATCACCTACCAATATGAGTTTGGTTCCGGGTACAATTGCATTAAGTAACGCATTAAACAGATGAATATCCACCATACTCATCTCATCAACAATAACAACTTCAACATCCAACGGATTGTCTTCATTACGCTCAAAATATCCGGATTTGTAATTGTCATTTTCCGGATTGCCGTTTATCTCAAGAAGTCTGTGTATTGTCTTGGCTTCATAGCCCGTGGTTTCCTGCATTCTCTTTGCGGCTCTTCCTGTCGGAGCAGCCAGACAGAATCCGGTTCCTACCTGTTCAAACAACGCTATTATGGTATTCAGAGTTGTTGTCTTACCTGTTCCGGGTCCTCCCGTAAGAATGAATACGCCTTCCTTCATGCAATGCAAAACAGCTTTTCGCTGCAGGTCGTCCAATTCTATATTTTCGCTTTTTTCAACCTGCTCTATACGCTTTAAAATAACTCTGTCATCACAGAGAAAATCCTCGGCATCATATGAATTTTTCAGTTCCAGCATTTTCCTTGCGCAATTTTGTTCTTCGTAATAATAGGTCTTGTAATATACCTTCTTACAATCATTGTCGTTTTTAATTATAATTTTACGATTCAACACAAGATCTGAAATCTGCTCTCTGACGGCATCTTCATCAGTCCCCAGTGTTTCTGCGGTCTCATTTATCAAATCCTCCAACGGATAAAAACAGTTTCCTTCCTGAGTCGTCTTCAAAAGGACATAAATAATGCCCGAACGGATTCTGTATTCACTGTCCGAGCTGATTCCGCTTTTTGCCGCAATTTCATCTGCAGTTTTAAATCCCACACCGTCAATATCCTCTGCGAGACGGTACGGATTATCACGAATTATGTTATAGAGTTCGTTTCTGTATCTGTTAAATATTTTCCCGGCAAGGTTCTGGCTGATACCGTATGACTGCAGAAACATCATTGCGTCGCGAAGGTCTTTTTTTTCGGCAATCTGCTCTCCGATTTCATACGCTTTTTTCAGACTTATTCCCTTTACTTCAGCCAATCTCTCCGGTTCTTCGGTTGCAATTCTGAGAGTATCGTCTCCGAATTTTTTTACAATTCGGCCCGCCAGAGCCTCTCCGACACCTTTAATTGCCCCCGAACCGAGATAGCGAAGAACAGCTGTCTTTGATTCCGGCGGCAATGCCTTTACTGACGCAATCTTAAATTGTCTTCCGTACAAAGGGTGAACCGTGTACTCGCCATCTATTTCAACTGTCTCACCTTCCGAAAAACCGCGCAAAATACCGGTAACGGTGATATTCTCACCGTCATCGTCAATCAGTTCAAATACATGGTACCCGGTTTCTTCGTTCGCATAAACGAAATGTCCGATGTATCCTTTAATTATTTCCATTGATTATTCTCCGTCTGATTCAGACTCCGTAGAAACAGCTATATTGGTACTGTAACGTTTCATCTGCTCATACATCTGTTGGGCAAGCGAGCCCTCTCCGATGTTCTGTTCCGTTAGCTGCTTAGATACTTCAGATATAGTATTATCCATAAAATAATCCACCATCTGAGATTCCGATTCATCCTCATCACCTGTAAGTTTGATGGTAGCTTTCATTGATTTGACAACCTGTTCCCAAAGATAACTTTCAAATTCTTTGCAGGCTTCCATTAGTTCTTCATCCGTTTGGGCATTCTTCGCCCTCTGTTTAAGTTCATCAGTTGCCGAACTTGCTGCCAAGTCGGCTGCATAATTACTTATTCCCGAAATATTAAGAGTATCCATATAATCCTACTACCTCTTTAACTGGTTGGCCTGACTCAGCATTTCGTCAGAAGTTGTAATTGCTTTTGAATTAGCTTCATAAGCTCTCTGCGCAACAATAAGATTAACCATTTCATCTGCCAACTGAACATTGGAGCCTTCAAGATAGCCTTGTGCAATCTTACTCTTTGAAATATTAGTGGCCGTAGCTTCATTTATGGGATTACCGCTTGATGCCGTCACAGCGTAGCGACTGCTGTCAAGTTTCTCAAGTCCTGCCGGATTATTAAACTGATAAAGACCAATCTTTATTCCCAAACTCTTGGGATTATTGTTCTCATCAGGATAGCATACCTCGCCGTCTGCCGTAACAGTAATATTACTTGCAGTCATATTCCTGTCAAAAATAATAGGATTTCCTTTTGTATCAAGAACAGGCTCACCGTCCGTATTGGTCAGTTCCAAACCTCTGGGTCCGATTGAAACCTGAAAATTACCGTTTCTTGTATAATATGTTTCTCCGTCCTCGCCCTTAACCGCAAAGAAGCCCTCACCGCTTATTGCAAATGCGAAGTTGTTGGTAGAATCAAGAAATGCGCCCTGTGTAAATACTGTTGTGATTGATGAATTACGGACACCGAGTCCCACCTGAGAATTAATAGGCTTCGGCTCTCCGTTGGCAGAAGTTGTTCTTGCCTGAAGTTCCTGATAAAGAAGCGATTTGAATTCGTTCTGACTTGTCTTAAATCCGGTTGTATTAATATTTGAAATATTGTTGGCTATCGTATCTACAGCTGTTTGCTGTGCCTGCATTCCTGTCGCTGCCGACCATAATGATCTAATCATATTTTCACCCTGCCTTTCGTCTTTTCCAATCAGTATCCATTACCGCCGATTATACCTTTCCAAGCTGATTAACAGCTATATCCAAAGATGAATCGTATGTCTGAATAATCTTCTGATTGGCCTCATACTGTCTTGATACAGAAATCATTTCAACCATTTCCGATACTATACTGACATTTGATGTTTCCAGATATCCCTGATTTACAGTGCAATCCTTTGCATCCAAGAGCGAGGCTCCTTCCACCGGCATGTAATAATTTTCTCCGAAATGCTCAAGGTAATTATAATCTTCAAAGTCCGTCAGTTTCATTTGTGCTACAAGCCTGTCATTCTGATAAATCGAACCGTTGCTTTTCACAACAAATTCCGCATTGGGATCCATTTTTATTCTTTCATTTTCATTGTTTCTGCCCTTACCGAGAACATAATCTCCGTCCTGGGTAACAAGATAGCCGTCGGAATTAATGGTAAAATTACCGTCTCTCGTATACATTGTTGATGTATTTCCGGCTTTGTCCGTGTATTCTACGGTAAAAAATCCGTCACCGGCAAGTGCAAAATCATAGACGTTATTGGTTACCTGAAATGCTCCCTGGGAATAATCCGTATACCCTTCTCCGACTTTAACTCCGGGATTGGCTGTGCCTATTCGTCTCGGAAGCGCCGCAACCTCTGAATCATCACGAATCTTATCTACAAGTACAGAATCAAACGACTGGCTGGTTGCCCCTTCCTTCTTGAATCCAATGGTATCAGCATTGGCGAGGTTATTGGTAAGCACGTCCATTCGGTTCTGCTCGTTAATCATTCCGGTATAAGCTGTATACAGTCCCTTTAACATTCATACTCCATTCCGTCACATTTTTTCAATTAATATTACTGATTCTCCTGATAACCTGCGAGGAATTCAAGGTATCGTCCCGTTCCGATAGCAACACAGGTCATAGGCTCATCAGCCGTCATGGTATTGATATGAGTTCTCTCCTCAATCAATTCCTCAAGACCACGAAGCATTGCACCGCCTCCGGTAAGGACAATTCCTCGGTCAACTATATCTCCGGCGAGTTCCGGCGGGGTCTGTTCAAGTACCTTACATATAGTTTCGAGAATCTGAGTTGTGGTATCCTTAAGTGCTTCCTGAGTTTCCTCCGAAGATACCTTTATAGTCTCGGGGAGACCTGTGACAAGATTTCTTCCCTTAACTTCCATAAAATCCGGTTCGGGTCTTTTAAAGGCCGTACCGATAGTAATCTTTATATCTTCTGCTGTTCTTTCACCAATAAGAAGATTATACTTCTTTCTCATGTAATGAACAATCGCCATATCAAAATCATCACCGGCAATTTTTATAGAGGAACTTACAACGGTTCCGCCAAGCGAAATAACAGCTACGTCTGTTGTACCACCGCCGATATCGACTATCATGTTACCCTGCGGACGGCTGATATCAATACCTGCACCGATTGCTGCGGCAATAGGCTCTTCTATAATTGCAACTTCCCTTGCTCCTGCCTGATATGTAGCGTCTTCAACCGCTTTTTTCTCAACTTCGGTAACTCCACTGGGAACACAAACAGCTATTCTGGGCTTTCTGAAATATTTTTTTCCGAGAGCTTTTGTTATGAAATATTTCATCATCTTTTCGGTTACGGTATAGTCCGAAATGACACCGCTCTTAAGAGGTCTTACGGCTACAATATTACCCGGTGTTCTACCAATCATAAGACGGGCATCTTCACCGATAGCCTTTATCTTGTTATTGTCTTTATCAAAAGCAACAACCGACGGTTCCTTTAATACAACGCCCTTTCCTCTTATGTATACAAGTATACTGGCTGTTCCCAAATCAATTCCGATATCTGCGTTATTCATAAACAATTCCTTTCCGATGTTACGGCATTCCGCCATTTGTTATAGCCGAACGAATCGTTTTCAGATTCATAAACCGAACAGGAAAAGATGTTCTGGTTTATTTATCGGCTAAAATCCTTCGTTTATTTAGTACGTTTAAATTTATTTACACTCGATTTCTCTTTTTATATATAAACCGGTGTATGATTTTTTATTTGCCGCCACTTTCTCCGGCGTTCCGCTGGCTATTACGGTACCACCCTTATCTCCGCCTTCAGGACCCATATCGATGATATAATCCGCACATTTTATTACATCAAGGTTATGTTCTATTACAACAACCGTATTCCCCGCGTCCGTAAGTTTTTGAAGTATTGAAATAAGTTTGTTTACATCTTCAAAATGAAGTCCTGTCGTAGGCTCATCCAATATATATATTGTCTTGCCGGTTCCTTTCTTCGACAGTTCCGTTGCCAATTTAACACGCTGTGCTTCTCCGCCCGACAGTTGCGTTGACGGCTGACCGAGTTTTAAATATGACAAGCCCACATCATACAAAGTCTGCATTTTATTTCTTATACTCGGTACCGCTTTAAAAAACTCAAGTGCCTCCTCAACAGTCATATCAAGGACTTCATAAATATTCTTACCCTTATACCTTACATCAAGAGTCTCTCTGTTATATCTCTTGCCTGCGCACACTTCACACGGTACGTATACATCAGGCAGAAAATGCATCTCTATCTTAATAATACCGTCGCCCTGACAACTCTCACACCTTCCGCCTTTTACATTGAAGCTGAATCTGCCTTTCTGATAACCTTTGGCTTTGGCATCTACGGTCTGAGCAAACAAATCCCTTATCATGTCAAACACACCGGTATAAGTTGCCGGATTGGATCTGGGAGTACGTCCTATCGGCGATTGGTCAATACAGATTATTTTATCCAATGCCTCCGTCCCCAGTATTGTTTTATGTTTTCCCGGTGTGGTATATGCACGGTTTAAAGTATGTTCAAGACTCTTATAAAGAATCTCGTTTACAAGCGAGCTCTTTCCCGAACCCGATACACCGGTTACACAGGTAAATACACCGATAGGAAAATCAACATCAATATTTTTCAGATTATTCTCCGAAGCACCTTTCACTGTCAAAAATCCTTTCGGTTTTCGACGCAGCTTCGGAATCTCTATTTTCTTTTTTCCCGACAGGTACTGTCCCGTAAGGGAATCTTTAACCTTCATTATCTCCGAAGCGGTTCCGACCGCCACAACATTTCCTCCGTGTTCTCCTGCTCCGGGTCCTATATCGACTATATAATCGGCTTCAAGCATCGTGTCCTTGTCGTGTTCGACAACCACAAGAGTATTTCCGAGGTCTCTCAACCCTTTTAACGCATCCAGCAGTTTATCGTTATCCCTCTGATGAAGACCGATACTCGGTTCATCAAGAATATAACACACACCAACCAGTCCGGATCCGATTTGTGTCGCAAGTCTGATTCTCTGCGCCTCTCCTCCGGAAAGTGACGCCGTTGCTCTTGATAATGACAAATAGTCAAGGCCGACGCCGTTAAGAAAACTGACTCTTGCTTTGATTTCCTTCAATATCTGAGCACCAATATACATTTTATTGTCGGAAAGTTTCATTTCATCAAGAAATCTTCCCAAATCGGATATTGACAGCGAAGTAATTTCATATATATTTTTATCCGCAACGGTTACGGCAAGAGATTCCTTTTTAAGACGCATTCCCCCGCATTCGGCGCAGGGATTAATAGCCATATATTTCTCATACTCGGCCTTCATCATATCCGATGAAGTCTCTCTGTATCTTCGTTCGGTATTCTTCTTTATACCTTCAAATACAATGGGATATACTCCCTTTCCTCTTTGTCCTTCATAATAGACATCCACAGAGACATCTGTACCGTATATAAGCATATCTTTTATATTTTTCGGAAGCTTACCAAACGGTGTATCAAGAGAAAATTTAAAATGTTTTGAAAGAGCCGTTAAAATCGCATTTGAAAAACTGTTATCGTGATTGGCTGATTGCCAACCCGTAACCTTAATACATCCTTCATTTATCGAAAGGGAGTCATCCGGAATCATTTTTTCAGCGGTAAACTCCATGGTAACACCCAGTCCGAGACATGCCGGGCATGCCCCGAAAGGATTATTAAACGAAAAACTTCTTGGTTCTATCTCATCAATACTTACGCCACAGTCCGGACAGGAAAAGCTCTGACTGAAATTCATTTGTTCTCCGCCGACCACATCCACCGTAAGAAGTCCTTCTGCTTCTTCCAAAGCATTTTCAATCGACTCCGCAAGTCTTTTTCGCACTTCCGGTTTTACAATCAATCGATCCACAACAATCTCTATCGTGTGTTTTATATTCTTATCCAATTCAATATCTTCGGATATATCATAAAGATTACCGTCTGCGATTACTCTGACATAACCTCTTTTTTTGATATGCTCAAGTAATTTTTCGTGACGGCCTTTTTTGCCTCTGACAACAGGCGCAAGAATAGAAATTTTGGTTCCATCCCCCAACCGCATCACGGAATCCACCATTTGATCCACCGATTGTTTTTCTATCGGTCTGTGACAAATCGGACAATGCGGTGTTCCCACGCGGGCATACAGCAATCTGAAATAATCGTATATTTCGGTAACCGTCCCCACAGTCGATCTGGGATTTTTATTGGTTGACTTCTGATCAATACTTATGGCAGGGCTTAGTCCTTCTATCTTATCGACATCGGGTTTCTCCATCTGTCCAAGGAACTGCCTTGCATATGACGACAACGATTCCATGTATCTTCTCTGGCCCTCGGCATAAATTGTATCAAAAGCCAAAGATGATTTACCGGAACCCGAAAGCCCGGTAATTACTACCATTTTGTTTCTTGGTATCTCAACATCTATATTTTTAAGATTATGTTCCCGCGCACCATGAATTCTAATAGTCTCTGCAACGGGTTTTATCTTCGCAGCACTCATTGAATCAATACTCTCCCAAATTACAAACACATTAGAATATAACAAACTGCCTGTAAAGGGTAAATGTAATTTTTGTCACATTTGTAATTCTTTTGAAAAATTCCGTTACTTATTTTTCTCAAGATATTGTTTTAATTCAATAAGATAATCCCTGAGTTCGGCTGCCGTTTCAAAGTTAAGCTCGGCTGCCGCTTTTCTCATCTGCTTTTCTGTTTTCTGAATAAGTTTCTCCAGTTCTGCCTCACTCATTGATTCAGGATCCTTATCAATGGTTTCTTTTACCTCTTCTATCTTTTTGGTGATGCTTATTACATCTCTTATCGCCTTTTTTATGGTAGTCGGAGTAATCCCGTTTTCTTCGTTGTAACTTCTCTGAATATCGCGTCTTCTGTTCGTTTCATCAATCGCATTCTTCATCGAATCGGTAATCCTGTCTGCATACATGATTACCCTGCCTTCCGAGTTTCTTGCAGCTCGTCCGACCGTCTGAATAAGACTTGTCTCGCTTCGAAGAAAACCTTCCTTATCGGCATCAAGTATGGCAACAAGAGTTACTTCCGGAATATCAAGTCCTTCTCTCAGAAGATTTATTCCGACAAGAACATCAAACACTCCAAGTCTCAACTCCCTTATTATCTCCGACCTTTCGAGTGTATCTATATCCGAATGAAGATATTTCACCTTAATATCGGCTTCAGCAAGATAATCGGTCAGATCTTCCGCCATTCTTTTCGTAAGAGTGGTAACCATTATCTTATTACCGTTTTTTGTTTCTTTTTTTATATTACCGATAAGATCATCTATCTGTCCCTCTACCGGTTTAACTTCTATAGGCGGATCCAGAAGTCCGGTGGGTCTTATTATCTGTTGCGCTCTCAGAAGCTCATGTTCTTTTTCGTAAACCGACGGTGTCGCCGATACGAACAACATTTGATCGATACGCTGTTCAAATTCCTCAAAACAAAGAGGCCTGTTATCAAGTGCCGACGGAAGTCGAAACCCATAATCCACCAGAACCGTTTTTCTGGATCTGTCACCCGCATACATTGCTCTTATCTGAGGAATTGTTATATGTGATTCATCTACAATAAGCAGAAAATCATCCTTAAAATAATCCATAAGGCAATGCGGCGGTTGTCCGGGAGCGAGTCCCGTTAAATGTCTCGAATAATTTTCTATTCCCGAGCATACACCGGTCTCCCTCAACATCTCTACGTCAAATGCCGTTCTTTCGCCAATACGCTGAGCTTCAATAAATTTTTCCTCTGATTTAAAATATGCAACCCTTTCTTTGGCTTCCTCTTCGATTGCCCTGCAGGCATTCTCCATCTTTTCATCACCGACAACATAATGTGATGCAGGGAAAACAGACACGTGATTTCTCTCTCCGCGAATCTTCATTGTTACGGGATCGATTTCCAGAAGTCTGTCAATCTCGTCTCCGAAGAATTCAACCCTTATGAGATATTCATTCTGCTGAGCCGGATGAATATCCAATATATCGCCGTGGACACGAAAACATCCTCTGTTAAGATCCAGGTCATTTCTGTCATATTGAATCGCAATAAGCTCGCGAATTACCTCATCCCTGTCTTTCTGCATACCGGGTCTTAAAGATATAGTCATGTTAAGAAAGTCCTCCGGGCTGCCGAGTCCATATATACAGGACACGGAAGAAACAACAATAACATCCCGTCTTTCCGATAACGATGCCGTTGCCGAAAGACGCAATTTATCAATATCATCATTTACATCCGAGTCTTTCTCGATATATGTATCGGATTGAGGAATATATGCTTCGGGCTGATAATAATCATAATAGGATACAAAATACTCTACGGCATTCTCGGGGAAGAACTCCTTGAATTCGCTATACAGCTGTGCCGCCAAGGTTTTATTATGTGAAAGAATTAGCGTTGGTTTATTAAGTTTCTCTATGATGTTAGCCATTGTAAAGGTCTTTCCGGAACCGGTTACACCAAGAAGTGTCTCAAACTGATTTCCGTTACGAAATCCCTCCACCAGCCGGTCTATTGCCTCAGGCTGATCTCCCATCGGCTTATACGGTGAATGTAAAACAAAGCGATCCATTACTTTCTCCTTCTTTTCAAAAGAGGGTCACCTGTGAGCAGAAGACATCCCCCATATATTGTAATCCCCAAAACCATAAGGATAACAGTGTTAATTACAGACGGGGTCATCATTCCCGACAACAGATATACCGGAACAAACATAACCGCACTCATAATAATATATTTTAAAGCGGGTAACAGTAGTTCTCCGGTCTTAAAAAATTTATCAAAATACACAACATATACATACTGAATCAGAGTAATCACGCATTCGGACGTAACCGAAGCCGCAGCCGCTCCTATGCTGTAATATCTCGGAATCAAAAACATATTAAGCGAAAAATTCAATATTGCCCCACACACAACAGATACCGCAAATATATTCTGCTTTTTACACGGAACAAGATACTGAACCGCAAGAACATTGCTTAATCCTACAGGGATGAGAAGGAACGCAAATATCTGCAATATAACAATACTGCCTTCATAATCGGCACCGTAAAACCACGGTATCAGATTGGATGCCACCGCAAACAGCCCTGCCAGCATGGGAAGCACAAGAGCCCACATTACACGTATACTTGTTCCGAGAATTTCTTTAACCTTTTCTTTATCTCCGTTCTGATAATGAAGTGTCACTCTTGGGGCAATAACCGTTCCGTAAGCTGTGTATATCGTAAGTGATATTCTTGATATTTTTTCCGCACTCTCATACAATCCGTTTTCCGTATTTGTTGTCGTAAAAACTCCAATCATGGTCTTATCCAGGACAGTATACACCTGTGTTGCCATCGCCGGAATAAAGAGAACAAACGCAGGTCCCAATCTTTTAAACATATGTTTAAAATCGGGTTTTACAAATTTAACATACTTGGGAACACAGATCCACATCGAGAGATTACCGAGAAGAGTCATCCCACCGTAACCAAGGGCATACAGACCCACATGAGATTCATTTTTTACAAATATAAAGAGAAAAGCAACAAACAGAAGTTTCGTTACCGTTGTACGTAAAGATGTCTTTTTAAATTCTTCCAATCCCTGATAAAGCCAGGTAATGTCAAAAACAACGCTGATAATATTTATCGCCTGAATCAGCACAAGACTGTTTCTGCCGGAAAATACATACAATATCATGTAAAATGAAGCAGATATCAGTGCCATAATTAAACGTAGTACAAATACTTCCGAAAATATCTTATCAATTTTCTTACAATCATTATTGGCTCCCGCAACCTCTCTTTGAGCATATACACCGGTTCCCAGATTGGCGGCAAGAACAAAATATGTCACATTCGAAAATGTAACACTAAACCTACCGACGCCTTCTACGGTAAGAACTCTTGAAACATACGGTGCCGTCAAAAGCGGAATAAGAATACTGACCACCTGAACGATAAGATTATATATGTAATTTTTACCTATACTTTTCTTTTCCATATCTGAAATAAATATTTCTTGTTATTCGTTACATACTTTTTTAAACAATAAAAGCCATACTCCGGAAACCTTTTTCCAGCTGTAAGTATCCAGAAGAGATTTTACCGCCTCGCCGTCCGGGACAAATATCCTGTCCAAATCCACATTATAATCATCGGGATCGAACATGACCGCAACCTGATTATATATCTCCGGCAGGCAGGTTGCCTCAGATACAAAAATCGGTTTCCCGAGAGCCAGTGCCTCCAACGGCGGTATTCCGAAGCCTTCATATTTTGAGGGATGAAGAAACGCCCTGCAACATTTAATAAGACTTTTATTTTCTTCATCCGTCACAAAACCCGTATATATAATATTATCTGCCGCAAAATCGGAATCATCGATTCCCCATTTTTCTTTAATGGAAAGCCCGGCTACAACAAACTGCTTATCGGGATTATTTTCCGCTTCCTTAAGTATCCATTTATAATTCTTATGAGAAGCTACACTTCCGACGGCATAATAATACTCATCTTTTTTAATTTGCGGAAATCGCGAGAATATTCCCTCATCTTCTCCGACTTCCAGAATATGCTCATATCCGCAGTATGAAATACCGATTCTTTCGGGAGAAATACCGAGACATTTTTGAATACTGTTCTTTTGATACTCGGTAAGAGTCATAATGTGTGAAGCGTATTTTTTTACAAACTGCATCTGAAAATAATAATTAAGTCGGGCTTTAAACCCATCAAATTCCCTGCATTCCAGCCTTCTGACATCATGCACCGTAATAATGCTGTCTTTCAGAACGGTCTTATTGTTACTCATTCCCACAAATATGCCGTTATTATTTCTGACGTAATCTCTGAATACCCCTGTATTCCAAGGTCTGTTTTCCGGTTTATCCAACTCAATGAGTCGAATATTATTCAGTTTCCCCAGAAGAATGTTTTTTCCCTTCGGATAACATATATATATATTGGGAGAATCGTGTTCTTCATCCAGAAGATTATCCAGATTCATGATTACTTCATGCATATATCTTGGAATTCCGGACATTTTGGCATCACACAATTCCGCTCCGGAAATATAAATATCTCTTTTCAAAAAAGTACCTCTTCCACCATTGCTTTATATTTATTCATAATTGCCTGCACACTATGCTCGTCGGCCCAATTCATCATTTCACTTCTGTCAAAAGTACATCTGCCGGATAAAATATCGGATAACGCGTCCTTCAGCGCCTCTGTATCCCGTTCTTTAATAAGAATTCCGGTTTTTTTATTCTTTACGGCGTCCCCGACACCTCCGGTATCACATGCAATAACAGGCTTACCGTAGGAATTGGCTTCCAGATATACCATACCGAATCCTTCGACCGAGCGCTCGTTTTCCATATAGAACGAAGGCATTGCAAAGACCGTACATCTTTCAAAAAGATCCTTTTTTTCATCCTCGGTTATTCGACCTTTAAGCTCACAGCAATCCTCAAGCTTAAGTTTTTTTATTTTTTCCCGAATCGCGTTCTCAAACGGACCTTTCCCGGCAATGATATATTTAATATCCGGATATTCATTTCTTAATTCGGCCACAGCCGTAAGCATATCCTCGTATCCTTTTCGTTCCTCCAGTCGTCCTAATGAAAAGACGGTCATCTTTTCCGTCTTATTATAATTATTCTCGTCCGCACACTTGCTTACACGTATGCACGGATGAATGATTTCAACATTTTCGCGGCCGCAATTATTTTTGACAAGATTGGCGGTATATTCACTGTTGGCCACAACCCTTACGGCGTTTTTAAGAATCTTTTTTCTTAACAGGCTCTCCGCTTTATCCTTCACTGATTTGACGGATGAAGCTTTCCTGTTCAAAAGTTCGTTACCATGCGCAAGAACAATATATCGGCACTTTCTTCGACCGAAAAAATACGGAACAAGCGCATAACGCCATGACAGACATATTGCAATCTGCCTTGAACCCTTACCTTTGTTTTCTTTAAAATGTTTCAGAAAAAGTTTACGATTTGCCAGAGTTTTTTTTATATTATTCGTTGTTCCGGGATAATGCATAATTACCCCGGGAATCGGAACGTCGGAATCCAGAACGCTGTAACAGATTACTTGTCCGGCTTCTTCGTCCGAATTATTATATCCAAAAAAGTCAGCCATATAATATGCTATGGCCGGTATTCCCCCGTCAATATTAGAGACGGAAGGTGCAAATATGTGATATGTCACACTTTTCGATTCATACATTGTTCTATCATTTCTCTGTGTTTTTCTATTGCGTTATTATCGTCGCTCTTAGAATCATAGTATTCTTTCGTGCTACCGACAAAAAGCGAGTATTCTTCATTATTCATCTTTTCAATATTCCTCAGAGCTTCCGCAAATGACTCCTTTGATCCGGGTTGGCATACATATCCCGCTTTCTCGTTAATGTCATCCCACGGAGTTGCTCCCCTGCCTATTATTACAGGCACCGACACTGAAAGGGCTTCCGCAATGGCATGCCCGAAATTCTCGGTTATTGTAGGAAAAAGGAAGCAATGATATTTTGAGAAAACCGACCTTACGTCTTCGGGATTTACAATTCCCACATAGTTAATCTTCACATTGGAAGGTGCTCTGTCCATCGCAGCCTTACAAAGATTCCAGTATTCCTCGGATTCCTTCGGTCCGTATATATCAAATATTACATCTCCCGTAAGAAGATTAGCCGCTTCTATAGCAAGAAGAAGATTCTTTGTATCCTGAATTCGGGACAGAAATACAATTCGCAGCGTATTTTCCTTCTTCTCGATCTTATGTTCTGCGGCATGCAGTAATCCGGGGATATTGGGAACGAGAAATATTCTGTCTTCGTCAGCCCCGTAAAATTTCATAAGACCGGCTTTTTCAAGTTCACTTGCGGCATGAAAATAAGCTTTTCTGTATACTCCGAGCGTTCTGGCAATAAACGCAACCACCGCTTTTTTCAAATATTTTGTATGAAAGGCATTACTGCAGACTTCACCTCTCGGAGAAATCAAAAAAGGTATTGATAATATACGACATTCCTTTGCAATAAACCATTTATCGGACGGAACCAGTATCCCCGAACACCAGACAAGATCCGGATGATTCTCGGTAATAAGCTGTCGTACATTAGTACCGTTCCAGTAAATTTCTTTTAAATTAATATATTTTACTTTTGCCTTACCGACTTCATTCCAGCCTTCTTTAATTCCTTCAAACGGTCTGGTCTCACCAAATTCATGATTGGCAGCTATTACAAGAAATTCATACTCATCTCCCAAATTATCAATAATAGTAGCCAGACTGGTCACCGGACCGCCATATCTTTTGGCAGGCAAATAATAATTGTTAAACATCAATATTTTTTTCATATGAATCATTATAATAACAAACACTTTCTTAATCAATTGAAAGGCATTTATTTTTAAAGTATAATAAAAAATCGTAGATACTTAATTTGAGGACTGTATGGAAAGAAAAACGCAAAAGAAAAATTCATTTAAAGGCTTCATCAGAAAATCCGAGTTACTAATTGAACTCCTTATTCTGACTCTGATATATTTCTGGGTATGGAGATTCTTCTACAGGGGTACCTCCTTCCCTTATTACGGTCGTGGTAAATATGTTCTAATGGGAATATATGCCATGCTTACTCTTGTACTCTTCACCATGAACGAAAGTAACCGTTTCGGTTATATGAAACTATCCGAAACCATCATTTCCCAGTGTATTTCGATATTTATAGTTGACCTTATTACATTTTTTCAGTTATCACTTATAGCCAATGTAACCGTCGACTTTGTTCCCATTATGTTTTTAATGCTTGTGGATTTTGTTATATGTACAATTTTCACTTTTCTGTTTACCCGGCTTTATCTTGGTACCTTTGCGCCAAAAAAACTCATTATGATTTACGGTAACGACAATGCGGTAAATCTCAAGTTTAAAATGGATGAAAGAGCCGAAAAATATAATGTAGAAACTGTTATGTGCGTTGAGGAGGGAATTGATAAGATTACATCCATTCTTTCCGATTATGACGGCGTAATTATTAATGATGTATGTTCAGATACAAGAAATGATTTGCTGAAATATTGTTATGCTCATAGCATCGAAACATATCTTGTTCCCAAAATAAGCGATGTAATAATTCGCGGAGCCAATGAAATCACATTATTCGATACACCCATTATCTGTGTTGAAGCCAAAGGATTATCTCATTCCCAGGCAATAATAAAAAGATCCATCGATTTGTTTCTGGCCATAGTTACGCTTATCCCCGGCCTTCCGATTATGGGTCTCATTGCAATCGCAATAAAAATCAACGATAAAGGTCCTGTATTTTTCAGACAAAAAAGAGTCACCATTAACGGGCGCGAATTCGAGATTCTCAAATTCCGTTCAATGGTTACAGATGCAGAAGATCCCGAAAAATACAAAAATCTTAAAGCCACCGACAATGATCCCCGTATTACAAAAGTCGGTCGTTTCTTAAGAGCCACAAGGCTGGACGAATTACCTCAGATTTTTAACATTCTTAAAAATGACATGAGTTTTGTCGGCCCACGTCCGGAACGAATAGAACATGTTAAAGAATATGAAAAAGAACTCCCTGAATTTGTATTTCGTTCAAAAGTTAAAGGCGGCCTCACAGGTTATGCTCAGATATACGGAAAATACAATACAAGCGCCTACGACAAGCTTCGTCTTGACTTAAAATATATCGAAGATTACTCTCTGCTTTTAGATTTGAAACTCATGTTTATGACTTTGCAGATTATGCTTCGCCCCGAATCTACCGAAGGCTTTGATAAGTCAGAAGAACTTGAACTCAAAAAGAAGCAGTTGCTTGAAGACATGAACAGTTCAAAGGAGGATTAATCAATGAGCGATATTAAGGTCTCAATCATTACTCCTGCCTTTAATAGTGAAAAAACCATATCCCGCACAATCGAATCTGTTTTAAATCAGGACTATCCCTATGTGGAATATATAATTGTGGACGGCGGCTCTGAAGACAAAACGGTGGAAATTGCCGAAAACTATAAAACCTCTTTCGAAAAAAAGAACTATAAATACATAATCCTCTCGGAAGCCGACAAAGGCATGTACGATGCGTTAAATAAAGGCATTCGATTAGCTACGGGATTTCTTATCGGCAACATAAATGCCGATGACAAATACTATCCGGATACAATATCAAAAATGGTCAGCCTTTACAATAATAATAAAGGTTATGATGTTGCATGGGCGGATATTAAAATTCTTCGAAACGGAAAACCCATTATTAAAAAAGCTGCCGTCAAAAAAATATTTACCACCTCCCACTTCTGTCATCCCACAATGTTTGCCAAGAAAAAAGTATTGCTGAAATATCCCTATGCACTCAGAGGAATGGATGACGATTTCGATTTTATTCTCCGGGTTCACAAAGCCGGTTTAAAAATCTTAACCTATAACGGAAAACCGCTTGCCGATTATTCTCTCGGTGGTATGAGTACAAAAAAATCAATTAAACTCTGTATAAGCAGAATAAAAATGAAGTATGGAACTTATCGAAGAAATGGTTACTGCCCATTATACTTTTTTTACTGTATACTTATAGAAGCAGTTAAGTATATATTGGGAGGTTAACTATATATGGCAGACATCAACATGAACGATTTGAATAATATTTTTCAAATTATTGCAAATACAAAAGCTCAAATAAAAATATATCGTCTTCGTTTAATAATCTTTGCCGCTATTAGCACAATTCTGTTCTGCATAGGTTCCATAAAATTGTCCACGGATACCCACTCTGATATTGACAGTATCAGCACAGTTGTCGGTTTTCGTAATAATTTTTACCTTGGAGAATCAGCATACGGATATCATTATGCTTTAGTTTGGGAAAATAATAGTAACATCTATATTCTGAAGAAAAAAGATGCAATACCCGAAATTCCACTTATTCAAGGGGCCGGTCATGGTACCAATACATATTTTCGAGTCAGTAACAACTTAGCCACCGGAGATTTTACCGATTTAATCACGAATAACCTTGAAACGATAACTAATGCAGACCCGGGAGTTATACCAGCTATCCAAGAAAGCAATTATATTTTACCCATCATTGACCTTGATAAAGATATAATCCAGACAACAGAAGAATTTAAAAAGGATAACAATTCACGATTATTTAAAGGTATTGGTATATTTTTTAAACAACAAATACTTTACGTTGTAAGATTTTGCGGAATTATAATGTATATAATAACTTTTGCAATATTAATCAAATTTATACAATTAATCGTAAACTATAAAAAATTATTGAAAGAAGAACAAGGAGACAATAATAATGTCTGAAATACCACTTGGGAAATTAAGGATGATTAAATAATCCACGGAGAATAATCAATACAAAATGAACGAGAAAATTAGCGTTATCCTACCAACATTCAACAGAGAAAATGCAATCAGAAAAAGTATAGAAAGCATTCTTGCCCAAACATATAAAAATTGGGAATTAATAATAGTAAACGACTGTTCAACCGACAATACGCTGTCTGTTATCCGGGAATATGCCAATAATGACAGCAGAATTAAAATCATTAATAACAGTACCAATCAAAAACTCCCAAAATCGCTGAACATCGGTTTTAGCAATGCTACCGGAGATTTCTACACCTGGACTTCAGATGACAATGCCTATCATTATAACGCCTTCGAAACCCTGCTTGCGGCATTTCAGGCTCATCCGGACACAGATTTTATTTACAGTGATTTTAATATGGTTAATCCGGAGGGTAATGTTATAGCTCACAGAGAAGAGAAAGAACCTGATTATATACGTTACAATAATGCAGTGGGAGCTTGTTTTTTATACAGAGCTTCTCTCGCAAAAAAAATAGGTGATTATGATCCGGAACTTTTTCTTGCTGAAGACTATGAATACTGGATTAAGGCATATTTAAACGGTAATCTGCTTCATCTTAAGGAAACCCTGTATGATTACGAAATCCATGAAAATAGTCTTACTTCCACAAGACAAACAGAAATAGCTAAAATGGCATTTAAGGCCAAAAGCAAGCATTTCGATGCCCTACTGGCAAGATGTTCCTCCCAGCAGGAGCGTAACCTGTTCTTTACCGAAATGCTTAATTATCTGCATGATCGAAACGATTACAAGTTATATCGAAAACAATATTATCGCATCGATAAAAAATTTGCTTTCAAAGACCTGACAATCAGAATCAAGTATAAATTGAAAAATACTTTTGGAAAAAAGTAAATTAAATATAATACACGTAATTATCTTTTCTTGGTGTGGGAGCCGAAGGCTCCTGTGCTTTATAACCTATGGCACAATGTCCTATACCTTCATAGTCACCTGCTATGCCAAGTTCTTTAAGTATGTTTTTACCGAAATCAGATTCAAATTCCTCTTTTGCACGGTGAATCCATATGCTTCCCAGACCAAGGCTTTCAGCCGCATTCATAAGATTGCCCAACACCAAAGAGCCGTCATACATATACGTTCTGACATTTTTATCCGCAAGAACAATGAGAATAACCGGAGCCCCGTAAAAAGGATCCTTATCGGTTCCCATTATACGTGCATTTTCCGCTGATATCTTATCTCTTAATTCTTTGTCGGTAACGGCAATGATTATCGGGCTTTGCTTTCCCATTCCGGTTGCGGCATAGGTTCCTGCTTTTATTATTGCCTCAAGATCCTTGTCGGGCACAGGCTTGTCTTTAATAAAATTACGGCAGCTTCTTCTGGTCTCCAATACTTTTAATGTTTCGTTCATTTTTCCCTCCTAAAAGCGTTTTAATCTGCTTACTTCTCCCTTTGTAATATTAAGAATTGTTCCGTGACGTTTCTTTAACACATCAAAAGAATAATCATCTTTTGTTAACAATTTCCATGATTTTTTCTCATTACGCACATCCTCAAAATCCGTTGTCACAAGTGGAAGATATCCGCTTCCGGCCTGATATCTGTCTGCCATTAAGCCGTACTCCGGAACATTTTTATCCTTCCAATCCTTATGATTATAAATAAATAATTCCGGGCCCTCAAGCTGGCTGTTATCAAGGGCAGGGATGTCTGTCTCCGAAATATCAAGGTCCAATTCATCAAGGTCAAGAACCTTTATCCATCCATCCTTATCTGTCAGATTACGATTTTTAAGTATTCGAATACCACCGTTTTTTTCAGCATTATCGCCGTCTTTTGAAGCACTGTAATACCATTCACCGATTTTTAATATGGTTGTGTCTATTATTTCTCTCGGCTTGCCGTCACCGATATTATCCACCTGATTATCTATTAATAATGCGGTCTCCGAATAATGAACAAAATCCCTTGTTGTAACATAATAAATCGCATTCGGCTTTTCCTTATATTTAGTGGTCGGATTCATAATGCTTGATGAAAAAAAGATTACATATTCACCGGTTTCTTCGTTATATACCATCTCGGGAGCCCATGCCATTCCCGCATTGGCCGGTGCAACATTAATCAACCTCGGTTCGCTCCAGTTAACCAGATCATCCGATTCATATAAAACAAGGAAAGGACTTCCGGTTGTACTTGCATCATAATATCCCTGCTCATTTTTTACCCATCCGCCTCTGTTATATATACTTAAATCCGTAGCTATGAGGAAAAATCTGTCTCCTTCCGCAGAGCGCAACAGATACGGATCCCTTACACCTTTTTCGCCGACATTGCTTATAATAATCGGCTTTTGATTGTTTAAATCCTTAAAATTCAAACCGTCATCGCTTAATGCAAAATATATCTGTTCTCCCATTTCATTTTCCTCACCGATAAAATGAGCGAAAAGATATCCTTCAAAATCTTCTGCTTTCAACTTCTCCGGAGCTTTCTTAACAACAACTTCAAAATTACACTTTTCCGTTTGTTCGCAGTATTTCATCTCAGCCGTCAGCGTAACAACAGTATCGCAGTCTCCCCTTGTAACAACGCCCTTCTTCTTAAGACCTTCATCTTTATCACTTATAACCTCAGGTTTGCTGCTCGTCCAATAAATACTCACATCATCAATTTTATCCGGGAGATAAATATTTCCCCTGATACTACTGCTGTAAGGAATAGCCAGTTTGCTCTTTGCCAATTTTAATTTATCAGAATATTCCAATTAACCAACCTCCGACATTATATTTTCTCAGAACATTTTATTCCTACCAATTTCTATGTTCTAATCTATCTTTTTTATTAATTCAACCGTGATATTCGCAGATATTGCGGAGGCTTTTGCACAATTAGCCTCAAAAACATTCTCCCCGCTGTGATCGGCAGTATCGGTTATACTTCTTATTGACAAGAACGGAATATTGTTAACATAGCACACTTGCGCCACACTTCCGCTTTCCATATCTACCGATAACGGATTAAACTTTTCGATTATTGCCTGACGTCCCTCATCGGCAACAAATACATCTCCCGTAACCATTCTTCCCCAATGAATATTACCGGGTATTTGCCGTGATAATTCCACGAGTCGTTCATCAGCCTTAAAATAAATTGATTTGCAATAAGGATGATATGCCATATATATATTTTCATCCATATCATGGCAGGCCGTTTCCGTTGAAACAACAGTATCAAAAAGCTCAACCTCAGAACTTATACCTCCGGCAGTGCCGGCATTAATAATAATGTCCGCTTGATAAGAAATCGCAAGGCTCTGTGTTGCAATTGCAGCATTAACCTTTCCCACACCGCAATACAATGCTACAATTTCGTGCTTTCCCATCTTTCCGATGTTAAATGTAAGCATTGATTTGACTTCTTTTCTATCGAAATTTATAAGATTAAAAAACGGTTCAAGTTCACTTTCCGCAGCGCAGACTATTCCGATTCTCATAATTCTATCCCTTTCTTAAACAAATACATCATTTACTTCGCTATATTATACACAAAAACAGAGTGTTTTTCATTATCTTAAATATTAGAGGTCGCCCTTTTGACCCCGGCATCATATTAATATATAATAATAACAGACAATATCAGCTTATATATTTTCAAAATGTGTAATGCATTTTATTAGGATTAATCTGATGTTTTTTTACATGTAAGGGGGGATTTTATATATGTCTAAACCGGAAGAATTATTTAATCTTTGTTCGGGACACCATGTTTATATTCAAACTCACAACTTTCCCGATCCTGATGCTATCGCAGCCGCATACGGCCTTCAAAAATTACTTAAAAAGTATCATATCAATTCAACACTTTGCTATGACGGGGCCATTGACATCATTTCAACAAAACGAATGGTTTCCATGTTGGATATAGAAATTGTCAATTCCAATAAGATTACGGATATGACCAAGGATGACTACATTATCATTATCGACGGTCAAAAATATAATGCCAACTTTACCGATTTACCCGGAAATGAAGTTGCATGCATCGATCACCATCCGACATATATTCCTTGTGAATATATATTTTCAGATATACAGATGGTCGGGGCGTGTTCAACAATTGTTGCATCTTACTACAAAGAACTTAAAATCAAGCCTTCAAAAAATGTCGCAACCGCTCTTGTTTACGGCATTAAAATGGATACTGCCGACTTTATCAGGGGAGGCACTACTTTTGACTCCGATATGTTTGCATTTTTATATCCCAAATGTGATATCAGTAAAATCATGCGACTATACAGCAATGTAATGCAAATACGTGATTTAAAGGCATATTCCACCGCAATTAACAATATTCATATATTCGAAAAATGCGGTTTTGCATTTTTGGATTTTGAATGCCCGGATGCACTCATAGCAACTATATCCGATTTCATATTATCCCTCGAAGAAGTTGAAATTGCCGTAGTATACTCCAAACGTAACGAAGGACTCAAGTTCTCGACACGAAGCGAAATCGAACGAATAGATGCCGGCAAAATGATAAACCGCGCACTTGCCGGATATGGTAGCGGCGGCGGTCACAAAACCATGGCCGGTGGAGTTATTCCGAAAGAAAATATCGATTCTTTGGGAGAAGATTATATATCAAAGATAGAATCTCTGTTTTTAAAACAATACGAAATAATGAGCACGTCCGAAACGGATTAATAATCATTCTCTTTTCATCGGAAGGAGCAAGGAAAATTCCATTTCACATTTAATAATCAACCCTTAAATAATATTGGGAACTATACCGTGCTTAATATGTTTTCTGTAGAACATATTTACACCGAAATAGAAGAATGAGACAAACGGATGTCTGAAAAAAGTTCTGTTAAACAGTGTTCGTTTTAATATACACGGAATTGAATATACCTTGTTGTACAAATCCCAGTATGCTTTAGTCAGCTCATCCGGAGTCATATTCTTCGGAATATGTACGGCCTCACAGGAATTATACGAATACATGTCTGTATTAAATATACGGTTTTGTTCTTTCATTTCATCATAATATTTTGTTCCCGGAATCGGAGTTAATATATAAAACCTCGGAACTTCAATATGATTTTTCTCTATAAACTTATAGGTGTCTCTTATTGATTCCAGAGTATCCCCCTCAGCACCCACAACCATTTCCGTGGAAATATCGATACCGTGTTTTCTAATAATTGCCAACTGCCCGGTATACTCATCCGGATGTGCCCAGGCCTTGTTCATTCCCACAAGGCTCTCTCTCGAAATGCTCTCCAGTCCGAAACTCATTACATAACAGCCGCTTCCGGCAACCGCATCAAGAAGTTCCTCATCCTTTGAAATATCAATGGAGCACTGAGTCATCCAATGCATTTTCAATTTCTTTATTTCTTTACACAGCTCAAGCGCATACTCTCTGTCGGAAAACAGGTTGTCGTCAAGTAATGTAAACTGTTTAAAACCCAGTTCTTTTACCCTCCTGATATCTCTCATAACATCCGGAATACTGCGTCTCAAATAACGGCTGTGATACAGGCAATATATGGAACAGAAACTGCAGGTTTTAGGACAGCCCCTTCCGGCCTGAACAGGAAGGAAATTACCGATTTTTTTATTTAATACAAGTTCATATCTCGGAAGCGGAGTCTCCAGTTTTTCCAAAGGCTTTTTATATACCGGTTTAAGAGTTCCGTTAAGATAATCATTAAGCATTTCGCCCCATGTTTCCTCGGAATCACCAATCATTACGCAATCCCCGTATTTTGCTGCTTCTTCGGGCATCAATGATACCATATATCCGCCGAGTACAACCGTCTTCCCAATTTCCCTGAATTTCTTTGCAATATCAATTGTTCGCATAACAGCGTGTCCCATACTGCTTATGCCTATCAAATCCGCATCCGTATCAAAAGGAACTTCTTCTATGGTTTCATAACAAAGTTCGACTTCAAATTCATCCGGTGTCAGTGCGGCAAGCAGAGGAAGCGCAAGACCTACAAAATATAGTTTATTCTTTTTAACAAGATTACCGTACTGGTCGTAGGGGGTAGGCTGTATCAGCAAAATTTTGTGTTTTTTATTCATTGATATGCTCCTTAAGTTTTATATATTTAGAAAGCCATGAAATTAACTGTTGTTCACTATAGAAATGAAAAATCATTTATGTTTTTTCAAATGCGGAACTTAATACCTCTTCTCAAAGGAACTTTTGTTCCGAGCAACCTGATATTAATGTGCAATATGAATATCCTCAATTCTGACAAGCAATCCTTCTCGTGTAGCAAGTACTTTATTGCAAAGACCGTAATGAGTCAGCCGAAGCATACAAAAACCCGGCATAAACCCCGCAGTCTTACCGACCTGTGGTTTCACAACAATATTGTCGGCAATGCCTTCAAATCCGATCATATTGTACGCCCGTATGTCTTTTACTTCTTTATTTCTTGAATATTTAGGACCTACAACATATGTATACAGAAGACCGGCAAGTTCATCCACCTCATATACAAGCAGCACATGCGTAACAGGACATCCTGCCCCCATGGGTCTTGCAACAACAATATCCCCCGGAACAATATCCAATCTTTCGATAAGATCGGTCCTAAACGGACGAATTATCTTTCTTGCAGAAGGTTCACCGTCGATTGCATTAAGAAGAAAATCATAACGATTGTTATGAGTATCAAGATTTTCACACATTTCTTTTTCGGTGCTTATTTTATTATCAAACGGACAATTCTGTCGTGAAATAAGCCCCTCTTCAAGAAGTTTCCTAAAATCGGCACAAGTCTTTTGACCGCAAAGGCCACAATTTCTGTCAGAATTCACTTCAGTCCCCCCTGTACATAAAATCGCTTACATTACTGTCTATTTGTCTTACAACTCCGTAATGATTTTTCCAACCGATTTTTTTGCTGCCTATACATATCGTACAGGTTCCCAACGGCGGATTTCCCTTTAACTCTATTGTATCCTCATTAATATCTTCGGAACCGTCAATAATATTACACAGATATTCGACCGCAATTCCCTGAAGAGCATTGGTTTCAATAACCTTAAGATCCGCAAAAGAATTCTTAATCTTTTTAATATAAACTTCACGTTCGGCCTGGCACACAAGATCATTCATTGTTAAGACCGCCACATCCGCAAAAGTAATGAGCTGTCTCATTTTATCAACCGAATGAAGCCCCGAAAGCATACTTAATACAACAACTCCGACACCCTGTGTAAGATACGGTGAACATCTGAGGCAGAGCCCGGCGCTTTCAATAATTAACAAATCACATCCACATTCGGAAGCCCATTTAAAAGCATCACTGAGTATCATTACTTCCGCATGATCCGGACACAAATCTCCCGCATATACGGTTTTTGAAGGAATATCATATTTGTTTCTGATAAATTCCTCTTCATATGCGGATACAACATCCATTTTAAGGTAAGCAATTTTATATTTGTCTTTTCTTGCCTCAATTATCCTCTGAATAAGTGTGGTTTTTCCGGTAGACGGAGGTCCTCCGACAAGTAACAGTTTCATATTTGTACCGCTCCTTAAAGATTAAGTCTCAAATCGTTTCCGTTTCTGATATTTTCCTGAACCGTCCTGATAATCCGGTCTGCTTCTTTTATTTTAGAAAGCACGTCATCATCTTTGTCATCATGGACTATCACTTCACTTACCGCACCGTTTTTCATCAGTATACGTTTCTGAGTCTGAAGAACAATTCCCGGATCGTGTGTTGCAAAAATAATAAGTTTGTTTTTATCCTTAACATGTTTAAGAATTGCTTCTTTATTGATTCCGGCATTTTCAATTTCGTCTACCAGGATAATAGGCGAAGCACCGATCAGAATAGCATCTGCGAACAGTAACGCTCTTGTCTGACCTCCCGACAGTTCGGTAACTTTCGAATCTCTTCGAATAAATTCTCCCGTAAATACATTTGCAAGTGATACAACTTCATCTACCGCTGTCGGATTATCAAGCATACGTGCTTCTGCATGTATTGAAATAAAATCTTCAACCGATAGATCCGATACACATTTTGTATTCTGCGTAATCATTGCAATCTCTTTTTTTTCGGGATTAAATCTATTCTCATACTCGGGGATTGAATCATCGATTAATATTTTTCTTCCGGAAGAACTGTCTCCCTGTGACAGTTGCTCAATATCCGATATCAGCATCGTCTTGCCGCTTCCCGTATGTCCGACAATTGATACGACTTCTCCGAGATACAATGTTATACTCCCGTATCGTTCCGGGTTACCCGATTTGTCGAATCCCGGATATATTGTAATGTGGTCTCTCATTTCATTTTTCCCATTATAATGCTTCTTGTATAATTCTTTATAATTAAATTAAAGCTAAACATTAGTTTTATATTATGACTTAACGGAAATTCCTTTAAGCTGTACTTTATCGTTGTTTTATTAAAATTAGCGGGAATTCCGAGTTTGATTATTTGTAGGTTATACT
The DNA here is from genome assembly GCA_045639745.1 of Lachnospiraceae bacterium. Taxonomy (GTDB): domain Bacteria; phylum Bacillota; class Clostridia; order Lachnospirales; family Lachnospiraceae; genus NK4A136. The sequence goes on along the minus strand of JAZUDQ010000033.1, from coordinate 1,367 downwards.
GCCTTAAACTCATCTTTGAAGGATATACAACAACATCTCCGAAGCTGTATTTTTCGTAATCATCCTTAGGATATATAAGCCTGTCCTTGTATTCATCATAAAATTCACTGAGGAAATGCGGGACAAACGGAGTAAAGGATATCATCTCAGGTTTAATTTCTTTTAAATGCCGTGCCAGATCCTTGAAGTCCTGTTTAGAGAAATCAGGATGAAGAATAAACGAACCCCAGGTAGCAATTCCGTTTTTCTTTAATATGCCCACCGCCTTAAAATTATCTTCGATAGTGGCCGATTTATTATATTTTTTGAGCCATTCGTTACTGTGGCTCTCAAGCCCTACAATAACTGCCCTGATTCCGTTATTATGAAGTCTTTCAAACAGAGATTCTTTCTCAAGAATGCTGTTAACACTTCCGTAACAGATAAAAATCTTATGAATGTTTCTCTTTTCAAGCATATCGCAGAACTCTATAAGTCTTGACTCACTTATCAGGAAATCACTGTCACAGATCATGATATTTTTTTCTTTGATTCCCTCTATTTCATCCACAACCTCATTAATCGGACGCATATTTAAAGAACCTTCAATGGTTCGTCGTATACAGAATTTACATTTATTGCGACAACCATAGGATGTCTGCAATGTTGAATAAGGCTGATATCCCGAATATTTATACTGTTTACGGTATTTTGAAGCCAGTTCTCTATCGGGTTTTACATACTCATTGGTACAAGCTTCAAGCGTAGACTGAAAAAGTCGTCTTCTTGCATAAATTCCCATTATTTCCTCATCGGTATCATTCTCAATCTGTTCGAGCAGAAGCCTGTAATTTTCCCTTGTTGTTGCTTTAAAGACATAATCCACATTACGACAAAAATACGCCTCCGGTGAAAGAGATGCCTGAATTCCTCCGACAGTAACAACAATACTTCTTTTATATTTTTTAACCTTTTCGGCAAGATACAGTGTATTGGTTATATCAGCACACTGCGAAGAAATACCTACCATGTCAGGCTTGTATTTCTTTAGATATTTTTTCAAATTAAACCTGGATTCCGCCATGAAATCGGCAAGGAACACCTCATGATTAAGATCTTTACATATGGTAGCCACGCATTCCAATCCAAGAGGTTCACCAAACATCATATTTTTTACTGTTGTAACCTTTTTGTTCAAATGAGGTCTTATCAATAGAATTCTCATTTATTTTCCCCCATTATTTTTACGGTAGTGTCAAATCTGACACTCCTTTTTTCTTTCAAAATCCTCTATTTTCAAGGTTTATCACTTGTTTTTACACAAAAAAAGTGACTACCCCCTAAATAACCAGTACAATTGAATCACCACAAAACAATAGCCCGTATAG